>CAYHCX010000037.1:0-26165 GCA_964355095.1 uncultured Acidobacterium sp.
GTCTCGGTCCCACGGCGGGGTGCGACCGGCTCGTCGGGCGCGGCCTCGATGCCGGCGCCAGCCGTCGCCGGAAAGTACACGTGAAACACAGCGCCCTTCGGGGCGCTGCCGTCCAGCTCGATCCAGCCGCGATGTTGCTGCACGATGCCGAACACCGTGGCCAGCCCGAGCCCGGTGCCCTTGCCGGGCTCCTTGGTAGTGAAGAACGGCTCGAAAAGCCTCGGTACGACCTCCGGTGGGACGCCCGTTCCGGTGTCGGCGACGGTCAGCCTTACATACCGACCGGGACTGGCTCCGGGATGCAGGCGGGCGCCGGCCTCGTCGAACGTGGCCCTTCCGGTTTCGATCGTGAGGTGCCCCCCTTCGGGCATGGCGTCCCGGGCGTTCACGGCCAGATTCAGCAGCACTTGGTCGAGCATGCCCGGGTCCGCGCGTGTCGCCAGGGGCGTGGGATGCAGGTGCAGTTGCAACTGCACGTCCTCGCCGATGACCCGCCCCAGCATTTTCGCCAGGCTCGTGACGCCCTCGTTCAGGTCGAGCTCGTGCAGTTGCATCACCTGCCGCCGGCTGAACAGCAGCAATTGCCGCGTCAGGTCGGCGGCGCGCTTGGCCGATGCCACCGCCTCTGCGAGGCCCTCGTGCACCTCCGCCGGCAGGTCGTCGGTCATGGCCGTCAGCTCGAGCTGCAGGATGATGACGCCCAGGATGTTGTTGAAGTCGTGCGCCACGCCCCCTGCGAGCTGGCCGATGCTTTCCATCTTCTGCGACTGCCGCAACTGCTCCTCGACCTTGCGCCGCTCGCCGGCTTCCCAGGCCAACGACACGAGGTTGGCCATGGCCACGGCGAACGTCTTCTCGTCTTCCGTCCACTGTCGCGCGCTGCCCACGTGTTCGTGGCATAAGACGCCTGCGCGTTCATCGCGGATGGCAGTCGGGACGTCCAGCATGGACGTGATGCCGAGGGGCCGCAGGTAGTCGTCGGCGAACTCCCGCGTGTCGGGATGGGCCCGCGCGTCGTCGGCCGCGATCACGTCGGCCTTCAGGAGCGCGCTGAAGTAGCGCGGATGAGTGGCCGACGACAGCGTCGCGCCGGTCGAATGCCGCTGCGGCCCGAGCTCGAACAGGTCGACGCACTCGATTGACGATCGGTCCGCCCCGAACCGCCAGATGCTGACACGGGCGACGCCCAGCGTGCGGGCCGCCGCCTCGGCGATGCGGCGCAGCTCCATCGCGACGTCGGGCAGGTCGAGCGTCCGGTTGGTCAGCGCGATCAGAGCCGAGCGCTGCGCCGCCACCCGTGACTCCGTGGCGCGCCGTTCCTGCTCTCGCCTGGCCACCTCCATCGCGAAGCTGACGTCCGCCGCCAGCTCGTTCAGCAGCGAGGACTCTTCGTCGTTAAAGAAATCAGGCTCGGCCGCATACAGGTTGAACGCGCCCATCACGCCGTCGGCGGTCTTCAACGGGAAGGCCGCCATCGACCCGTACCCCCGCTCCAGGGCGGCCCCGCGCCATTCCGCAGCGCGCGGGTCCCCGGCGATGTCGTTGCAGATGCCGGCGTGGCCATCAAGCGCCTGCCGTGTGAATGCGCAGCCTGCGGGCGGTTCGGCCTGAATCAACCGGGAGAGAATCTCGAGGGTCGAGGCGTCGGCGCCGCTGTGCGCGCAAATTTGCAGTTGGCCGGTGTCCGCGTCGATCAACCCGATCCACGCGAGCCGGAAGCGTCCCTTCTCCACGGCGATGCGGCACGCGTCGTCGAGAAGGGTCCGCGGATCGTCCTCCCGGACGATGGCCTGGTTGATGTCGCTGAGGACGGAATAAACGCGGTTGAGGTAGCGGACGCGTTCCTCGGCCAGCCGCCTGGCCGTGATGTCCTGGGCCAGCACCAGCTCCGCATGGTGTCCGTCGAAGTCGACGGTGTGCGAGCTGACCTCCACCTGGATGGTGGAGCCGTCCTTGCGGCGATGCCGGAAGACGGCGGCCGGGCTGAAGCCGCTCGACACCGAGGCTACCGCCGCGCGCATCGCGGCGACGTCCGTCGGGGGCCGGATGTCCGCGATGGAGATGTCGAGAAATTCTTCGCGGGTGTAGCCGTACTGGGCCACGGCAGAGTCGTTGACCGCCAGGAAGCGCAGCGACTCGAGGTCGTACACCCACATCGGGCAAGGGTTGCTCTGGAACATCTGCCGGTAGCCGGCCTCGCGGTGGGACAGCTCGCGGTTGGTCAGTTCAAGCGCCAGGTGCTTTTTTTCAAGCTTGCGGACCAGGACCTCGCTGTACTGCTTGAGCTGCGCCTCGCCCGGCGGCGCCGTGAGTTCCCCCGCGGCCAGCACACCCGATCTCGTTTGCGACAACACCTCGTTGAGGCGTGCCATGAAGGCGTCCGGATCCGCGGGCTTCACGATGAAGGCGTCGGCTCCCAGCTCGAGCGCCAGGCGCTCGTCCTGGGGCTCGGTGTAGGTGGCGGTGTACACGACGAACGGGACCTCCTTCAGTCGATCGTCGGCCTTCCAGTGGCGCAACAGGGTGTAGCCATCCATCACCGGCATCAACAGATCCGAGACGACCAGGTCGGGCGGCTCCCGGCGCGCCTTGACCAGGGCCTCGGCGCCATGGCGGGCATCATCCACGCGGCACCCGTGGGCCGTCAGCAGGGTGCGGAGGAGGTAGAGGTTGGCGGGCTGGTCGTCGACGACGAGCACGTGGGTCATGCGGCGCCCCCTTCCTCCCGCGGACGCAGGTGACGTCTGACATCGGTGACGAACGTGTCGGGGTTGAGGGGCTTCTCAATGTAGCCGTTACAGCCGGCCTCCAGCGCCTTCTCGCGGTCG
Organism: uncultured Acidobacterium sp.; assembly: GCA_964355095.1. Classification (GTDB taxonomy): domain Bacteria; phylum Acidobacteriota; class Vicinamibacteria; order Vicinamibacterales; family UBA2999; genus 12-FULL-67-14b. The sequence continues at coordinate 2,829 of CAYHCX010000037.1, forward strand.
CCGGCCATGGCGTACGACGTGACGGCGACGATGGGGACGCCGTGCAGCGATTGCATCTGCCTGAGCCGGCGCGCCACGGCGTAGCCGTCCATCTCCGGCAGCTGGATGTCGAGCAGGATGATGTCGAAGGCCTCTCGGTCGGCGAGATCAATCGCCCGCGGTCCCGTGGCCGCGTGGACCACCGTGAAGCCGTGCCGCTCGAGCAGGAACGTGACCAGGTAGCGGTTTTGCTCGTTATCCTCGATCAGCAGGACCCTGGTCCTCATGACGGCACCGGCGCATTGACGGGGAGGTTGACTGAGAACACGCTGCCCTCCCCGGGCCGGCTGGCCGCGTGAATGCGGCCGCCCAGCAGGTGAGCCAGCCGCTGGCAGATGGCCAGGCCGAGGCCGGTGCCCTCGTGGTTGCGCGCCAGGCCCGTGTCGATCTGACGGAACGGCTCGAACAGGGTGGCCAGGTCGTCCGCGGCGATTCCGATGCCCGTGTCGATGACCTGCATCCGACATTCTCCCTCGGCCAGGTCGGCCGTGAGTGTCACCTCACCCTGGCTGGTGAACTTCACCGCGTTGTTCAGGAGGTTCAGCAGGATCTGCTCGACTCGACGGGCGTCGCCCACGGCCGCGCCGATGCGGGGATCCAGCCTCGAGGTGAGCCTGAGCCCCTTGGCGTCGGCCGAGGGCCTCACCACCCCCAGGGCGCGATCGATGACGGCGCGAAGGTCGAACGGGGCGTGGCCGACCTTGAGTTCGCCCGCCTCGATCTTCGAGATGTCGAGGACGTCGTTGATGAGCGCCAGGAGGTGCCGCGCGCTGCCTTGCACCATGCCGAGTTGTGTCTGCTGCTCCGCGTTCAGGGGCCCGGCCAAGCCCTGCAAGAGGATGCCGGTGAACCCGATGATGGCATTGAGCGGCGTCCGCAGCTCGTGCGACATGGTGGCCAGGAAGGCCGACTTGAGGCGATCGGCGGCCTCGGCGCGGTCGCGGGCCACCACCAGCTCCGCCAACGTCCGCTCCAGCGTCTCGGCATGCCGGCGGGCCGCCTCGCGCGCCCCCTGCATCTCGGTGATGTCGCGCGCCACGCAGAACATCACCTGGTCGGCGGACGACCATTGGGCCGACCACATGACGTGTGCCACGGTGCCGTCCTTGCGCTGGTAGCGGTTCTCGAAGGCCGTCGTGGGGGCGCCCGCCATGATCGTGGCGGCCATGGCCACCGTCTTCTCGCGGTCCTCCGGCACCACCTTGTCGATGTAGGGCGTGCCGAGCAACTCCTCTGGCCGATAGCCCCACACACGCTCGCCGCCCGCGCTGGCCTGCACGAAGCGCCCCTCGGCGTCGAAGGAGCAGATCGCATCCAACGATGCGTCGAGGATCCGCGACAAGCTGGCCTCGGCCGTGCGCCGGTCGGCGACCTCGCGGCGAAGCCAGACAAAGGCGAAGGCGACAAGGAAGGTGCTGACCGTCGTCCCGGCCACGAGCAGGATGATGGCGCGGCGGCTGTTGGCGTCGGCGCGGTTCGACCGTTCGTCGAGGACGCGCTGGATCTCCTCCTGCTGTGTGTTCAGGACGCGGCGGACGTCGTCCATCACGGCCTTGCCGTGGCCGGAGCGGATGATGGGCAGCGCGGCCTCGACGCCGCCCGCGCGGTAGGCCGACAGGCCGTCGGCGAGGACGGAGAGCCGTTCAGCGATCAGTGGGCGAACGCGTGAGATGTCGAATGTCGCTGTGCGGTACTGGTCGTCCAGCCTGTCGATAGCGGCAAGGTGAACCTGCACGTCGTTGAGGCCCGAATGGTAGGGCCCGAGGTCGGCCTCATCCCCGGTGAGCAGGAAGCCGCGTTGCCCCGTTTCCGCGTCCTGCAGGGCGGAACGCAACTTGCCGATCTGGAGCAGCAGTTCGCGCATCCGGGTGCGCTCGCCCGACAAGGTCCGGCCTTCAAGGACGCTCGCGACGTTGACCGCCGTGATGGCGGCCAGAATCAGCAGGGCGCCGGCGAAGGCCGCGCCCACGCGGCCCCACCACGCTGGATTCGTCGACCGGGGGAGGGCAACGCGCGAGGGGGGGCGCTGCATGGCGGTGCTCAGCCGAAATCTACTCCTTCGCCCGGGGTAATGCCAGCGGCCTCGTCCCAATTGACGATTGTGCAATACGGCACACTCGAAATCGTTGGCCGGAGGATACTTTGACTCAACCCTCAAGGCCTGTATGACGCTACCTTCCCTGGTCACCCTTGACGACGTGGTCGTGACCGCCGACCTGGATCGACGCGCCCGGCGCTCGCCGGATTTCGAAGCCGAACACCGCGCCCTGACCGCCTTGGTCACCGAGCTGGCCCTCAACCCGCGCAACATGCTCCAGAAATTGGCGGAAGTTGCCCTGGATCTCTGTCACGCCGACACGGCGGGCATCAGCCTGATCGAGGGGGATTTCTTCCGCTGGGAAGCCGTGGCCGGCCTCGCCGCCGCCGCTCGCGGAACCACCATGCCACGGCACGCCAGTCCGTGCGGTGTCTGCATCGACCGAAATGGTGTGCAACTGCTGCGGGTGCCGGAACGATGCTTCCCCGCGCTGCGGAATCAGCCCCGGTTTGTCGAGGCGCTCCTGGTGCCGTTTCACGATCACGACGTCCCGGTCGGAACCGTCTGGATTGTCAGCCACACCGACGAGCGCACGTTCGACAGCGAAGACGCGCGTGTGGTCGGCGTCCTGACCACGTTCGCGTCAGCCGCGTGGCAGGTGTGGCGGACGAGCGAGGCGGCGGCTCACAACGAGATACGCAAGAACCAGTTCATTGCCACACTGGGTCACGAACTGCGGAATCCGCTGGCGGCGCTCACCACTGCCGCCGCGGTGCTCAAGATGCGGGCCGGCGACGATGAGGACGTGCGGCGCAGCGTTGATGTGATCGGGCGTCAATGCCGGCATGTCAGCCGCCTGGTGGACGACCTGCTCGACATGGCCCGCATTGAGAACGGCAAGCTGCTGCTTGACGTTCAGCGCGTGGATCTTCGCGCGATCGTCGCCAGCGCCCTCGAGGCGCGCCGGGCAGAGCTCGAAAACCGGCGGCAAGTGCTGACCGTCTTGTTGGGGAGCGAGCCGGTCGTCGTCGAAGCCGACCCGATTCGCGTCGTGCAAGTCGTCTCGAATCTCGTGGACAACGCCGCGAAGTACACCCCCGATGCCGGGCACATCACGGTCGCCGTGTCGTCCGAGGGCGGGGACGCCGTCGTGTCGGTGCAGGATGACGGGGCCGGCATTCCGGCCGAGCGGCTCACAAGCATCTTCGAACCGTTCATGCAACTGGCCGAGTCTCGAGACCAGGCCCGTGGAGGCATGGGCCTGGGCCTGGCGCTCGTGCGCCGACTGGCGGAACTCCACGGCGGCAGCGTTGGCGTGGCCAGCGACGGGCCGGCGCGCGGCAGCCGTTTCACCGTGCGCCTCCCGGTGCATGCGATGCCCGCCGGGCGTGGGCAGCTGCCGTCAGCCACCTCAGCCGTATAGGACTAACCCGCTGAGATTTTCGCACCGGCCAAGAAATTGTCCGTCTGCACGTTCCCCGAGCCGCAGGATTAGGTCCAATTCCGGCCACTGGCCGATGGGTACGGCATTTGCTGCAGGCAGCGGCGATGCCGCAACCATCGACGGCGCCCACCATCCGGCGGCCGCTCATCGTGCCCGTTCCGCGGCCGGGTGCCGACAGGTTGGGTCGCCACGCATCCAATGTCCGCGCCCTCTTCGAGTCAACCGGCACTCCATTCGCGCGGATCGATCACGCTCGGCGTGCGGTCGTGTTCCGGCAGGGCGACGCGTCCGACAGCGTCATCCACATCGAGCACGGCCAGATTCTGCTGACCGTGGCAGCGCGCAACGGTAAGGAAGCAGTCTGCGGCCTCATGGGGCCCGGCGCATTCCTGGGAGAAGAGGCGCTCAGCGGCCAAACCGAACGGCGGCAGACGGCCACCGCCCTCACGCCGGCGACGGTGTTCGTCTTGGCGAAGGGCGAAATGAGCCGGCTGCTGCAAACACGGTCGCCAATCGCGGATCGGTTCATCGCGCACGTGCTCGCGCGCAACACTCGCCTTGAAGCCGACTTGACCGATATGCTCCTGCATTCCAGTGAGCAGCGCCTGGCGCGGACGCTGCTCGTGCTGGCCGGCTACAACGGGCGGCGCCAGGGCCGGGGCCTGTTGCCGAACATTTCCCAGGAGATCATCGCGGAGATGGTCGGCACCACCCGTTCGCGCGTGAACAGCTTCATCGGGAAGTTCAAGAAGCTCGGGTTCATCGAAGAACGCGGCAGGCGCCTCAAGGTCAATCCTTCCCTCCTGCAGGTCGTCCAGGATGATGAGGCGCCCGAAGTGAGTGCGCCGATGCCCATTCTGTGACGAAGTTTCGTCTTGGACCCAATCCCGCCGTCATGTTGGGCCGGGCACGCAGCTTGCAGCGCTTTCACCAGGAAGGTGTAACTGTGAAACTCGTCATTACGATAACTATCGTGGCCACCATGGCGCTGACGCCACTACTGGCCGCGGACGACGATGCGGCCAAGCGACTTGGCGAGGCGGCGGCAGTCTTCTCGGAGATCATGGGCACGCCCGACAAGGGCATTCCCCAGGACCTCGTCAGGAAGGCTCATTGCATTGTGATCGTCCCGGAACTCAAGACGGCGGCGTTCGTCGTCGGCGGCAAATACGGAAAAGGGTTCCTGTCTTGCCGGAACAAGAGCGGCGTTGGTTGGTCTGCGCCCGCGACGGTTCGCATCGAGGGCGGGAGCGTCGGCTTCCAGATCGGCGCCTCCTCGACAGACTTGATCATGCTGATCATGAGTGAACGCGGCGCGGAGAAACTGCTGGAGAGCAAGTTCACGCTGGGCGGAGAGGCCTCGGTCGCGGCAGGCCCCGTGGGACGCACGGTCACGGCCCAAACGGATGTGCAAATGCGCGCCGACATCCTGTCGTGGTCGCGCTCGCAAGGGCTGTTTGCCGGTGTCGCCCTCGAAGGGGCCACATTGCGGCAGGATCTGGATGACAACGCCGAGTTGTATGGCGAGAAGCTCGAAAATCGCCACATCGTGACCTCGGGCGTGCGCCCGCCCGCGGCCGCTGCCAGGCTGATGGCGTTACTGAACAACTACTCGGTGACCGAACGCCGCGACTAGTCGGGCCGCCTTCGACGCGTGGCGCTAAAGGGCGCGTTCGGTCATCGCCTTGACAGTCTCCGCGACCTCGCCCGCCCTCGACACCAGGAGCACCGTGGTGCCGCCCTCGACCACCGCGGACCCGCGTGGGGCTTCGATGCTGCCGTCCGCCAGGTGAGGTGGCCGAGAGGCTTAAGGCGGCGGTTTGCCAAGACTGCCAGGAATCACAGAACGGGCCTGAAATCGATGATTTCAGGCCCGTTTTTTGTTGGGATCTTGGTTGGCGTTGGCTGCCGTCTGATCGTCATAGGACCGCGTTCGGGCACACTGGTGGGCACACTTGAGACGATGCCAATGTGTGCCTTTCAGGCACACGTCGTGATACACTGGCGCCCGTGAAATTGTTCGGCTGGGACGACGCGAAGAACGCGAAGCTCAGGGCCGAACGTGGCATCGGCTTTGAGGACATCGTCTTCCATATCGAGCGCGGAGACTTGCTCGACATCCTGGCGCACCCGCACCCGGAGCGATACGCCGATCAGCGGATCTTCGTCGTGCGGCGCGACGACTACGTCTACCTGGTCCCGTTCGTGGAGGACGAGCACACGGTCTTCCTGAAGACGATCATCCCGAGCCGGAAGGCCACGAAGCAGTACCTCGGTGAGGAGTTCGACGATGAAGATGGACGCTGACGAGAAGGAGTTACTTGAGTCGGTTGAGGGGGGCGAGTGGAAGTCCGCCAAGGGGGGCAAGCGCGAGCGAACGCGGTACTCGCGATACGCCAAGGCTACCTTCCGCAAGGATCGGCGGCTGAATATTCGCCTGTCGAGCAAGGACTTGGAGGCGATTCAGAAGCGGGCGCTCGCGGAAGGGCTGCCGTACCAGACGCTGATCGCGAGCCTGCTGCATAAGTACGCATCCGGCCGGCTGAAAGAGGTATGACAGACCGCCTTCGTCCTCGGCATGTCCTCCTCTGTTTGAGACAATGCCTGAAGCGAATTCAGGGCCCTTTTCGCTTCATTCGCTAAACCTCAAAAGGCATGTAGGCCATTGAACAGCCTGTTCTTGACAGGATTCACGGAGTGGGAGGGGTTGGGTGTTCACGCCCCCACGCCTTACGCATCAGTCTGTGTGAGCTGATGCACGCGCTGGTGCGACAGTCCCAGCAGCCGTGCGGCATCGCGAGCGCTCATCTTCAGCCGTCCTCCGCGCAACACACGCACGGCGTGCCTGGCCGCCTGCGCCGCGCGCCGATCTTCGCGCTCCGCCTTCTTGCGCAGTGTGGCGTAGGCGCGGATCGCTTGCGCGGCCCCCGTCGGAAGCTTGACGTCGTCTACGATCTTGGCCGTGCGTGCATCGTCGACAAACAACTTCATAGCTTCGACGATGCGCCGCCGGGCTTCATCGACCGTGCGGCCCTGGGTGTGGCAACCACGCAAACCGCGCACCGACGCGACCCACCAACCCGACTCATCTCGTTCGAATGCAACTTTGTAGGTCTTCACAAGATTCGCCGCAGATCCTTGGCCGTCATCGACACAGTTTACAAGTCAGATCGACAACCTGTCTAGCGACATAGACGGATGTCAGCATCGGGCCGCGGGCGAATCGAATGTGTTCCGAACGGAACCAAAAGGTGGGCACATACTCCTGGGCACAGCCGTCGTCGCTGACGCGTGCATATGCGCGGCCATCGGAGGCACGCGATTTCAGGCGCATTTGACGAGTGTGCCCAGGAGTGTGCCCACGCGGGGCGGTCGATCGGCATGCACCAAGTTGCGGAACTTGTTGTCCATCATTGGCTTACGGGAAAGGCGACGGTTTTTCAAACCGTTATCACTGTGAGATCGCCTTCACGAGAAATATTTGCAGGATCCGCAAGTGCTTGAGGCGCGTATACTTACAAGGCTGCGGTGAGGTGGCCGAGAGGCTTAAGGCGGCGGTTTGCTAAACCGTTGTAGGGATTTAAACCCCTACCCAGGGTTCGAATCCCTGCCTCACCGCCACTCATTCGGCCTGCGGCCTCATTTCGTGGCGGCGAGGCCGATTCAGTCACATCCCGGCTCGCCTTCGGCTCACCGGGAATGGGAACGAATCCCTCTGGCTTGCCATCGCTCGGCCTCTGGCCTCGCTCGGCTCGCGGGTCGGGCTCAAATCAACAAGTCGCCAACTCAGCAGATCGCGAAATTCGCGATTACCTCGTGGCCGGCGTTGCTTTGGACAGCGCGCGCCTGGGCAGCATCTGCTCACGGTTCGCGGCGTGGTAGACGAACGCCGCGGTGATCGCCGCGTTCTTCATCAGGTCGCCCGCGATCAGCTGGTCGTAGACGTCGAGATTGGAATGGTGCGTGCGGCTCGAGTACTGCACCGGGTCCTGGATGAACTGGAAGCCGGGCAGACCCACGGCGTGGAAGGCCTGGTGATCGGTGCCGCCGGTGTTGCGGATGGTCAGGTCGGTCATGCCGATGTTGCGGAACGGTTCCATCCACGCGCGGAAGATGGGCGCCACGGCCTCGTTGCCCTGCAGGTAGACGCCGCGATAGGCGCCGGTGCCGTTATCCATGTTGAAGTAGCCGGCCAGCCTGGCGTGCTCGGGCTTCAACTGCATGTTGGCCGGATCGGCGAAGTGAGCCTTCACGTACTCGCGCGAGCCGATGAGGCCCTGCTCTTCACCCGTCCACAAGCCAAGGCGCACCGTGCGGCGCAGCTTGACGCCGGACTGCTTCAGGATGCGCATCGCTTCCATCATCACCGACGAGCCCGACGCGTTGTCTACCGCGCCGGTGCCCGCGTGCCACGAATCGAAGTGGGCGCCCAGCATCACGATCTCGTCGGCCTTATCGGTGCCAGGAATCTCGGCGACGATGTTGAACATGCCGAGGTTGGCGTCGTGGAAGGTATTGCGCACGTCCACCTCAATGGTGACCGGCGTGCCCTTTTCCACCATGCGCGCCAGCCGGTTGTAGTGCTCGGTGGCCACCGACAACTGCGCCGGCACCGGCGGGGCCTTCAGGTCGCGCGGACCACCGCCGCCGGTGAGCACGCTGCCGCTGTCGCCGCGGCCGTTGCCCGGCTCGAGCACGGCCACCACGCCTTCGGCCAGCAGGAACGCGTTGCGCTTCGCGGCGAACGCCTGCGTCTGGCCGGGGTTGAAGTTGCCCTGACCGCGCGCCGGACCCACTTCCTGCTGCTGCATGCCGGTGAGGTCGGTGTCGGTGAAGCGCTTGGCGGGCGCGTCCCACAGCGGCGCCACCGGACGCGCGGCCTGCAACAGGACGACCTTGCCCTTCAGCTTGCCCTTGAACTTGTCGAGGTCGGCGTCGGCCGCCATCGGCGCGAGCACCACGTCGGCGGTGATCGCGGCGCCGGTGCCCGGCGTCCACGCCCTGGCATAGGCGACGACCGGCCACGGCGTCGGCTTGATCACGTGGACCACGGTGCGCTCGTTGCTCCAGCCGCGCCCGAACTCGGCGCCCCAGGGCTCCTGCTTGACGTTGGCGAGACCCCACTCGGACAGCTTCTTCACGGTCCAATCAGCGGCGGCGCGCATCTGCGGTGAGTTGGTGAGCCGCGGCCCGTGGACCTCGGTGAGCCACCACGCGGTGTCCATCACCTGCGAGCGATCGAAAGCCTCTTCCTTGATGCGCTGGATGGCTTGGAGATCAACCGATTCGCCCGATTGGGCCGACAGGCCCAGGGCCCCCGTCATCACCAGGGCCACGCACGCTACCGGCAGCCACAACACTCGTCGTCTCGTTACCATGTCATCCTCCAAGGGCAATCCACCCTTGGAGTGTAACTTGGAGTCGGTCCCGGCGTCGAAGCTACCACCTTGCGCCCACGGACTTCAGCCGATACGCTTCACTCCACGTGCGCGAGATTTCCGCCCTGACGACCTCCCTGCGAGCCTGGCTTGCCGCCCACGACCGGGCCGGGCTGGTGGTGCTCAACCTCGTCGTGGCGCTGCTCGCGTGGGGGCTGGCCGAACTGGTGCTGTGGCCGACCATCGGTGGCCGCACCGCCACGCCGATCTGGCCACCCGTCGGCCTGGCCGTGGCCATCACCTACATCGGCGGCTTCCGCCTGCTGCCGGGCGTGGTGCTCGGGTCGTTCCTGGTCGACTATCCCCGGTTCGCACTCCAGTGGTCGGTTTTCATGGCCCTGGCGCAAGTGGTCCAGCCGATCCTGGTCGTCCGCATCTTGCGCGCGCTGAAGTTCGACGAGCGTCTCGAGCGGGTGCGCGACCCGATCATCCTGTCCCTGGTGGCCGGCCCGGCCGGCGCGTTGGCGGCCGCCGTAATCGTGGTCGGCATCAGCTTCGTCGCCGGCACCGTCTCCGCAGGGGAGTTCCTCTACCAGCTCACCCTGTGGTGGCTTCGTGACTGGCTCGGAACCGTGGTGACCGCGACGTTGATCCTGGCGTGGTTCAGGGGCCGCTGCACGGTGTGGACGTGGCCGCGCGTGGCCGAGGCCATCGCGCTGATGATCACCCTGTGGGCCGGCGCGCAGCTGATGTTCGGCCTGTGGGGCGTGTTCGCGGACCGCGACGTGCCCGTCGGGTTCGTGTTCTTCCCGATTGTCGGCTGGGCCGGGCTCCGCTTCGGCGCCCGGGGTGCCGCCACCGTCGTGGCGCTGATCTCGGCGTTCGCCCTCGTCATTGCCGGCATGGGCGTCGGCCCGTTCGCCACCTTCCCGGTCGCGTTCACGCAGTTCCTGTTGTTCGCCTTCCTGAGCCTGGGGTCGCTCAGCGGCCAGCTGCTCGCCGCCATCATGGCGGAGCGTGACGACGCGCTCGAACGGCGGTTGCTGCTCGAAGAGCAGCTGCGGCACTCGCAGAAGATGGAGGCCGTGGGCCGGCTGGCGGGCGGCATCGCGCACGACTTCAACAACCTGCTCACCGCGATCATCGGCTACACCGAGATCGTGCTGACCTCGCTCGACCCCAAGGACGAACGGCGCGCCGACGCCGAAGAGATCGGCCGCGCCGCGATGCGCGCCGCCGATCTGACGCGCCAGATGCTCGCGTTCAGCCGCCGCCAGGTGCTGCAGCCGAAGGTCATCGACCTCAACACCGCGTTGGGCAAGGTGGAACCGATGCTGCGCCGCGTGATTGGCGAAGACATCGTGATGACGGTCACCGGCAAGGCGACGACGCCGCACGTACGCGTCGACCCCGGCCAGGTGGAACAGGTGGTGATGAACCTGGTCGTCAACGCGCGCGACGCCATGCCGCAGGGCGGCCGCCTCACCGTGGAAACCGCCGACGCCGTCCTCGACGAGGCGGCGGTGGCGGATCAGCCGGACATCAAGCCCGGCCCCTACGTGATGCTGTCAGTGTCTGACACCGGCGTCGGCATGCCGCCGGAAGTGCGCGCCCGCATCTTCGAGCCGTACTTCACCACCAAGGACGTCGGCAAAGGCACCGGCCTCGGCCTCTCCACCGCCTACGGCATCGTCCGGCAGAGCGACGGCCACATCTCGGTGTCGAGCGAGCTCGGCCTCGGCACCACCTTCCGCATCTACCTGCCGCGCGCGGACGCGCCGGCGCAGGCGCCGGTGGATCCGTCGGTCGAGAAGATGCCCGAGGGCACCGAGCACATCCTCCTGGTGGAAGACGACGCCTCGGTTCGCCGGCTGTCGAAGGAACTGCTGTTACGACTGGGCTACTCGGTGACGGAGGCCGCGTCCGGCAGGGCCGGACTGGCGCTGGGCAGTGACGACACCCGGCATTTCGATTTCGCGCTCTGCGACGTCATCCTCGGCGACATGAGCGGCCCGGCAGTGGCTGAAGCCCTGCGCGCGTTGCGCCCCTCGATTCGCGTGCTGTATATGTCTGGCTACATGGACGAGGCGATCGTCAAGACCGGCGTGCTGGATGAAGGCAAGCCCTTCCTGCAGAAGCCGTTCACGCCGATGCAGCTGGCGAAGAAGATCCGCGAGGTACTGGACGAGCCGGAGGCCGGGAACCTGTAATCGACGACATCGGCGAACACAACCCTTCGACAGCCTCAGCGGATCGTCTTAGGCGCTTTCTGCCCTTCCGGGATCAGCGTCGTGTACTTCTGATCCGCCATCGACCTCTTGAGATCCTCGCGCGATCGCTGAATCAGCTCGGGTGAGCGATACAGATCGATCGCCGACGCGGCGATCGCCTTGGCGGCCACCATCATTCCCTTCTCGCCGATGCTCGTGCCGGTGCACGCGACAATCTGCCAGCTGTGTCCCGGCGCGCCGAAGGTGTGAGTCGCGGCGGTGAACTGGCCGACCGGGAAGAACCAGGTGAGGTCGCCGACGTCGGTGGAGTGCGTGCCCTGGCTCGGCGGCCCGGCGGGCAGCGCCTCGACGCGCTCGGCGAGGGCGAGCGCCGGCTGCGGCTTGAGGTCTTTCTGGGTCGCGCGCGCGAATGCCTTCTCGCGCTCGTCGAATCTGGGCGCGCCCACCAGCTCCAGGTTCTTCTGGATTACCTCCACCAGCGTGCGGTTGGGCAGCACCTCGTGCATGTCGGCGTCCACGCGCGTTTCGATCAGCTTCGTCCGGCTCATCGCCGCCGCGGCCCGGGCAATCTCGCTGAGCCACACGAAGTGGTCTTCGACGTCGGTGTGCTTGTTGGCGCGCAGGTAGTACCAGACCTCCGCCGACGGCGGCACCACGTTGGGCTGCCCGCCGCCGTTGGTGATCACGTAGTGGATGCGGGTGTCTTCCCTGACGTGCTCGCGCATGTAGTTGACGCCCACGCTCATCAGCTCCACCGCGTCGAGCGCGCTCCTGCCTTGGTACGGCGAGACCGAGGCGTGCGAGGCGAGGCCCTCGAACTTGAACTTCACCGACACCATGGCCTTGGAGTAGTCCCACGACGCGGCCGTGGAATCGCCGGCGTGCCACGCCAGGATGGTGTCGACGTCCTTGAAGATGCCTTCGCGCAGCATGTAGGTCTTGCCGATGCCGGTTTCTTCCGCCGGCGTGCCGAACAGCTTGACCGTGCCCTTGATGGCGCCGGAGGCGAGCGCCTGCTTGATGGCGATGGCGGCGCCGCTGCTGGCCGTGCCGAACACGCTGTGGCCGCAGCCGTGCCCGGCCATTACGCCGGTGCGCGACGAGCGTTCCGGCGAGGCGTCCTGCGACAGACCCGGCAGCGCATCGAATTCGGCGAGGATGCCAATCACCGGTTTGCCGGTGCCGTAGCTCGCCACGAACGCCGTGGGCATGTTGGCCACGCCCGCCTCGACGGCGAAGCCGTTATCCCGGAGCAGGGCCTGTAATTCGGCGGACGACTTGGTTTCCTCGAGCCCCGTCTCTGCCCAGGTCCAGATGTTGCGGTTGACCCGGTTGAGAGTCGAGGCGTTGCTGTCGAGCCACCCGAGAGCAGCGGTTTTCGGGTCGGACTGAGCCGAAGGTTGAGCCATCAACATGGCCGCGAGGGCGACGAGAATCCCGAGTCTTCTCATGGATGTATGCTAAACCGGAATGGCCAAACGATTCATCGCCGTCTTCATTTTCGTGCTCGTCGCCAGCGCCGCGTGGGCGCAGGCGCCGGTTGAATACCAGCTCTCGTTCCCCGCGCCGGAGCATCGCTGGATGCAGGTGGAAGCGAAGTTCGCCGCGGTGCCCGCGGGAGTGCTGCAGGTGCGGATGGCGCGGACCTCGCCGGGTCGCTACGCCCTCCACGAGTTTGCCAAGAACGTGTTCGACGTCTCGGTGGTCAACGGCAAGGGCCAGCCACTGACGGCCGCTCGTCCGGATCCCCACCAGTGGGACATCGCCGGCCACGACGGCACGGTCGTGGTGACTTACAAGGTCTTCGGCGACCGCACCGACGGCACCTATCTCGGCATCGACTCGATGCACGCGCACATCAACATCCCAGCGGCGCTGATGTTCGCCCGCGGGTGGTTCGAGCGACCGGCGCGGGTTACGTTCGTGCAGCCGTCCGGCAAGTCGTGGAAGGTGGCCACGCAGTTGTTCCCGACCACTGATCCGCTGGTCTTCACCGCGCCCAATATCCACTACCTGATGGACAGCCCCACCGACTTCAGCGCCTTCACGCTCCGCGAGTTCACCGTGGACGATGGCCAGAAGCGGAACGGTCCACCGCCGACCTTCCGCATTGCCCTGACCCACGACGGCACCGACGCCGACGCCGATGCCTTCGCCAAAGACGTCGAGCGCATCGTCCGCGAAGCCGTCCCGGTGTTCGGCGAGCTGCCGCGCTTCGAGACCAACACCTACACGTTCCTGAGCGTCTACTTGCCGTGGGCCAACGGCGACGGCATGGAGCACCGCAACAGCACGTCGCTCACCAGCTCCGGGGCGCTGCGCAATCCGCAGCAGCGGCAGGGCATTCTCGGCACCGTGTCGCACGAGTTCTTCCATACCTGGAACATGGAGCGCCTGCGCTCGAAGGGCATCGAGCCGTTCGACTTCGAAGAAGCCGACATGAGCGACGACCTGTGGCTCGGCGAGGGCTTCACCAACTACTTCGACGGCCTGATCCTCGAGCGCGCCGGACTGATGACCATGGATGGGTTCATCGGCGACCTCGCGGGCATCATCAACGCCGTCACCTTGAGTCCCGGCCGGCAGTTCCGCGGCGCGATCGACATGAGCCGGCTGGCGCCGTTCGTGGATGCCGCGGTGTCGATCGATCGCACGGCCTGGCCCAACCTGTTCATCTCGTACTACACCTACGGATCGGCGATCGGCCTCGGCCTGGATCTGTCCCTGCGCGATCGATCGGATGGCAAGACCACGGCGGATGACTTCATGAAGGCGTTGTGGGCGCAGTTCGGCCGGCCCGGGCAGAAGGAACCCGGCAAGGTGGCGACGGCCTACACGCTTGACGGGCTGAAAGAGACGCTCGCGAAGGTGTCGGGCGACCGCGGCTTTGCCAACGACTTCTTCAACAAGTTCGTGGCAGGTCGCGAGCTGGTCGATTATCCGCGCCTGCTCGGCCGGGCCGGGCTGGTGCTGCGCAAGCGGGCCGCCGGCAAGGCGTTCCTGGGCCAGGTCCAACTGCAGGGCGGTGGCAGCGCGCTGCGCGTGACCGGCCTGGTGCCGTGGCAGTCGCCGCTCTACCAGGCGGGCGTCGCGCAGGACGATCAACTGGTGAGCCTCGGCGGCGTGGACCTGACGTCGATGGCGATCTTCGAAGAGGCTCTCTCGAAGCGGAAGCCTGGCGACACCGTGCCGCTGCGCTTCGTTCGCCGGAGCGGCGAAACGGTGGACGGCACGATCGCGCTGGTTGAAGACCCGCGCGTGGAGATCGTGACCGTCGAAAAGGCCGGCGGCACGCTGACCGACGATCAGCGGAGGTTCAGGGAGTCATGGCTCAACTCGCAAAGGCGGTAGTCGCGTTCGTGCTGCTGGCCGGTGTGCCGGCGAAGGGCATCCCCGGCGCCAAGGCGCCCAAGGGTGGCTGGGACGGCTGGGTCTCGCGCGGGGAGGCAATCGAAAAGCAGCGGCGGGTCTCCGGACCCCCGGTCAGCTGACTGCCGCTGCCAACATCCTGATCGTCCCCTTCACCGCATCCACCTCGACCTCCACACCCATCGGCAGCGTGAACTGCTTGTCGATGTGGCCGATCTGCGCGCCGCTCCACGCCGGCACGCCGAGGGGCTTCACGTGTTCGATCAGCGCGTCCTCGACCGTCAGCGACCCGAATCCGTTCCCGGGATCGCAGTCCGTGCAATTGCCGAAGATCACCGCGCTGGCCCTGGCGAGCACGCCGGCCAGCCTGAGCTGCGTCAGCATGCGATCGATCCGGTACGGCGCCTCCTCCACGTCTTCGATGAACAGCACGCACTTCGAGAAATCCGGCAGGTACTGCGAGCCGATGATCGTGGTCAGCACGGTCAGGTTGCCGCCAAGCAGCCGCCCGCGGGCCACGCCCGGGGTCAGCGTGCGGATGCGGTTCTGCCGCTGCACCAGCGTGTCGTCCTTGTCGAACGACTTGTCGTTCTCGAAGGTCACCGCTTCGCCGTCGAACAGCACGCGGCGGAGCCAGCCGACGTTGAAGGCGTTCCACTGCGAGATGCCGACCGGCCCGTGGAAGGTCACCAGGCCGGTTCGCGAGTGGATGGCGGAGTGGAGCGCGGTGATGTCGCTGTAGCCGAGCAGGATCTTCGGATTGCGGCGGATCACGTCGTAGTCGAGCCGCGGGATGATGCGCGCGCAGCCCCAGCCGCCGCGGATGCAGACAATGCCGCGGACCTCACGGTCGGCGAACATCGTGTTGACGTCGGCGGCGCGGTCCTCGTCCTTGCCGGCCAGGTAGCCGTAACGATCGAGCACGTGCGCGCCGACCTTCACCTTGAGGCCCAGCGCCTCGAAGGTCTCGCGGACGATGTCGAGGTCGACACCGTTGTAGGTGGCGCCGGCGGGGTTGATCAGCCCCACCGTGTCGCCCGGCTTCAGGCGGGCGGGCCTGACCAGTGAGTCCGGCTGCGCGGTCAGGCGCGTCGTCAGCGCGGCGGTGGCCATGCCGCCGATGGCGAGAAAGTCCCTGCGTGTGGTCATCGTCTCAATCGCTCCTGTTCGTCGGCCATCCACTTATTCCAGTTGTCCATGGTGACCACGTGATATTCGCCGCGCATGCGGTAATGCCCGAGCCCGCACAGTTGCGAGCAGGCAATGTCCCAGTCGCCGGTGATCGTCGGCGTGAACCACACGCGGGCCGTCGTGCCGGGCACGGCGTCCTGCTTCACGCGCATTTCGTTCAGCGTGAAGCTGTGGACCACGTCGCGGCTCGTCAACCGAATGACGACGGTCCGGTCCACCGGAAGCGTGAGAATGTTCAGCAGCCCGACATCGTCTGTTGCGGCGGCGTCGCCGCGATCGATGCCGACGGGATTCGACGCGCTGATTAGCGTATTGTCGGTGCGCCCGAAGACACCGTCTGGTCCGGGGTAGTGGATGTTCCAGGCGAACTGCTGGCCGGTCACGCGGACCTCGATGGGTGTCACGCCCGCGGGCGGTGGTGCGACGCGTGCCGCCCACGCCGGCAAGGCCTGGGTCGCGAGAATGAACACGTCGCCGGCGATGACCGCGCCGATCGCGATTGCCGGCCACAGGCCGCGCACGCCGGCTTGGCGCGGCTCCGGATTCGCGCCGCTGCGGAACTTGATCAGGATGACGATGAGCAGCGCCAGCCACACGGCGAAGATCACGAAGATGTGCCAGTGAATGCTCCGCAGCACCGCGTCCAGGGTGGCGGCGTGGGCGGATGCGGCGGCGGGGAGCCAGCGATCGATCATGCGCGATCCCTGTCCTGAGCGATAGGGCGTTCAAGCGAGTCGAAGGACCTGAGGGTCCACAGCCGCCAGGCGAGTCGCGCGATGCCGAGGCCGACGACCGCGGTGACGAGAATCAGCATGCCGACACCGGCACGGACGCCGGCGGCCAGCGCCGCGCTTTCCGATGGTCCGCAGATGGGGCAGCTCATATGTAGAAGCTCCCGACGAGGGCGAGCCACACGAGATCGACGAAGATCCAGTAGCGGCGCGTCGCCTCGATGCGTGCGGTCCACCTCGCGCGATCATCCGCCTTGATGCGGAACGCCGGTCCCGCCAGCCACCCGGTGAAGATGGCGCCGGCGAACACATGAACGGCATGAACAACGCCGAGTGTAAACCAGCAGGCCAGCTGCAGGCTGGCGGAGGGCAGCAGGCCCTTTCGGATCATCACGGCGTCGTTGAGCAGCTTCACCGCCACGAAGGCGAGGCCGAGCGCGTTGGAGCTGATCAGCCGGATACGCGTGTCTCCGAACGATGCGCTGGCGCCGATCAGGAGCGCGGTTTCAAGCCAGGGGAACAGCGAAAACGGCTCGGGCCAGCTCGTGGACCCGGCGCGGAGCATCACATAGGCCGAGAACAGCGAGCCGAAGAACATCGCCTCCGAGGATAGGAAGAGCCCCATCCCTAACGCCGATGACGACGTGCCTGTATCCGCCCGGACCACCGCCGCAGGGATGATTGGGGTCAGGCCGCGAAAAACGCCCTTTTCGTGTGTCTCTTCGGGCAACCATTCCAGAGTTTGCCCACCCCAGGGGTTAAAAGGGCGTTTTTCGCGGCCTGACCCCAAGACGCCCTTGAGGAGGTTGATGATGAACGGGAGTTGGAACACGCCCAGCAGGACGGCCGCCCACGTCATGTGCGTCTGCCACATCAGCGTGGGCTGGGCGAGCGCGTAGCTGGCGCCGGCGTCGTAGAGGCGGCGGTTCACGCCCATCAGGCCGACCACGAACATCGGCATGAAGATCAGGTTCATGCACACGAACGATCCCCAGAAGTGAATCTTGCCGAGCCGTTCGTCCAGCATGCGGCCGGTGATGAGCGGGAACCAGTGGTAGATGCCGGCGAACAGCGCGAACACCGTGCCCGGCGCCACCAGGTAGTGGAAGTGCGCGACCACGTAGTAGGTGTCGTGCAGCGTGACGTCGCTGGCGGCGAGGCCGAGCGGCAGGCCGGTCAGGCCGCCGATGCCGAACATCGGCAGGAACGCCAGGGCGAAGAGCATGGGCGTGGTGAAGCGAATCGAGCCGCCCCACAGCGACATCACCAGCGACGAGATCAACACCACCGACGGGATCGAGATGATCATTGTCGTGATCTGGAAGAAGGTGCTGAGCGACGTGCCCATGCCGCTCAGGAACATGTGATGCGCCCACACCACCATCGACATGCCGCCCATGAACAGCACCGACGCCACCATCAACCCGTAGCCCCACAGCGGACGCCGCGCGTTCACCGTAATCACCTCGGCGACGATGCCCATGGCCGGGAGGATCAGCACGTAGACCTCAGGGTGCGCGAGGAACCAGAACAGGTGCTGCCACAGCAGCGGATTGCCGCCGCCCATCACGCCCTGCAGCGGCATGCCGCCAATCACCAGGCCGCTCGGCATGAAAAAGCTGGTGCCGGCCAGGCGATCCATCAACTGGAAGATGGCCGCGGCCTGCAGGGCGGGGAACGCCAGCAGCAGGAGCAACGCCGTGACGAGCTGCGACCACACGAAGAACGGCAGCTTCGTCCACGTCATGCCCGGCGCGCGCCGCTGCACGATGGTGACGAGCACGTTGACCGCGCCGAGCGTGGACGACAGGCCAATCAGGAAGATGCCGACGAGCCAGAAGTCCTGCCCGGCCGTGGCAATCACCGCCAGCGGCACATACGATGTCCACCCGGAGTTCGCGGCGCCGCCCTCGACGAAGAAGCTCGCCACCATGACCAGGCCGCCGGCGAGATACAGCCAGTAGCTCAGCGCGTTGAGCCGGGGGAACGCCATCTCGGGGGCGCCAATCTGCAGCGGGACGAGATAGTTGCCGAACGCACCCGCCGCCAGCGGCACCACGGCCAGGAACACCATCACCGAGCCATGCATGGCGACGAGCTGGTTGTAGAACTCCGGCAGCATGATGCCGCCGGGCGCGTTGGCCTCCCCGAGCATTGGCACCAGCCACGCCGGCAGCGGCTGGCCGGGCCAGGCCAGTTGCCAGCGCATGAGGATCATCAGGAGGAACCCGACCAGGAGAAAAAAAAGGGCGGTCAGGCCATACTGCAGCCCCACCGTCTTGTGGTCGGTCCAGCGCACGGGGTGATTCTACAGGCTTGGGGCTTGGGACCTGAGGCTTGAGGGCCTGTAGAATATGACCACCATGAGCCGCTCCACCCTCGCCGCCCTGGCGTGCGCTTTCGCGCTCGCCGTGCCCGCCGCCAGCTCGCTCAGCGCGCAGGCGCTGGAGCCGCTCCGTTACACGCTGCGCTTTCCCGCGCCGCACACGCACTACGTCGAGGTGGAGGCGAGCATTCCCACGGCCGGCCGGCCCGACGTCGAGGTCTACATGGCGACGTGGACGCCGGGGTCGTACCTGATCCGCGAGTACGAGCGGCACGTCGAGGCGGTGACCGCCGCCAACGGCGCCACGCCGCTGGCGGTGGAGAAGTCGCGCAAGAACCGCTGGAAGATCACCACCGGCGGCGCCCGCACCGTCACGCTGCGCTACAAGGTCTACAGCCGCGAGATGACCGTGCGCAACAACTGGGTGGAAGCCGGCTTCGCCATGCTGAACGGCGCCCCGACCTTCCTGACGCTGCCGGAGCGCGCGACGCGAGCGCACGAAGTGAAGGTGGAACTGCCCGAGGCCTGGAAGGGCGTGCAGACTCCGTTGATGCCGGTGGCCGGCGCCGCCAACACCTTCCGCGCCGACGATTTCGACACGCTGGTTGACAGCCCCATCATCATCGGCAACCCGGTCGTCCGCGAGTTCACGGTTGACGGCAAGAAGCACGCGCTGGTGCTCGAGGGCGATCCGTCGCTGTTCGACGCCGATCGCGCCGCCGCCGACGTCAAGAAGATCGTCGAAGCGGGCCGCACCGTGATGGGACCGCTGCAGTATCCGCACTACTACTTCCTCAACATGGTCACCGAGTCTGGCGGCGGACTCGAGCACAAGAACAGCTTTCTCGGCATGTCGGGCCGCTACACCACACGCACGCACCGGTCCTACATGGGATGGCTCGGCCTGGTCGCCCACGAGTACTTCCACAACTGGAACGTGAAGCGCCTGCGCCCGCTGGAACTGGGTCCCTTCGACTACGAGAACGAGAACTACGTGAAGATGCTCTGGGTCGCCGAGGGCTTCACCGACTACTACGGGGAAGTGCTGCCGCGCCGCGCCGGCCTGGCCACCCGCGAAGAGTTTCTCGACGGCCTGTCGGATTCGATCGAGCAGGTGCAGACCACGCCCGGCCGCCTGGTGGCGCCGGTGAACATGGCGTCGTACGACACCTGGATCAAGCAGTACCGCCCGGACGAGAACACCGCCAACACCAGCGTCAACTACTACCCGAAGGGCGCGGTCATCGCCTTCCTGCTCGATGCCAAGATCCGCAAGGGCAGCAACGGCCAGCGCACCCTCGACACCGGCATGCAGTGGGCGATGCAGCGCTACTCCGGCGACAAGGGCTACACGCCGGACCAGTTTTATCAGGTGATGAGCGAAGCGGCCGGCTCCGACCTCAAGGGCTGGTTTGCCAAGGCCGCCGAGTCCACCGACGAGCTCGACTACACCGAGGCGCTGGACTACTTCGGCCTTCGCTTTCGTCCCGTGGACACACGGAACGCGCGCGCCTTCATCGGCGCCGGCTCGCGCAACGACGCGGGCCGCCTGATGATCACGTCCGTGCGCCGCGGCACGCCGGCCATTGCCGCCGGACTCAACGTGGAAGATGAGATTCTGGCGATTGACGACGTGCGCGTGCGCGCGGATGGGCTGGCGGCCCGGCTCGACCAGTACAAGCCCGGCGACAAGGTCACGGTGCTGGTCGCCCGCCGCGACAAGCTCACGAAGCTCGAGGTCACGCTCGGCGCCGAACCGGGCCGAACGTGGCGCCTCGAGGTCTCGCCGACGGCCACCGACGAGCAAAAGGCCCGCCTGGCGGCCTGGACCGGTCAATAGCACTCGGCAGACGCGACGTTTTCAAAGGTTGGGCGCAGCGCCGCCCAACCTTTCCGCATCCAAGTCCGTCTATTCAGGAGTCATGCAATGGATGCGTTGCGGCGCGCTCGCCGCCCTAGTGCTTCTCGTCCCCACATTCGTCACCGCGTCCGACGGACGCCGCGTTGTCACCATGGCCATTGACGCGATGGCGGTGCCCACCAATGGCCCCATCCTGGTTGACGGCAAGCTGAACGAAGAGATCTGGCAGCAGGCGCCGGTGATCAGCGAATTCATGCAGCGCGAACCGGCGGAAGGCAACGCTCCGACCATGCGGACCGAGGCGCGCATTGCCTACGACGCTGGCGCGCTCTACGTGGCGGTGCGGGCGTTCGACACCGATGCCGGCAAGATCGTCGGCATTCTTACCCGCCGCGACCAGCGGTCGCCATCCGACTGGATTCGCATTGTCATCGACTCCTATTACGACAAGCGTTCCGCCTACGAGTTTGCCGTGAACCCGGTCGGCGTGAAGACCGACCGTTACTACTTCAACGACGGCCAGAACGACGACAGCTGGGACGCGGTGTGGGACGTGGGGGTGGAGAAGGACGCCGATGGCTGGCGCGCCGAGTTCCGCATCCCGTTCTCGCAACTGCGCTTCAACACGATGACCGGTGGCCCGGTGGGCTTCGCCGTGATCCGCGAGGTGGGACGCCTGGCGGAGACGGTGAGCTGGCCGCTGCTGTCGCGCAACGCCAACGGCTTCGTGTCGCAGTTCGGCGAAATGCGCGGCCTGAAGATGGCCGGCACGCCGAAGAAGTTCGAGCTGCTCCCCTACACCGTGGGCAAGGTTGCCACGCAGCCGGTGGGCGCGGGTGACCCGCTCAATCCTGCCACCGACCCCGGCGCGACCTTCGGCCTCGACATGAAGTACGCGGTCACGCCCGGTCTTACGCTGACGGCCACCGCCAACCCCGATTTTGGCCAGGTGGAAGCGGACCCCGCCGTGGTCAACCTCGACGCGTTCGAGACCTTCTTCCCGGAGCGACGCCCGTTCTTCGTGGAAGGCTCCGGCACGTTCCGTTTCAACATGGACTGCAACGACGGCAACTGCACGGGCCTGTTCTACTCGCGCCGCATCGGCCGCGCGCCGCAAGGCTCCGCGAACACGGGTAGCGACGAGTATTCGAAGGCGCCAGACGCCGCCACCATCATCGGCGCCGGCAAGTTGACGGGCCGGCTCGGCGGCTTCTCCCTGGGCGCGCTGACGGCGGTGACCGCGCGCGAAGATGCGGAGATTGCGGGCCTCAACTCGGTGGGGCGTCGCGACCAGACGGTGGAGCCGCTCACCGGCTACACCGTGTTGCGCGCGCGCAAGGAATTCACGAACCAGTCGTCGATTGGCTTCATGACGACCTCGACCAACCGCCAGGTCGAGCCGTCGGTGAGCTTCCTCGCCGACAACGCCCTGGCCGGCGGACTCGACTACGACTGGCGCCTGTCGCCGATGTACAACGTCAGCGGCTACTGGGCCGGCAGCGTGATCAAGGGCAACACCGAGTCGATCACCCGGCTGCAGGAAGGCACCGTGCACGCCTTCCAGCGGCCCGACGCCGACTACCTCGACCTGGATCCGGCGGCGACCACGCTGCGCGGCCACGCCGGGTCGGTGAGTGTCGGCAAGATCTCCGGCGAGAGCACGCGCTTCAGTTCGAACTTCGGCTACAAGTCGCCCGGCTTCGACAGCAACGACCTGGGCTTCATGCGCCGCGCCGACGAAAAGACGATGGGGAACTGGTTCCAGTGGCGCAACTTCAAGCCCGGCAAGTACGTGCGCACGCGCAACTTCAACCTGAACCAGTGGGCGGCGTGGAACTTCGGCGGCGACCGGCTGTATTCCGGCGCCAACGTCAACTCGCACTGGACCTTCACCAACTACTACAGCATCGGCGGCGGCCTCAACGTTGATGCCGCGCCGTTTCGCGATCGCGTCACCCGCGGCGGACCCGGCGTGCTCGGCAACCCGGGCAAGAGCTTCTGGTATTACGCGAATACCGACCACCGCAAGAACCTGTCGTTTTACTACAACGGCGACCACGGCGGCGACCGCTTCAACTCGGTGCGCCACGGTTTCAGCCCAGGCTTCAACTGGCGGCCAACCTCGTCGATGTCGCTCAACATGGGCCTCCGCTACAGCATCAACCAAGACGACTCGCAGTGGGTCGAGAACCTCGACCTCGACAACGGCGGCAGGCGTTATGTGTTCGGCCGCATCAACCAGCGCACGGTGTCGATCAACACGCGCTTCAACTACACGATGTCGCCCAACCTGTCGCTGCAGGTCTACGCCGAGCCGTTCGTGTCGGCGGGCGAGTATTCGAACTTCAAGGAACTGGTGGACGGCCGCGCCGCGAACTACGGCGACCGCTATCGTCCGCTCGCCTACGACGGCAACCCCGACTTCAACATCCGCTCGTTCCGGACCACCAACGTGCTGCGGTGGGAATACAAGCCGGGGTCGGCGCTGTTCGTGGTGTGGCAGCAGGGCAAGTCGGACGACGAGGACTTCGGCGACTTCCGCTTCGGCCGCGACTTCCGCGGCGTGTTCGCGGCGCCATCGCACAACACCTTTCTAGTCAAGTTCTCTTACTGGCTGAACATGTGAGAGCACTTCAGGGTGGAGGGCGACGGCTTTAGCCGTCGCCAGAGCGTGCTTCAGGGTGGAGGGCGACGGCTTTAGCCGTCGCCAGAGCGTGCAAGCCCGAAGG
>CAYHCX010000037.1:26265-27364 GCA_964355095.1 uncultured Acidobacterium sp.
CTTCAGGGTGGAGGGCGACGGCTTTAGCCGTCGCCAGAGCGTGCAAGCCCGAAGGTGGGACGGGGCGACGAAGAAGTAGCGCGCTTCATCGCGGTCTGCGCTTCGCCCACATCCTGGGGTCGAAACTGAACGGCTCCGCCCGGTTAATCACCAGTCGACGAAAGTCTGCGTGCGCCGGGTTGAGCAGGTAGTTCCGCTCGTGCGGAATCACGGCTGACGGGACCGACAGAACGACTGAATGGGACGCCGCCAGCCAGTCGCCGCCAAACCGGCCCAACGCTTCTGGCGCGGGGTAGTGGCGCCAGTCGGCCGGCAGCTGTTCGATGTCGACTGAGTGAATGGGGATGCTGTCTTCGACGTCCACGCGAACGGCGACGAGGTCAGCCGGCTCCAGGTCGGAGTCGGTGTGGACCAAGCGTTCGAGCGCGGCGAGTGACAGCGTCGCCGACGCGTAGACGACGGCGAGGCCTTTGGGCGTCCAGCGGCTGCCGTAGCGCTTCGCCCCTTCGCCATCGAACGCCGCGTGGGTGGCGAGGGCGATCCGCCATAGTTGCACTAGCCGACGACTCCGTGTTCGAGTCTGCCCAGGACGTCTTCAATCTGGCGCGCGCCGAGGTCGGTATCGAGAAGGGCGAGCGGCGCCTCACCATTCAGCGCCCGGTTGGGTCGCCTGAGCCACGTCGCCGCCTTCGCTTCGGTGCCCAACGCCGCCACGGCGTGGGCCGCGACTCGAGCGAGCCGGTAGAGGCGATCGGATTCGCCGGCATCGAGTTTTCGGTCGTGGCGGCGCCGCGCGAGCGTTCGCAGCGGAACATGCAGGAGGATGGCGGCTTCCGGCAACGACAGACCGAGGCGTCCGCGGATGGACTCCAGCGACTGGTACGGCAGCCCGGTCCTGACCCGAATCCGGAGCTCGGTCGGGTTCGGCAACGTGCGGCCCTTGAACACTTTCGTGCCGCCCAGGACGTCAATCACATATTCGCTGGCCGTCATTTTCGGTTCCTGTCATATGGCATTATACAACATGCCAAACGGCGTGTTTGCTGATCGTCAAGAGACCGTTGGAGGGCGACGGCTTTAGCCGTCGCCAGGCGGAGGC
>CAYHCX010000037.1:27464-33516 GCA_964355095.1 uncultured Acidobacterium sp.
CAAGAGACCGTTGGAGGGCGACGGCTTTAGCCGTCGCCAGGCGGAGGCTGAAGCCTCCGCCCTCCGGACGCTAGCTCGCGAGCGTTAGCCGCCGCCGCTCGCCGCATGTCATCCGACACACGGCTGTCATCGCTGGCCCGCCGCCAGAACTCCCGCGCCGCCAGACGCGCGTCGTCCCACACGTCCAGCGTATCGGCCGTCGCAAGCGGAAACGTAAAGGTTCGAGATGGCAATTGGCCATCCGCCGCCGGCGCGTACATCATCGACACCTGATCGAACGCCGGCGCGAGGCGCAGCACCTTGCCGTCAGCGAAGAAGACAATGTTGTACTGATGCCGATCGCTATTGGCGATGAGCCCACCGAAGGCATCAAGCCATCGGAGGCGGCGAGCATCGTCATCGGCGAGACGCCCGGCGTCCCTTAAGGGGACGGCGGCCCGGGCCCATGAATCGGCAGGATCGTTGTGAACGGCCGCCAGGCTCAAGACCGCAACCCGTCCGCGCACGCCGACGCGATCGAATCGTTCGCTCTCGAGGAAACAGTGCGTCGGGGTTTCGACGATGTTCGGACTCGCGGCGGCGATGCCGTGTGCCATCACCGCGCCCAGTGCGAGCGCTTCGAGCACGAGCAGATCACACCAGCGCCGGGCGACGACATCGCCTGAGCTTCCGCGGGCGGCGAATTTCACGAGCAGATGCCGTCCATTCACGAGCACCCCGAATTTCGGCCGCTCGCCGCCGGCAGACGATCCAGGCGGGTGTCCCGCCATTGTCGCGACGGCCAGCGCGGGGTAGTCGTCGCGCGTCATGCCGGCCATCTCGAGTGCCTGCCAGCGCGCGAACGATTCATCGCCGACGAGCAGGTTGCCGGGCAGGTCTTCGCCTCGCCGCGACATCGCGGTCAGGATGTGGTGGTCGGACCAATCGTTCAGCCGTTCCGGTAGCCGAAGGTCGGCGTGAAGTGTTGCGAAGTGCCGTCCCAGGAATCCTGAGGGGCGCGCGTCGACGAGCTCGATCGGGAGTCCGTTCGACACCGTGCCCGCGGGCATCGACACCGTCTGCCGCGCGGTCAGGGTGAGCAACTCGCCGTCCGACCGGGCAGTTCCGGTTTCGGTCACTCGAAACAGCGGAAAGCGCGCGGCATCGAGGGTTGGCCACGTTTGGCGTAACCCATAGCGCGTGGCGCGACCTCGACCGATTCGGACAACCTCAGGCCCCGCATCGCGAACTGCCCGCATGAGCGTCGCTGACGAAACGCCAAGCCTCTGGCGCAAGTCAGCCGAGTGCAGGACTCCTCGGCCAAGCTGCTCAGTGATGGCGCTCATTATGAAGTGATAATATCACGACAGTAAACAGCCAATTATAGGCCAAAACTGTCGTAAATGCCGTTATGCGAAACGATTATTGAAACGATTATAGTGCGATCATTCAGGCGTCTCTTCCTTCTCCCGGAAGGAGATCTTCAGCCGTTCCAGTTCCGCGAGGGACGGCCCGCAGATCTCCGGGTGCACCGGCGCCTGGACCCCCTTGAGCGAAAGGCGCCCTTCCAACAGGAGCCTGGCGCCGATGGCGGGCGGCAGCCCCGTGGTGCGGGCGATTGATGTCTCTCCTCCTGCTTCGCCGTAATCGATCAACGTGGAGGTGTGCCGGACACGGCGGCCGTCTTCGGGGAAGAACGCGTCGTAGCGATGCTCCATCACCACCAGATCCCGCTCTCCCGGAGCGTAGACGAGCTTTTCCAGATAGAGCCCCGCCACCACGTCCCGGTGGCTTCCCGTTTCCAGAGGAATCGACGTGTTCGAGAGGAGTCCGAGCCAGAGGAGCTTGTGGAACACGCAGCTATAGGGCTCGAGTTGGAGCTTGCGCTGGAGGGCCTCTTCCGGTGCCTCCCCGTCGCGGGCTTCGGCGAGCCCGGCGGTGAACTGCCGGTACGAAAGCCCCCGGAGGTCGCGCACGTCCTCGTCGAAGAGCCCCAGATCCAGCATCTTCCGCACCGTTTCACTCCAGCCGATGTACCGGATGGTGCCGCGGTAGACGTTCTTCGCCTCCGGCATGCCGTAGAGATCCACGTAGGGAAGGGAATTGGCGTTGGCGTACTGCTCGAACCAACCGAGCCCTTCCACTTCCATGAAGCCGCAGTGGCGGAAGGTCTCTCCGGGCGGATAGATCACCACGTTGTTGTTCCGCAGGATGCGCGCCTCCCGCGTGCTGGCTCCCACCAGTCCCGAGGGCGACCAGGAGAGCTTGTAGCCGAACGGGTTGGTGTTGGCTTCGGCGGAGGGAATGGCGCCGCAACACGACCAGAAAGACTCCACTTCTCCGCCCTGGTCGTGGATGCGGCGGATGGTCTGGGCGGCCGACATGTGGTCGATGCCCGGGTCCAACCCCAGTTCGCAGAGCAGCAGGATGCCGGCCTCCCGGGCGGGGCCGTCCAGTGCCTGCATCTCGTCCTTGATGTAGGAGGCGTTGATCATGTCGATGCGGGCCTTCACGCAGGCCTCGGCCACCGGCACCATGAAGGGCGCGGGGAGCAGGTTGATCACCACATCCGGTGAGGTCTTCTCCAGCAGGTGTGTGGCGTCTGACGCGCTTTCTCGGAGGGCTCTGGCCCGCGGATCCCCTCGAGTGACGGCGGCGAGGTTGCTCTCGTCCTGATCCACGACGGTGATGTGGTGAGGCGTGTGTTCCAGGAGGTACCGGACGCAAGGGCGCGCCACCCGTCCGGCGCCGAGCACGAGGACGTGCTTCACGGCAAGCTCCGTTCCGGGCGGAAGTCCGAGACCCTGCCGCCCCAGAGCTTTCCAAAGACCACGGTGAAAAGGGCCACCAGCCCCAGGGCCAGCACGAGCAGCCAGGGCGTGTTCAGCACGCCCGCCACGCCGTAGGCGATGGCACTGGCCAGGGCAACGGTGAGCGCGTAGGGAAGCTGGGTCTTCACGTGGTCGATGTGGTCGCAGGCCGCTCCCATGGACGAGAGGATGGTCGTGTCCGAGATGGGAGAGCAGTGGTCACCGAAGAGGCCGCCCGACAGCACGGCGCCGATGGTGGCATGCATCGGCGCTCCGAGCCCGGCCGCCATGGGAATGGCCATGGGCATGAGAATGGCGAAGGTGCCCCACGAGGATCCCGTGGCGAAGCTGATGCACGCGCCGGTGATGAAGATCAGCGCCGGGACCATCCAGGGCGGCAGCCTTCCCTGGGTGAGCCCCACGATGTAGTCCGCCGTGCCGAGGGCCTTGCAGACCGAGCCCAGGGACCAGGCCAGCACCAGGATCAGCAGGATGAACACGACTTCCTTCGCCCCGTCCGTGTAGAGGGCAAGCCCCTGCGCGATGGTCTTGACCTTGTAGCGCACCATGAGAAAGAGGCAGGACATGGCACCCAGAAAGTACCCCGTGCAGAGGGCGGTGCTCAGCACGGCGCCGGAAACGGGTGTCACGGGGAAGCCGTGGGGAATGAGGAGGCCAAAGATGCACGCGAAGAGCACGACGAGCGGGATCACCATCATCGACGCCCGCGCCTTGGCTCCGGTCTCGGCCTGAATGGAGACCGCGGGGCGGGCGGGGGTGGCCTCCGGCCACAGCGGTTGGCCGGTGTCCACGGTGCGCTGTTCGGCCCGGTGCATCGCGCTGAACTCGAAGCCCAGGTAGGCGATGAGGGGAATCATGAACAGCGTGCCCAGGGCGTAGAACTGGAAGGGGAGGACCTGCAGAAACGCGTCGAACTCCGATTCCTCGATCTTGAGCGCCGTAAATTCCTGCTTGATGAGCCCCATGATGTAGATGCCCCATCCGATGAAGGGGATCAGGATGCACACGGGCGACGAGGTGCAGTCGAGCAGCCACGCCAGTTTTTCACGGCTCACGCGGAGCTTGTCGGTGATCGGCTGAAAGGTCGGGCCCAGGATCAGCGGATTGCCGGAGTCGGTGAAGAAGATCACGAGACCTCCGAACCACACGGCCATTTGGACCTTGGCCCGGGTGTTGAACCAGCGGGAGGCCGTCTGGGCGAAGGCCGACGCGCCCCCGGAGTGGGTGACCACGCCCACGAAGCCGCCGATGAAAATCATCATGACCAGCAACCTGGAGTTGTAGCCGTCGGCGGCCTGCACGAACAGGTAATCCTGAATGAGGGTCGTCAGCCCGAGGAGGGGGTTCCCTCCCACTAGAATGACCACGCCCAGATAGGTTCCGAGAAAGAGCGACACCAGGACGTTCCTGAAGAGGACCGCCAGCACGACCGCCAGCAGAGGGGGCAAAATGGCGAGGAGTCCGTAGTTCATGTGCGGCACTTGAGGTGAGGCCAAGAATAGCAGGAACGGCCCCCAGCCGGCGCCTTCCCGACTATGATCGGGCCAATGTCGCTCCGCCGGAACATCCGCGACTTCTTCCACGGCGCCGCCTATGGCGCCTACGAGCGCGAGTTGCGGATGCAGGCCGCCGAGCTGAACGACCTCTTCCTGCTCCTTTGCTACATGGAAATCGTCGGGCTCCCGAATCCGGCCACGCTCTACCTGCTCGACGTCTATCCCTACCTGCTCGAGCAGTTCCACATGTGGCACAAAAGGATGGGCATGGAGCGGTCACCGCTGGGCACGCTCCCCTGTTGCTGACCATGCGCAATCTGCTCGAGAAGAAAGTGCTCTTCTTCGGCGGCAAGGGCGGCGTCGGCAAGACGACGTGCGCGTCGGCGACGGCGCTGGCGGCCAGCCGCGCCGGCAAACGCGTGCTGCTGGTGTCCACCGACCCGGCGCACTCGACCTCCGACATCTTCGAGCGCGAGATTGGCCCGGAGCCGGTCGAGTTGCTGCCGAACCTGAGCGGCGTCGAGATCGACGGCGCCATCGAATCGCGGCGCTACGTCGCCAACGTCAAGGAACAGATCAAGGGACTGTTCGGCGATCACATCCTGAAAGAAGCGAACAAGCAGATCGACCTCGCCGCCAGCATGCCTGGCGCCGAGGAGATGGCGCTGTTCGATCGCATCGGCGGCTTGATCCGCGGCGAAGACACGCGCTTCGATCTGATCATCTTCGACACCGCGCCGACGGGGCACACCCTCCGCCTGATCCGCATGCCGGAGTTGATGGAAGCGTGGATTCGCGCACTGTCGCGCTCGCGCCAGGCGATGCTGGGCATCGAGCAGGACGACAAGACCGACCCGGTGCTGATCTCGCTGACCGCGCGCCTGGAGGGCCTGCGCGAGTTCCGCGCCCGGCTGCTCAGCCCGCGCGTGAGCGCGTTCATCCTGGTGCTGGTGGCCGAGCGCCTGCCCATCGAAGAGACCGCGCGCGCCATCGAGCAGTTGAACGAGGCCGGCGTCAGCATCGGCGGCCTGGTCGTCAACCGCGTGCTGCCGGCGACCAGCCCCGACCCGTTCCTGCAGTCGCGCCACGCCCAGGAGGTGGTCTACCTCGACGAGATCGACCGCCGGTTTGCCAAGCTGTCGCGCGTCCGCGTGCCGCAGTTACCCTCAGACGTGCACGGCGTCAAGACACTTGAAGCCTTGTCCGAGATCTTGATCCCCCAAGCCTCAAGCCCCAAGTCCCAAGCCCCGAATGGAGCTCTCTCACGATGACCATCGCCCGCCCCGCAGCCTCCGAGTTCAACCCCTTCTACGCCGGCTACGTCGGCAAAGTCAGCGACCCGGTCGCGTTGCTCAAGGACCAGATTGCCGCGTTCGAGAAGCTCCGCGGCCTGGCCGAGACCGTCGGCGACCACCGCCATGCCGAGGGCAAGTGGAGCGTGAAGGAACTGGTTGGCCACCTGGCCGACACCGAGCGCGTGTTCACCTACCGCCTGCTCCGCATCGCCCGCGCCGACAAGGCGCCGCTGGCCGGCTTCGACGAGAAGGCGTGGGCCGCGGTGGCGCCCCACGCCAGGCGCCGGCTGGCCGAGGTCGTGGATGAGCTGATCGCCATCCGCCGGTCCACCATCGCGCTGATCGAATCCCTGGACGACACCGCCATCGCGAACACCGGCGTGGCCAACAACAGCCCCGTGACGGCCCGGGCCATCTGCTGGATCATTCCCGGCCACGCGCAGCATCATCT
>CAYHCX010000038.1:0-33063 GCA_964355095.1 uncultured Acidobacterium sp.
ATGCCCGTGGAGCGCATGCTCGCCGCGATGAGGAAGTACGGCCGGCTGCCGTAGACGCGATCGGACTCAATACCCGTCACGCGGCCGGTCCCACCGACCAAGCTTTCCCCGCCGGGAAGCGGGTGATCTTCGCTAAGATCGCCTCATGCTCAACGGGCGCGCGCTGGTGGTGGTCGGACTGGCAGCATCGCTGGGGGTGTCGCCCGGACGCGGAGCGCGCTCTACAACTTCGTGAAGTGAGGCTTGAGGCTTGAGGCTTGAGACTTGCTGAGTAAGCTCTTCGTCATCAACCTGCTCTTGCTGGTGGTTACCCAGCGGCCGATCGATCTGCGCGATCGAAACTTCCGGGCGGCATCGGAACTGGTGACGACCGCCGTCACGGTGCGCGACGCGGAGGGCCGCCTGGTGACGACGCTTCAGCAAGGCGACTTCACGATCGAGGAAGACAGCGTCGTTCAGCCGATCACGCAGTTCACGAAGGAACGCGTCGCCGTCAGCCTCTCGCTTACCCTCGACATCAGCGACAGCATGCGCGGCCAGCGCATGACTGACGCCCGAACGGCGCTGGCACACTTCCTCGACACGCTGCTGGCGCCCGGCGACGAGGCGGCGCTGCTCGGGTTCAATCACGAGACGAAGATGCTGGCGCCATGGACCACTGAACGCGGCCGGATGCGCGCGAAGCTGGACGAGATCCGGCCGTCCGGCGGCACCGCGCTCTACGACGCCATCGACGTTTCGCTGCCGCTGTTCGAGTCGCGAATGCATCCGCGCGCCGCCATCCTGCTGGTCTCGGACGGCGCCGACACCGCCAGCGACACCACGCCGACCCTGCTCAAGCAGAAGCTGGTGCGCAGCGACGTCTTTCTCTACGCCATCGGCATCGACACGCTCGACGCCCGCAACTCGACGCGGATCAATCCGTTCACGCTCAACGAACTGACCAGCCAGGGCGGCGGCTACACGGAGATCCTCCGCAACACCGCGGATCTCGGCCCGGCCACCGAGCGGATTGCGGACGAGCTGAATCACCAGTACATGATTGGCTACACCCCCACCGCGCGCGGCGACGGCAAGCTCCACACCGTCCGCGTGAAAGTGTCGAACCCCACCTACAAGGTCCGCGCCCGCCGCGGCGTCGTTCGGTAAGCGGCGCGCGGGGCGGTATGGCTCGACGTTCGCTCTCCTTCGCCGGTCAAATCTCACTCGCCGCATCAAACGCTGGTGCGATGATGGTAAGAACCCTGAGGCGCCTGCGTAGGCTCCGTTCGATTTGTTTGCCACTAACCTGCGTCGGCTCAGTCGAACGCTCACGTCGAGCCACACCGCCCCGCGCGTCGGCAGCGGAGGAAGCGCTCATGCTAGGCTACTCGCCATGCGCGCAGCACTGCTCACCGTCACCCTGCTTACTACCACTCTTCTGGCGCAAACGCCGGCGCAGCCGGACTGGGCGAAGTTGGACGAGGAGACGCTCCGTCACTTCCTCGCCATCATCAAACTCGATAGCACCGACCCGCCGGGCAACGAGAAACCGGTGGTGGATTACCTGAAGCAGGTGCTCGAGGCGGAAGGCATTCCCGTCCAGATCTTCACACTGGAGCCGAACCGGCCCAACCTGGTCGCGCGCCTCAAGGGCAGCGGCAAGCAGCGGCCGCTGCTGCTGCTCGGTCACACCGACACCGTCAACGTCGATCCGAAGAAGTGGACCCACCCGCCCTTCGGCGGTGTGCGCGACGGCGGCTACATCTACGGCCGCGGCACGGTGGACGATAAAGACAACGTGGTCGCCAACCTGATGACCATGCTGATGCTCAAGCGCCTGAACGTGAAGCTCGATCGCGACGTGATCTTCCTGGCCGAGGCCGGTGAAGAAGGCGCCTCCCGGCTCGGCATCCAGTTCATGGCCAACCAGCACTTCGCCGAGATCGACGCCGAGTTCTGCTACGCCGAGGGCGGCAGCCTGACTCGGACGGGAGGCGAAGTGAAGTTCGCCCGGGTGCAGACCGTCGAGAAGATTCCGCGGGCCATCACCGTGACCGCGAAGGGCGTGGCCGGCCACGGCTCGGTGCCGCTCGAGAGCAACGCCCTCGCCCACCTCGGCGAGGCAGTCGGCGCGATCGCCGCCTGGACGCCGCCCATGCGGATCAACGAAACCACCGCCGCCTACTTCAAGCGGCTGGCCACCGTGTCGTCCCCTGCAGAGGCGGCACGCTACCGCGATCTGCTGAACCCGGATCCGAAGGTCTCGGGGCCGGCCGACGCCTATCTGCGCAAGAACGAGCCCAGCCACTGGTCGATGCTGCGGACGTCGCTCTCGCCGACGATGATCTCGGGCGGCTACCGCACCAACGTGATTCCCTCCGAGGGCACCGCGAACATCGATACGCGCCTCGCGCCCGATGAGGACCCGGCGAAGTTTCTCGAGTTGGTCAAGCAGGTCGTCAACGACCCCCAGGTGGAAGTCAGCTACGGCGCCCGCGACACGCGGCCGCCCACGCCGACGGCCAAGCTCGACTCCGAGGCCTTCAAGGTGATCGAAGCCAACATCACCAAGCACTACAAGACCATCACGCTGCCCACCATGAGCACCGGCGCCACCGACATGGCGTTCCTGCGCCAGAAGGGCATGCAGTGCTACGGGATTGGCCCGGCGCTCGACAGCGAAGACGGCCCGAAGGGCTTCGGCGCCCACAGCGATCAGGAACGCATCCTCGAAAGCGAGCTCTACCGCTTCGTCCGCTTCAACTGGGACGCCGTCGTCGATCTCGCCCGCGCGAAGTAACGGATGCGCGCATACCCGCCCTCGCGCCAGGGCGACGTCGTTGACGTGTACGGCGACACGCGGGTCGCCGATCCGTACCGGTGGATGGAAGACCTCGAATCGCCCGAGGTCGCCGAGTGGGTGGCCGCGCAGAATGCGGTCACCCGCGCGCACCTCGACGGCCTGCCCCATCGTGCCCCGCTCGGTCGCCGGCTCACCGAGCTATGGGACTACGCGCGCACCAGCCTGCCCTTGGTCGAGAGCGGCACACTGTTTTATTCCCGCAACACCGGACTGCAGCGACAGGCGCCGGTCTTCGCCCGCGACGGCCGGCGCGGCGACGCCACGATGGTGCTGGATCCGAATGCGCTTTCTCCCGATGGATCCGTCTCGCTCGCGCACTTCACGCCGTCCCCTGATGCGCGGCTGCTCGCCTACGCCTGCGCCAAGGGCGGCGCGGACTGGGAGACCATCCGCGTCCGCGACATCACCACGGGACAGGACCTGCCGGATGAAGTGCACTGGGTCCGCTTTTCGGACCTGTCGTGGACGCGCGACTCGAAGGGCTTCTTCTACTCGCGCTACCCGGAGCCGCCCACGCACAAGGTGCTCGAGGCGGCGCTCTCGAACCAGGCCATCTACTACCATCGCCTCGGCACATCGCAGGCGCACGATCGGCTCGTCTACCAGCGCCTGGACCATCCGGCGTGGATCGTCAACGGCACCGTGACCGAAGACGGGCGATACCTGCTGATTCGCACTTATCGCGGCGCCGACAACAACAACCAGCTGCATTACCTGGCGCTCGGTGACCCGCTCGAGCCCGGCGTCGGCGGTCCAATCCGGCCAGTCGTCGAAACCGGTGACGCGGAGTACGCGCCGATCGGGAACTACCGATCGCGCATCTACCTGCGCTCCGACAAAGACGCGCCGAATCGCCGCGTCATCGCGATCGACCTCGACAACCCGGAGCCGGCCGCGTGGAAGGTGGTGGTTCCCGAGCAGCGGGAAGCCCTCGAACACGCCGCCCTCATCGGCGGCCGCCTCGTCTTGCATTACCTCGTCGATGTGCAGAGCCGGCTGCGGATGTTCGGCCTCGACGGCGCCCCCGCGGGTGACATCGCGTTGCCCGGCGTCGGCACCGTGTCCGGACTCGAGGGCCGCGCCGATGCGCCCGGGGTGTGGTTTGGCTTCAGCTCGCCGCTGGTGCCGGGCACCGTCTGTTACTACGATCCCCACAGCGCGAGCCGCGAGGCCTTCGAGCCACCAGTGCCGCCCATCGATGCGAGCCAGTATGAAACGCGCGCGTTGTTTGCGACGTCGCCAGACGGCACGCGCGTTCCGTTCTTCCTGACCGCGCGCAAGGGCCTCGCACGGCACGGCGCCAACCCGGCGATGATCTACGGCTACGGCGGCTTCTCGATCAGCGTGCTGCCGGCGTATCGACCCGACGTGCCGGCCTGGCTCGAACTGGGCGGCGTGTTTGTGACCGTGAACATGCGCGGCGGCGCGGAATACGGCGAGGCCTGGCACAAGGCCGGCTACCTCGAGAAGAAACAGAACGTCTTCGACGACTTCATCGCGGTGGCCGAGTACCTGGTCCGCGAAAAGTACACGAACCCCGCGCAGCTCGGGATGATGGGCGGCTCAAACGGCGGCCTGCTCGTCGGCGCGGTGATGGAACAACGGGCGGACCTGTTCGCGGTGGCCATGCCCGCGGTGGGCGTGATGGACATGCTGCGCTACGATCGTTTCACGGGCGGACGCTTGTGGGCCACGGAGTACGGGTCAGCGTCGGATCCGGCGCAGTTCTCGTACTTGTTTAAGTACTCGCCACTTCACAACTTGAAGGCGGGCACGTGCTATCCGGCGACGCTGGTCACGACCGCGGACCACGACGACCGTGTGGTGCCGAGCCACTCGTTCAAGTTCACGGCGGCGCTGCAGGCCGCGCAGGGATGCGACCGGCCGGCGCTGATCCGCGTGGAAACGCAGGGCTCGCACGGCTATCGCCCGACCGACAGGCTGATTGACGAGAAGGCCGATCAGTGGGCGTTTGCCGCGAAACACCTGGGCTTGAGGCTTGAGGCTTGAGGCTTGAGGCTTGAGGCTTGAGGCTTGAACGTACGCCAAGTCCCAAGTCCCAAGTCCCAAGCCTCAAGTAGTTCTGAGTCCCCGCATCGAGTTGAACAGCTCGATGTGCGCCTCGACGACGCGCTGACGCTCTTTCTCGTTCACGGTGAGCGTCCAGTCGTCCCTAATCGACGTGCCGCCAAGGACGATGCCGTCCGATCGCGGCATCATGTGGATGAAGCCGGCCTCCGGCGTCACCGGCGCGCGGGCGCCGCCGTTGGTCGAGTAGGTGACCTCCGGCTGCGGCACCAGCACGGTCAACTGGCCCTTCAAGGGCACCAGTTCGGGATCGTTGAACAGCGCCTTGGAACCGAGACCGGTGCAGTTGATGATCAGGTTCTCGCTGAGCGTCGTCACATCCTGCGGTGTCTCGAACCTGCGGATGACCACCTTGCCGCCCCACATCAGGAAATCATTCATCAGCGCGTCGAGATAGATCGACGGCTCGATGCGCATCTCTGGGCGTTCGATGGCGAACCTGGTCGGAAACGGATGCTCGCCTGGTTGCAGGAGCAGGCGAGGATTGGTGATGTCGTCAGGCATCAGCACGTTGCCGCCACGCGCCGCCTGCTCGTTGTCGGTCGGCGCGTAGTTCACGATCCAGCTGATGCCGTACTTCGGTCCGGTCAGCAACTGCAGGCGGCGATACGCAGTGCGGACCGCCTCGCGGAACTGCGCGTCCCATTCGGCGGTCCGGAGCTTGAAATCGACCAGCCCCGATGTCGGCGTCCATCCCGCCAGCGACATGTTCGACGTGGTGTCGGGCGGCACCGTGGCCGCGTAGATGGTCACCGCGAAACCGTGCCGCTGCAACTCGCGCGCGGAGGTGAGGCCCACCACGCCGGAACCCATGACGGCGGCGCGGCGTTCGCCGTGCGGCATGGCCAGGTCGGTGGCCATCGAGGCGGTGCCCCACGACAACGACATGCCCGACCCACCGTGGCCAAAGTTGTGGATGATGGTCTTGTTGTCGAGCTTGTCGGCCTTGAGCACGAAACCCGACGGCCGGTGCGGGCGCAGGCCGATGGTGGTGCGAATCACGCGGTCCCACGAGGCATTGACCAGCGTCAGCCGTACGGGAGGGCGCTTCGGCGCCGACACCTGCGGTTTCGCCGCGGTCCTGGGGGCGCACGCTTCAGCGGCAAAGCCAACGGCGGCCAGGCCGCCAAACTTGAGGAGAGATCGTCGATCCATGGCAAGGGATCATATAGGATTCGCGCCCTCCGCCTCCGCATTTTGCTACGGCGGGACAAGGCTGCGCTCTAGTCGTCTCGCAGCACCACGTTCGGGTCCACGCGTGAGGCGCGCCAGGCCGGCAGCCAGCAGGCGACCGCCGCCACCAGCGTAATGGTCGCAACCACCGCCACCATCGTGGTCGGATCCGTCGGCTCCACGCCGAACAGCAACGACGCGATCAGCCGGTTCAGCCCGAACGCGCCGGCCAGGCCGGCGACAATACCGATGGTCGTCAGCGTCAGGCCCTGCTTCATGACCTGCGCCATCACGCTCGATTGGTCGGCGCCGAGCGCCATGCGGATGCCGATCTCCCTCCGGCGCTCGGCCACCATGTACGACAGCACGGCGTAGGTGCCGATCGCCG
This sequence comes from uncultured Acidobacterium sp., assembly GCA_964355095.1. GTDB lineage: Bacteria > Acidobacteriota > Vicinamibacteria > Vicinamibacterales > UBA2999 > 12-FULL-67-14b. The sequence goes on from CAYHCX010000038.1 coordinate 6,495, forward strand.
CCAGCAGCAGCGCCAGGCCGGCGAAGGCACCGAGCAACTGCGCCAGCAGCCGCGGGCGGCGGATCGATTCCTCGAACACGTCCTTCATCTCGCGGAGCCGCACCACCGGCACGGTGCGGTCGGCCTCGCCAACCACCCCCTCCACGGTCTGCAGCAGCGTGTCGGCCGGCAGCGTCGAGCGCATCACCATGTTCAGGGTGCCTGGTGCGAAGTTGAACGGCGGGCCGGCGAGGGCGGTCTGGTCGATCAGGGCGTAGAACTCGTGGCCGGTCTTCTGATCGACGCCGCCCTGCTTCACGTCTTTCGCGACGCCGATCACCGTGAACCAGGGCGCCTGGGCGCCCAGCTGAGAGTTTGGGCGCAGGCGCTGGCCAATCGGGTTCTGCCCCTTCCAGAAGGTGTTAACGAGCGTCTCGTTGACCACGGCCACCAGCCCGGGCGACGCGGCATCGCTCGCCTGGAACCCGCGGCCCTGCACGATGGGGATGCCCATGGTCTCGAAGTAGTCGGTCATCACCTGCTGGTAGTAGTCGATGTTCTCGAATGGCCCCTCTGGCGGCGCGGTGTAGTTGTCGATGTCGGTGTCGTTGGCGTTGAGCGGCCGGTTCGGCGGCAGGCCCGACATGCCCGAGGCGGCCTGCACGCCCGGCATGGCGCGCAGCTTGTCGAGCAGCCGCTGGTACATCTGCCCGCGCGAGTTCGCCTGCGGGTAGTTGGCGGTCGGCAGGGTCAGCGAAAATGTGACCAGGCGCGACCGATCGAAGCCGGCGTCCACCGAGGACAGGTTGTAGACGGTGCGCAACAGCAGGCCGGCGCCAATCACGAGCATCACGGCAAGCGCCACTTCGACCATGACCAGCCCGCGTCGAACGTGGTGACGGGCCGCGCCGGTGGCGCCCTTGGCGCCGCCTTCCTTCAGGGCCGTGACCAGGCCCTTCACGCGCGTATGCATGATGGGCGCCAGGCCGAAGATCAATCCGGTCGCGATCGACACGCCGAACGTGAACAGCAGCACGAGCGGATCGACCGTCACCTCGCTGGTCCGCGGCAGGCTCGCGGGGTAGGCGCGCAGCAGCGCCTGCACGCCCACCTGCGCCAACAGCAGGCCGAGCGCGCCGCCGGCCATCGACAGCAGCGCGCCCTCGGTCATGAACTGCCGCAGCAGCCGGCCGCGGCCGGCGCCGAGCGCCGTGCGCACGGCAAACTCGCGATGCCGGGTTTCCGCGCGCGCCAGCAACAGGTTCGCCAGGTTGGCGCAGGCGATCAGCAGCACGAACCCCACCGCCGCCTGCAGCACCCAGATCGAGCGGCTGGCGCTGCCGACAATCTCGTCCTGCACCGGCTTCATCTGCAGGATGTGCCCGAAGTTGGTCTTCCTCTCCTCCGCGGTCTTGGGCAGCGGCGCGAACACGTGGTTCTTCACGCCGACGCGATCGCCCCAGTTCTGGATCAGCCCCGCCAGCTCCGTCCGCGCCGCCTGCGGCGTCACGCCGTCCTTGAGACGCCCGATCAAGTAGAGGAAATGGCTGCCGCGGTTCTGGCGGTTGCCGGGATTCAAGCCGAGCGGCATCCAGATCTCGGTGCGGTTGTCCATGACGTCGGCGCCCGGCGGCATGATGCCGATCACTTCGCGGCGCAGCCCGTTGACCTCGACCAGCTGGCCGATCATCGGCTGCCCGCCGAAGGCGCGCTGCCACAGCTCGTGCGACAGCAGGAGCACGGCCGGCAACTGCTGAGGCGGGGCGCCGGGCTGGGGCGGTGGTCCCGTCAAATCCGTTTCGCCCTTGGCAAAGAGGCGGCCCTGCGCCGGGTGGACGCCGAGGGCGGTCATCAACTGGTCGTCCACCGACGCCGACCGCACCCGCATCGGGCGATCACCGGCGGTGAGGTTGACCTCGCCGGTGGTGTAAGCGCCAACCGCCGAAAACGACTGGTTGATCTCGCGGAACTCGAAATACTCCGGCGGCGACACCCAGAACTGCAAGAACCCGAAAGCGGGAAACTGCGTGGTGAGGTAGATCAACTGCTCGGGCTTCGAATAGCCGAGCGGGCGCAGGATCACGCCGTTGACGATCGAGAAGATGGCGGTATTGGCGCCAATGCCAAGGGCCAACGTCAGGATGGTGATGATGGTGAACGCCGGCGCGCGCAGCAGGCCGCGAACCGAGTGGCGCAGGTCCTGGCGAAGGTGGTCGAGGCCCATGGGGGCTTTGACGGCCGGGAGGGTTGAAGGGTTCAAGTGAAGGGTACTGTCATTGCTGACTTTTGCGGCCCAGGATTACTGGCGCGACGTCTCGGCGCGCTTCCCGGACGACTGGCCGGCCATGGTGCGACAGGCACTGGCGCTTTCGCCGTCGCGGGTGGAGCAGGTGTTGCCGAGGGGTCTGACCCCTGCATCCGCTACGGCAACTCTTCAAGCGGCTCGCCGGCCACATGCGTGAGCGCGGCGGAAAACGCCTCCCAAACTGCTCGCTGCTTGGCGAGTACTCCGCGTCCACCTGGTGTCAGCCGGTAATAGCGGCGACGCCGCCCGGCGGCTTGACCACTGGAGCCTTGGCGAAGGTGGTGCTTTTCCACCCATCGCCCTTCAATGAGTCCCTTCTCTTCGAGGCGATACAGCGTGGGATAGAGAGAGGTGACGTGAAAGGTGATCACGCCGCCGCTGCGTTCGGTGATCAGTTGGGCGATCTGATAGCCGTGACGCTCCTGCTCTTCGAGCAAGGCGAGGATGAGGAGTTCGGCGCTCCCACGCTTGAGCTCCCGCTCAAATGATGTCACGGCCATATATGACTATAACAAATATCACTAAATAGCTGACCTGACAAGAGTTGCAGGCATGACACAACTATTACAGTAGGCCGAAGCCGGCTCCTGTTACTGTCGTCCCCGACTATGATTCCTGTCACCAAAATCTACGGCCGCAAGGCCTCGTCCGGCGAAGTGAATTGGGTCACCGCCATTGCCATGACCGTGTTTCACGTCCTCGCGGTCGCGGCGTTCTTCTACATCGACTTTGGCGCCATCATGGCCGCGGTCGTCTTGTGGTGGGTTGCCGGCTCGCTCGGCATCGGCATGGCCTATCACCGCCTGCTGACGCACCGCGGCTACAAGACGCCCAAGTGGATGGAGTACTTCCTGACCATCTGCGGCACGCTCGCGCTCGAAGGCGGGCCCATCTTCTGGGTGGCCACGCACCGCATCCATCACCAGCACTCGGATCACGACGGCGATCCGCACACCCCGCGCGAAGGCACGTTCTGGGCGCACATGGGCTGGATCATGTTCGGCAAGGCGATGCACCACGACACCGAGATCCTGGCGCGCTACACGCCCGACCTGAGCAAGGACAAGTTCCACGTGTGGCTCACCACCTGGCACTGGGTGCCGCAGGTGGTCCTCGGCCTCGGGCTGCTCGCCTTCGGCGGCATTCCCTATGTCCTGTGGGGCACGTTCTTCCGCACCACCTACGGCCTGCACGCGACCTGGCTGGTGAACTCGGCGACCCACCTCTGGGGCTCGCGCCGGTTCCAGACCAAGGACGACTCGCGCAACAGCTGGTGGGTGGCGTTGCTGACCTTCGGCGAAGGCTGGCACAACAACCACCACGCCCACCCGGTGTCGGCGCGCCACGGCCTGGCTTGGTACGAGTTCGACATGAACTGGATTGGCATCAGCACCCTCAAGATGCTCGGCCTGGCCTGGGACGTGAAAGTCGCTAAGGTCTAGAAGAAACCGGGTTTCTTTTTCGGTGTCGGGTAGACTGAGGATGACCCGGGCCTGAAAAAGAAACCCGGTTTCTTTTTATGACCAGGCGCCAGACCGCTTCGATCGTCTTCGTCGTGCTCTGCGTCGTTCTCGTTGCCGCCGCGGTTACCCTCAACATCGGCTGGATTCTCGTCAACGGGCGGCGCCTGGCGCCGCTCGTTCTCGGCGTCATCACCTTCGCGCTGATCATCGCCGGCCTGATCGTCTACACGGTGTTCCTGGTCCGCGAGATGGGCATCACCGAGCAGCAAGACAGCTTCCTCAACTCCGTCACCCACGAACTCAAGACACCGATCGCGTCGATTCGCCTGTACCTGGAAACGCTCCAGGCCCGGGAAGTCGGCGACGCGCAGCGCAAGGAGTTCTACCGCATCATGCTGCAGGACGCCGACCGGCTGCAGCACACGGTGGAGCAGGTGCTGAAGGCCGGCCATGCCCGCCACAAGCGCAAGCTCGATCACCGCGCGCCGGTGGACCTGGTGTGGCTGGTGCGGGACTGCATCGACATCGCCCGCATGCGGCACAACCTGCCGGACACGGCGGTGACGCTGGCCGACGCGGATCCCGGCACGCTGCTCGTGGTTGACGGCGACGGCGACGACCTGCGCACCGCCATTGCCAACCTGCTCGACAACGCCGTGAAGTATTCGAGCGGCACGCCGCACGTGTCGGTGCAGACGGTCGCGGCCACGCCCGACACGGCGTGGGTGCGCGTCAAGGACGCCGGCGTCGGCATTCCGCGCGCGCAGCTCGGGCGTATCTTCAGCCGCTTTTATCGCTTCCAGCCCGACGGCGTCAAGGTCAAGGGCACCGGCCTCGGTCTTTACATCGTCCGCTCGATCGCCAAGGCGCACGGCGGCCGCGTGTTTGCCGAAAGCACGGGCGAGGGCAAGGGTTCGACGTTCACGCTCGAGCTGCCGCGCGTGAAGACGGCGGCTCGAAGCGGGCTGGCGCCAGTCGAAGGGCCTGCCCTGAGCGAGCTTGCCCGCGCCGAAGGCGCGGGAAAGCGAGTCGAAGGGTGAGCAAGATCCTGATCGTCGAAGACGAGGCCCACCTGGCCGACGGCCTGCGCTTCAACCTCGAGGCCGAGGGCCACGCCGTTGACATCGAAGGGGATGGCCAGGCCGCGCTCGATCGCCTGCTGGCCAATCGCGACGCCTACGACGCGGTGGTGCTCGACGTGATGCTGCCGGGGCGGAACGGGTTTGAGGTGGTGAAGCAGCTGCGCACCGCCGGCCACTACGTTCCGGTGTTGATGCTGACGGCGCGCAGCCGGCCAGCGGACGTGTTGCAGGGCTTCGAAGCCGGCGCCGACGACTACCTGCCGAAGCCGTTCGAGTTGCAGATCCTGCTGGCGCGGCTGCACGGACTGCTGCGGCGGCGGCAGTGGCTGCAGCAGCCCGTGCACGAGCACGAGCAGTTGACGTTCGCGGGCCGCACCCTGGATCTCGAGGCGCTCGAACTGCGCGTGGGCGACAAGGCCTACCAGCTTACACAGATGGAGTGCGACCTGCTGCAGTACCTGGTGCGCAACGCCGGCCGGGCGGTGTCGCGCAAGGCAATTCTCGAGGAAGTGTGGGACCTGCACGAAGACACCGACACGCGCGCGATCGACAACTTCATCGTGCGGTTGCGGCGATACCTGGAAGTCGACCCGACCAAGCCGAAGCACCTGCTCACGGTGCGCGGGGTGGGGTATAAGTTCGTAGAGTAGAAACGTTCGGAGGGCGATGGCTTCAGCCATCGCCAATCCCAGCGACGGCTAAAGCCGTCGCTCTCCGAACGATTATTTCATCCCCAACAACAGGAACGACGTCTTCTGCGTCGGGCGGAAGTTGTCGTCCGACATCACCAGCAGCGTGCGCACGCCGCCGACGGTCGGGCCAAACGCGAGCCCTTCGAAATTTTCCAGGTGGGCCAGCGCCGGCGACAGCTTCGGCGCCAGCTTCGAGAGATCCAGCAGCAGCGTCTTGCGCGCGGTGTTTCCCGACAGGGTGACCGAGAACAACTGGATCGCGTTAGCGGGCGCGGTGCCGGCCTCGTTCATCAGGCACGCCCGTTCCAGGGCGATCAACGTGGTTTCGGAGATTGCCAGCAGCTCCACCAGGCCGTTCTCGCCGCCGCTGCAGATGTTCGGAAAGCCGTCAACCTTGGGCGTTGGCGAAATTGTGTAGCGCCACTGCCGTCCGGGCTTCCAGGTCGCGCCGCTCGGCTCAAACTCGATCAGGCGGCCCTCGCCGCCGCGCGCGGACGTGGTGACCGCGTGCTCCGCCAGCGGTTGTTCGAGACCGGCGATCAGGCGGCCGCCCGGCGTGCGCGTCAGGCTCTCGAACCCCTGATTGTCGCGGACACCCGTCCGGCCATCGACGCTGATCTGGAATTCTTTCGGGTAGCCGATCACGCCGGTGACCACACCATCTCGCGTCACCTGGAGAATGGCCGGCTGCCACACGCCGTCCCTGGTCACGTGGCCTTCCTCGCCCATCAGGAAGGTGCCGTCCGGCAGTGCGGCGATGGCCTCGAGGTCCGACTGCGTCGCAATCCGATCGGCCACACCTGGGCCAGCGCTCAGCGCCTGAACGCGGGTCGGCGACACCTCGAACCGTCCGCCGGTAAGCGTCACGGACAGCCACGCCACGCGCGAGCCCGCGCGGTCGTCAATCACGCTCAGCCACTGTCCGCTTGTCGCATCGAGCACGAGGCCCGACAGGCTGCCGAATCTCTGGCTCCCGGCAATCAGCGGATTAGGAGCGCCGGACGGCCGCGTGAACTCGCCCATCCACGTCAGCAGCGGCGGGAAGCCGGCGATCGGCGTGCCGTGGCCCGCTGGGGCTGACCGCGACGCGGCGCAGGCTGACGTCGTCACGATCACCAGCATTGCGATCACCGCGGCCCGCAGCCGCGGCCACCAGGAGCCCAACCGGTCAGTAGTCATCCGTCCACATGGTAAGCTCGTCCGCGCGTGTGTTCTTGTCGAGTCTCGATAGTTTTTTTCTGCCTTCTCGGTCTCTCGGCAACCTCCCAGGCACAGCCCCCCTCGGCACCGACGGCGCAGGCGCTGAAGACCACGGCGCCGGCGAAGCTCGATGGGTGCCTTGACGATCCGATCTGGCAGAAGGCCGCCGTGATCAGCGGCTTCAGGCAGCGCGAGCCGGACCAGGGCGCAGACGCCAGTGAAGCCACCACGGTCCGGATCGCCTACGACCAGGCCCACCTCTATATCGACGCGATCATGACGACAGCGTGCCGGCCGAGATCCGCACTTCGGAGCTGCGCCGCGACAACACGCTCGAGAGCGACGACACCTTTTCGGTGCTGCTCGACACCTACCACGATCACCGCAACGCGTTCGTGTTCCGCGTCAACCCGCGCGGCACCCGCTTCGACGCGCTGGTCCGCAACGAGGCGCGCTTCTACTACGCCGACTAGGACGAGCAGTGGACCGGCGCCGCGTCGCAGGCGTGGGGCCTCAACTTCGAGCGCGTGATCAAGCGCCGCAACGAGCTGTCCTACTGGGCGGGATGGGGCCGCAACTTCGCGTTCCAGAACGTCTCGCAGGCCGGGCAGCTCAACGGGCTCGCCGACATCAAGCAGGCGGAGCGCATCCGCCTGCGCCCGTACTTCCTCGGCGGTGCCGAGTCGCTCGACGCGTCGCGGTGCCGGTGTCCCGGCGCCGCATCACGGACCTCGGCATCGACGACCTGAAGTGGCAGGCCACTTCGACCCTGACCGCCGACCTGGCGGTGAACCCCGACTTCGCGCAGACCGAAGTGGATGCGCAGCAGGTCAACCTCACCCGCTTCAGCCTGTTTTTCCCCGAGAAGCGCCAGTTCTTCATCGAGGGCGCCGACTCGTTGCGAATGGGCGTGGGCCTGCTCCACTTCGGGCCGCCGCCCCTCGAGTTGTTCTACAGCCGCAACATCGGCCTCTCGAACCAGGGCACGCCCATCACCATCCCGGTGGGCGGCAAGCTCACCGGCAAGGTCGGGGGCTTCGACGTCGGCGTGCTGAACGCGCAGACCGACGACACCGGCCGCCAGGCCGGCGAGAGCTACACGGTGGGACGCGTGCGCAAGGAGATCCTCGGCCGCTCCTACGTCGGCGCCATGGTCACCAACCGGCAAGGCGGCGGGTTGCGCAACACGGTGCTGGGCGCGGATGCGCGGTTCACGTTCTTCAACAACCTGAATGTGATGGGACTCGCCGCGCGATCGGAAGACCGCGGCAAGCCGGCGCAGTGGGCCACGCAACTGGGCGCCGAGTGGCGCAACGACTTCGTCGAGGCGGGCGCCAACTACATCGACATCGACATCGACCCGGGCTTCAACCCGGGTATCGGCTTTGTGCGCGCGCGCGAGCGGCTGATCGGCGTGCGCGGGTCGCTCAAGCCGCGGCCGAAGCGCTGGCGCATCCGCCAGTTCGAGCTGACACCGAGCACCGTGTGGTACCACGACCACAAGCGCGTGCTCAGGAGCCGCGAGAGCAACTTCACCTTCGCCACCGCGTTTGAAACCGGCGACCGCATCGAGATCGTGCCGTTCGACAGCTACGAGCGCGTGGTGCGTCCCTTTAACATCGGCCCCGGCGTGGTGCTGCCGATCGGCACCTACGACTGGAGCGGGCTCACGGTGAACCTCCGGTCGTACAACGGCCGCAAGGTCAGCGGCAACGTGTCGCTCAGCACCGGCAATTTCTACGACGGCACCAAGAAGACCGTGACGCTGGCCGCGACGCAGGTGCGCGTGAACTACATCTTCCGGACCATCGACAATGTGTTCCTGGTCTACAACGAGACTCGCTACACGGACGGCGCCTTCGACGGCCGCGCCAACAAGTCACTGGTGCTCAAGGTCACCTATTCCGTCCATCGGTAGGCGGATTTCGGCCAGACCGTGACGGTTCGACCGCTGGCGACTCGTGTGTTTGAGCCGTTCCGCATGACAAATAAGGAACAACTAAGGTCGCAATTGTTTGTGCAAGTAGGCGGGCTGGCTTACACTTGGCGACCTTTGTTCGACCTGAACGTCTTTGTAGTCCGCCCTGAGTAGTTCCTTGCGTCACTGAATAGCCACAGCTTTTGGAGGCGGTCTCATGCGCCGGTTCGCTCCCCTTGCGCTGCGACGTAATGCGTACGTGCGTCTAATTATCGGTGCCTGCTTCGCCCTCGGTTTGGCGATGTCCACCATCCAGGCCCAGATTCCCGGCCGCAACGTCAACATGGTGTCGGGCACGTCCTGGCCGGAAGGCGACCCCTTCCTGCAGCGCCAGAACGAACCGTCGGTCGCCGCGTCCACGCGAAATCCGCTGCACCTGCTCGGCGGCTCGAACGACTATCGAACCGTGGATGTGCCCGGGCTCCCCGATGGCGGGCAGCAACGTGTTACTCCAGCGCTGGCCGCCGTCAATGGCCCCGGTGTCGAACTTCAGCGCGGTCAGGATGCTGCTGGAAAACCCGTAGAGGTGGTCGTCGATCAGCACCGAGCTGGCGTGGTGATTGCGCATGTCGCGCGGGTCCACGGCGAGCGTGCGCTGCCCGGTGAAGAAGATCACCTGGTTGAGGCTCCCCGTGCGCATCAGCATGGGTGACGAGTAACCCGCCTCGTCGTTGTGGCTCTGCCACAGCGTGGCGCCGTCGGCCTTGGCAATGGCGACAATCGACGCGCGCGAGCCGCCCGCGTTCACCAGGATGCGATCGCCGACGATCAGCGGGGATTCGCTGTAGCCCCAGCAGGGATTGCGGCCGCCGAACTTCTGAATGACATTGATCGACCAGATGCGCTTGCCCGTCGCGATGTCGAGACAGGTGAGATCGCCGCTGCCGCCGAGCACGTAGAGCCGATCGCCGTCGATGGTCGGCGTGCTGCGCGGGCCGTCGCCGCGGTCGTTCTGGTGGCGCCGGCCGTTGAGGTACTCCCACACCTTCCTGCCGGTGGCGCGGTCGAACGCCATCACGTACTCGTTGTTGGCGCGCGCGCCGAGCGTGTAGAGACGTCCGCCGGATGACGAGAACGACGAGTAGCCGTTCCCCGCGCCCGTCGCGCGCCATACCTGCGGCGGGCCGGCCTTGGGCCAGTCCTGCAGCAGCCCGGTCTCGGTCGAGATGCCGTCGCGGTTGGGGCCGCGCCACTGGAACCAGTCCGCCGGCGCTGGAGGCTGCGTGGCCACCGAGCCAGCAAGCCCCAGCACTCCAACAACGACCATCGTCAGCAGTCGAGCTGTCATCGGTGGCCTCAAATCCCTTTCGTCCGCAGATTACGCCGATTACACAGATTCGTTTCACGCATAAAGACGTCAGGACAGGCGCAGGCGGCCGGTCGAAGACCGGCCGGGCCGGCCGGCCAAGGCCCTTCGGGCCGACGCCTGCGCTCCGCACTGGCATTGGAATCTGCGGTATCGGCGTAATCTGCGGCCAAGACCATCCAAACGAATCTGCTACGATCTGCGTTGATGAAACCAGCAGCATTCGTCGGCGCAGGAGTCGCCATCCTCGTGGGGGTCGGCATCGTGTTCATGGGGCGGAAGAGCCCCGAGCCGGCACCACCTGCTGAGACGCGCACCGCGCCGGCACCGGCGCCAGCCGCGAAGAAAGCTGGGCCGGCACCGGCGCCCGCGGCGGAGCCCGAAGCCCCCCGCAAGGCCGCGCCCCGGAAGGTTGCGCCGGTCACCGCGGCACCGGTGGCCGAGGCCGCGCCGACGCTGGCCACGCTCACGCTCGAATCGGACGTGCCCGGCGCCTCGGTGTTCATCGATCGCCAGTTCGTCGGCAACACGCCGCTCACGCTCGACAAACTGGAGCCCGGCACCAAGCGGCTGCAGCTGACCGCCACCGGCTTCGACAGCGTCCAGAAGACGGTGGACCTGGTCGCCGGCCCCAACGCCATCACCGTGCGCATCAGGGAAGTCAGCCTCAACGCCAGGGTCCCGGTGGTCCACAAGCACGCGATCGGCTCCTGCAACGGCATCCTGTCGGCGACGGTTGATGGCCTCAAGTACGAGACCTCGAACAAGGGCGACGCGTTCACGATCACCTACGCCCAGGCCGATCAGTTTGCCGTGGACTACCTCCAGAAGAACCTGCGCGTGAAGCAGAAGGGCGGCAAGACCTGGAACTTCACCGACAAGAACGACAATGCCGACGCGCTGTTCGTGTTCCACCGCGAAGTGGAGGCGGCCCGCACGAAGCTGGCCGAGGGCTACACGCCGGTCCGCTAGCCGCGCCGGGGTCAGGCCCAGGCGGGATCGTTCGCTTTTTCCGCGCTATCTCCGCCAATTTACGTGTTTTTCATTCCGAAACCGCTTTGCTATCCTTGACCCCATGAAACGCATTCTCCTGTTCCTGGCCACCAACCTGGCCATCATGATCACGCTGTCGATCGTGCTCAGCCTGCTGGGCGTCGGCGGCTACCTCACCCCGACCGGCCTCGACTACTCGGCCCTGATGGTGTTCTGCCTGGTGTGGGGCATGGGTGGCGCGTTCATCTCCCTCCAGCTGTCGCGCTTCATGGCCAAGATGGCGATGCGCATCCAGTTGGTGGACGGCCGCAGCGGTCAGCCCGACCTCGACTGGCTCCACCAGACCGTGGGCCAGCTGACGCGCAAGGCCGGCCTGCCGATGCCGGAAGTCGGCATCTACGACTCGCCGGAAGTCAACGCGTTCGCGACCGGGCCGAGCAAGAACCGCAGCCTGGTGGCGGTCTCGAGCGGCCTGCTCCATTCGCTGCGCCGTGAAGAAGTGGAAGGCGTGCTGGCTCACGAGGTCGCGCATATCCAGAACGGCGACATGGTCACCCTGACGCTGATCCAGGGCGTCGTCAACGCCTTCGTCATGTTCTTCTCCCGCATCATCGCCAACATCGTCCGGCAGATGGTGGACGAGAAGATCTCGCACCTGGTGTTCTTCGCGACAACCCTGATCTTCGACATCGCGTTCGGCATTCTCGGGTCGATGGTGGTGGCGTGGTTCTCCCGCGCGCGCGAGTACCGGGCCGACGCCGGCGGCGCCAGCCTGGCGGGCCGGGCCAACATGATTGGCGCCCTGCAGCGGTTGCTGCAGACCAAGGCCCTGGTGGACAACTCGCAGCCCCAGCTCGCCACCATGAAGATCGCCGGGGCCAAGGGCGGCTTCATGTCGTTGATCGCGACGCATCCCCCGCTCGAAGCCCGCATCGCGGCGTTGCAGCAGCCGCAAGTGCGCTAGGGGTCTGACCCCGAGTCAGTGGTGCCGAGGGGTCTGACCCCGTCGCGAAGAACGCCAAGGGCCGACCCCGCCGCAAAGACCCGCGAAAAGGTCAGACCCCCGCTAGAATAGTGGGCGGGGGTCAGACCCCTTCCCAAACATGGTTTCCGAAACTGTCAAAGCTGAAGGCCACCTGATCGACTCAGGAAATTTCCAGTCGATCCTCACCACCATCGTCGAGCACGGCTCCGAATACGAGATCCTGCACTTCGACGTCGGCCGCAAGAACGAAGAGGGCTCCCACCTCACGCTGCGGCTGACCACCGACACCCCGGAACGGCTGCAGGACCTGCTCTCCAGGCTGTCGGTGTTCGGCTGCTTCGTCGAGGGATCGCCGGAGGTGCTGCTGCGCGCCGCCGACATGGACGGCGCCGTCCCCGAAGACTTCTACTCCACCACCAATCACCGCACGTCGGTCTTCCTCGGCGGCCAATGGGTCGCCGCCGACGATCAGCGCATGGACGCCGTGCTGATCGTCAAGGACGGCCGCGTCGTCTGCCGCAAGCTGCGCGACGTCAGGAAGGGCGAGCAGGTGGTGTGCGGCATGCAGGGCATTCGCGTCTCGCCCGACGTGCAGCAGCGCGACAAGCCGAGCTTCGGCTTCATGAGCAACGAGGTGTCGTCGGAGCGCCGCGTCGAAACCGCGGTGGCGCGCGTCGCCGAGATGATGCGGCAGGCGAAGGCCGATGGCGGCCGCATTGCCTTCGTCGCCGGCCCGGTCGTGGTCCACACCGGCGGCTCGCAGTATTTCTGCGAGCTGATCCGCCTCGGTTACGTGGACGTGCTGCTCTCCGGCAACGCGCTCGCCGTGCACGACATCGAGGTCGCCCTGTCGGGCACCTCGCTCGGCATTGACCTCAGCAGCGGACATCCGGTCGAGCACGGCCACCGCAATCACATGCGCGCCATCAACACCGTGCGCCGCGCCGGCGGCATTGGCCGCGCCGTGGCGTCGGGAGTGTTGACCTCCGGTATCATGCACGCCTGCCATACGCACCACGTCCACTACATCCTCGCCGGCTCGATCCGCGACGATGGCCCGTTGCCGGAGACCATGATGGACCTGACCGCGGCGCAGGACGCCTACGGGAAGGCGCTGGCCAACGTGGACGTGGTCGTGATGCTGTCGACGATGCTGCACAGCATCGGCGTCGGCAACATGCTGCCGTCGTGGGTGAAGGTAATCTGCGTGGACATCAACCCCGCGGTGGTCACCAAGCTCTCTGACCGCGGCTCCACGCAAACGGTCGGCGTCGTCACCGACGTCGGCTTGTTCCTGCATACGCTGGCCGGGAAGCTGAAAGCCTAGACCTGAGACATGCACAAGACACTGATCACGCCCTCCACTCTCGCCCAGCATGTGAACGATCCGAGCTGGGTGATCATCGACTGCCGGTTCGACCTCACGGATCCCGCCAAGGGCGAGGCGAACTACCGGGAGGGACACATTCCCGGCGCGCGCTACGCGCACCTGGATCGCCACCTGTCGGGGCCGAAGACCGGCACCAACGGCCGCCATCCGCTGCCCGACTCGGACGTCATGGTCCGCACCTTCAGCGAGTTCGGCATCGGGCCGCACATCCAGGTGGTGGCCTACGACGCCGACAGCAGCATGTTTGCGGGGCGGTTGTGGTGGATGCTGCGGTTCATGGGCCACGACGCGGTGGCGGTGCTCGACGGCGGGCTGGCCCGGTGGCAAGGCGAAGGACACCCGGTCCGCGGCGGCGTGGAGGCGTCCACGCCGGTCCCGTTCAGGGGCGCAGCGCGTCCGGGCTGGCGCCTCACGGTGGATGAGGTCGCCAGCGGCCTGACCGACCCGACGCGCCTGCTCGTCGACGCGCGCACGCCCGAGCGCTATCGCGGTATCGGCGAGACCCTCGACAAGGTGGGCGGCCACATTCCCGGCGCCGCGAACTATTTCTTCCAGCAGAACCTGGCCGCCGACAAGTCTTTCAAGTCGCCGGACGAGCTGAAGGCGCAGTGGGCGCCCCTCCTCCAGGGCCGAGACCCCAAGGACGTGGTGGTCTACTGTGGATCGGGCGTGACGGCCTGCCACAACCTGCTCGCGCTGGAGCACGCCGGCATCCGCGGCGTGAAGATCTTCCCGGGATCCTGGAGCGAATGGAGCGCCGACCCTTCCCGCCCGGTAGCCACCGACACCGACCAGGGATGATTGGGGTCAGGCCGCGAAAAACGCCCTTCTCTTGGACCGTTTGCAGGCGGAGAAGGGCGTTTTTCGCGGCCTGACCCCAATCATCCCCTCGAGCCGCCAACCCCGCGCGGTCAGTTCCCGTCCAATCCCTTCGAGTCGACTTGAGGAGATTGAACCCTATGACCCTTCGCATCCTGTTCACCCTGGCCATGCTGGTCGGCCGCGCCGCCGCGCCGGCCGCGCAAACCTTCCGGTGGGAACCGAACAACGGCCGTTCCGACGTCAGCAACCGCGTGGAGCGTGCGCTCGAGCAGGCGCGCCGCCAGGTGGATCGCCGGTGGCAACGCGTCGAGCAGCAGTGGGAGCGCCACATCAATCGCGCCACCCGCTCCGCCGTGCGCGCCGGCGGCGCCTACAACTTCCGATGGAACGACCGCTCCTCCAACTACATCGAGCGCCAGCCCGGGACCGACGCGGATCCCTGCGCGAACACCCGGGACTCGGATGATGAGAACCGGCAGCACTGCGAAGTGCGTGAATCCACCATGCCCGCCGGTCCGCTGACCGTGGACGCCGGCGACAACGGCGGCATCACCGTGGACGCGTGGGATCGCCACGACATCCGGGTGCGCGCGGTGGTTCGCGGCTGGGCCCGCACCGACGAACGCGCGCGTGAGATCGCCAACAACGTGCAGGTGCAGTCCGGCGGCGGCCGGGTGTCGGCGACCGGCCCTGATGGCGCCCGGCGTGAAGGGTGGTCGGTGAGCTACCGCATCAACGTGCCGCTCAAGACCGACCTCGACCTCAATGCCCACAACGGCGGCATCACCATTACCGGCGTCAACGGCAACGTGCGGTTCGACACCACCAACGGCGGCGTGCGGCTCACCGACCTCGCCGGCCACGTCAACGGCTCCACGCGCAACGGCGGCCTCACCGTGAATCTCAGCGGCAGCCGTTGGGACGGCGAGGGCCTCGACGTCGAAACCAGCAACGGCGGCGTCACCGTGGCCGTTCCCGATGGCTATAACGCGCAGCTCGAAACGCGGACGGTGAACGGCGGATTCCGCAGCGACATCCCCCTCACCATCCAGGGCGAGCTGACGTCGAACCGCGGCATTTCAACGACGCTCGGTTCGGGCGGCCCGATGGTCCGCGTGCGCACCACCAACGGGGGCTTGAAGATCGGTCGTCGATAGGAAGGCAAAACGTAGGGTGCCTGGGGTGCCTAACCTTAAGGGTGCCTACAGGGTGGTGCGGGGTGCCGGTGCCAGGGTGATAGAGTCGCCGATCGCGATCTCTCCGTCGTCGAGCACCTCCCCGAACGCACCGCCGCCCCAGGGCACGCTCATCGCCTGCTGAAGACCAGGCGCCACGGCCTCCATCTGTTCGCAGGGCCGTGTTTCGCCGTAGATGCGGATGCGGACGCTGCCGACGCGAAGGATCTTGCCGTGCGCGCCGGTGAAGTCGACATCCGACACCAGGAGGTTGGCGCGCCGCATCCGCGGGTCTGGAGTGGCGCCGAGCGGTGCGGTTACGGCTTCCCAGTTCTTGTTCGAAACAATCGTGACCTGGCGCTTGCCGCCCTGGTTGGCGTTACCGACAATGCCCTTCCCCGCCACGACCGTCGCCTTCGCCGCCGGATCCATCGGGCCTCCATGCATCCGCTTGATCCAGATCTGCGTCAGCTCACTCATCGGGACATTATAGGGGTCTGCCCCCGGGGCATGAGGTGCCGAAGGGCCTGACCCTGCTCAACTGAATCTGCCTCATCGACGTCGCGATATCCATGATTAGACGGTTTTGTCGGAGACCCGCCACGGCCCAACAGAGATGTGGCCCGGACGACGCCTTCCGGCAATCGTCCCGGGCCCCACATCAGTAAGAAAAGCCAATCCCCACCGACGCGATCTTCCGGCTGCGCACGTCGCCGTTGAGCACCATGGTGTGGTTGCCAAGGCGCTGGACCTCCACGCCGCCGTGCAGGTTCCACGACCCAAACTTCGTCGTTGACCCGAGTGGCACCGTGACGATGCCGCTAACGCTGATGAAGTCGAACTTCTCGTCAACGCCGTCCACCTCGTAGTAGTTGCCCAGGCTGACGCCCACCTTCACCGGCACGGCGAGGCTGGCCTTCGAGAAGGCGTAGCCGGGGGGGATGCCGAACTCGAAGTAGGTGCCGGCCTCGAGTCCGCCATCCGCCTGGCCCACGCCGGGGGCCGTGTCCAGCTACTCGAACCATCCATGCCGGCGACGCATGGCAACAACTTCGGCGCCCCCGGCGAACTTCACCACCGTTTTGTCGGCCGCGAGAATCCCACCTTCAATCCGAGCTGGACGATCCGGGGGTCGTAGGTCGAGGTGATGGTTCTCGAGCGAGCCGGCGCCGTTGTCCTTTGAATCCGACAACGTCAGCGAGCTCGAGACGGTAGCAATCGGAGTTGAAGGGCGCGTGACGCGTGCGCGACAGAACGATGACGGGCCCGACTCCCGGTCCTAAAGCCCCAGCACCGCCATCGGCAGCCACTCCTTCAGCTTGCCGGCGTGGGGCTTCACGAGGCGGATGTTGGCCTCGGGGACGTCCGGCATCGGCACGTCGGGCAGCGCCACGCCGCTCTTCTGCGCGCCGTCGCGGGCCATGTTCTCGAACGCCGACAGGTCGATCCCGCCGGCAATGTGCATCCCCGCCGCTTCATACATGCGGAGGCGCACCCACGAGTACTCGGCATCCGAGAACTTGTGCACGTTGAGCGCGTTGACCTGCACGCGCCGCGCGTCGAGGTAAAGGTTGGCCAGGTCGGAGAATACGCCGGTCAGCTCCGCCATCGTCAGCTCGCGGTTGCCTTCGGTCTTGCGGCGAATGTCCGCGGACTTGGTTTCGATGTCCGACCACTTGTCGCCCAGCTCGGCGCGGACGCGCCCCTGCACGGCCACGAAGCGTTCGACCTGGCCGGCCGTCAGCTCACCCGAAGCGGGCGGGTCGAACGGCTTCTTGTTGGCCACCGTCTCGCCGAGCCGCGTCAGCTCGCGGGCCTTGGCGACATAGCCGGCGGCACTGTCGAACATGGGCTTGGCGGCGCGGTAGGCATAAAACCCCGCCACGCCGAAGCCCACCAGGGCAATGACCAGCACGATCAGGCAGCCGCCGAGGAATTTCTTCATCGAGAGCTGATCCTACCGGACGGCGCGCAGTTGTGTCACCTGTGCGGCGGCCCTGCGCATCAACTGGCCGCACATGACGTCACACACGGTGAACACGCTGTCGTCCGCCAGCTCGTAGACCACGAACAGCCCTTCGCGCCGGCGGCGCACGAAGCCGTGGGCGTGAAGCATCTGCAGGTGCTTCGACAGGTTGGCCTGGTTCAGGCCGGTCGCCTCGATCAGCTCGCTCACGTTGCGAGGGCCGCTGCTCAGCTTGTTGAGCACGCTCAACCGCGCCGGCTCCGCCAGCACCTTGAAGCGTTCGGCAACCGCCCGCAGGGTCTCAGGCGCGAGTGGTTTGCGGCTCACGCGCGCCTCCTTCCACGGGCAGGCCGGCGGCGACCCACGCCGTGATTCCGCCTTCCATGTTGATCACGTTCTTGACGCCCAGGCGTTGGAGCAGGGAGGCCGCGATCGCCGAGCGGCCGCCCCCCTGACACTGCAACACGACGGGTTTGTCGCGGGGGATCTGCTCCAGCCGATCGGCCAAGTAGCCCACCGGGATGTGAGTGGCCGCGGCCAGGTGGCCGTCCGCCCATTCGTTGGCGCCGCGCACGTCGATCACCGCGACCTCGCGCGCCGCGATCCGCTTCGACAGGTCGGCGGCGGAGATCTGGGCCATCGTCTCGAGCGCCGCGCCACCCGCCTCCGCCGTGATAATTGCGGACGGGCTGAAGTAGCCCTTGACCGAATCAATCCCGATCAGCGCCAGGCTGCGGACCACTTCCTGGAGCCGTGCCGCCGTCGCCTCGTCCACGATCAGGTAGAGGTCGGCGGACGCGGGCACCAGCCAGCCCGCCCACGTCACGAACGAGGCGTTGAGCGGGATGCTGATGGTGCCCGCCAGGTGGCCGGCGGCGTAGTCCGCGGCAGGGCGCGTGTCGATCACAATCGCGTTGGTCCCCAGCGTCGCCGGCAACCGGCCATCATCCAGCCGGGGCGGCGCGGTGAAACCGCCGAGCAGCGCCGGGCCGGCCTTGTTCACCCGCTTCATGTTGGCGAAGTACTTCGGCGGCTCGGGCTGGCCGGCCAGCACGCTCGTGACGAAGTCGGCTTCGGTCTTGATCGCGAACGCCCAGTTGAACCGGCGTTCGTAACCGAGCGTGGACGAGGGGATGGCGCTGATGCCCTTGCCGCACGCGGAGCCGGCGCCGTGCCCCGGCCAGATCTGCAGCCAGTCTTCGCGCGCGGCAAACACCTGCAGGCTCTTCCACAGCGTCCTGGCGCCGGCTTCCATCGTGCCCTTGATGTTGGCCGCGCGCTCTAGCAGGTCGGGACGGCCGACGTCACCCACGAACACGAAGTCGCCGGTCACCGCCGCGATCGGCCGGTCGGCCGCCGCGCCGTCGGTGACGAGGAACGTCAGGTGCTCGGGCGTGTGGCCCGGCGTGTGGAGCACGTCCACGCGGATGTTGCCAATCTGGAGGTGATCGCCGCCGTGCAGCAGACGGCCCTCGCTCGCGAAGGCGTACTTCCAGTCCGCGTCGCCTTCATCCGAGAGATACAGCGTGCCGCCCGTCTTGTGGGCCAGCTCGCGCGAGCCCGACACGTAGTCGGCGTGGATGTGCGTCTCGGTGATGTGGGTGATGCGCAGGCCTTCCTGCTCGGCGGCCTCGATGTACTGATCCACGTCACGATTGGCGTCGATGACAATGGATTCGCCGGTCTGGTTGCAGCCGATCAGGTAACTGGCCTGCGCGATGGACGGCTCGAAGAAACGTTTCACGAACATGGTTGACTCCTCGGGCTCACTCTTGGATGAGCACGTACGACGCCAGGGCGACGAGCGCGACGGCGAAGGCTTGCTGCAGGCGTCGTTGCGGCAGGCGATGGGCAATCATGCCCCCGGCAAGGGCGCCCACGGCCGCGACGAATGCGAACGGAAGAATGAACGACAGGACCAACGGCGTGCGGCCGATGTAGCCGGCCAGGCCCGACGCCGCCGCCATGGTGATGACGACCAACGACGCGCCGGCGGCTTCGCGCATCGGGATCCGTGCCACGATGATCAGGGCCGGCACGATCAGGAAACCGCCGCCGACCCCGACCAGGCCGGTGAGAATGCCCAAGGGCAGACCCAGAAGCATGAGCACCGGAAGCGAGCGGCGTCCCGCGGAGGTCTCGTGGATCACCGGGCGCCGGAATATGATCGCCGCGGCCACCAGCATCACGACGCCAAGCACGCGCAATTGGGTGGCGTCGGCGAGGCGCGCGCCCAGGAAGCCGCCGAAGTAGGCCCCCACGGTGGCGGCGAGGCCGACCACAAGGCCAGCGACCAGCGGCAAGGTGCCGCGAACAAGACTGCCAACGGCGCCGGCGGCCGCGGCAATGCCGACCACCGCCAGGCTGATCACGACGGCTTCTTTCGGGGAGAAGTGCAGCAACCCGGTCAACGCCGGCACGGCGATGATGGAGCCGCCGCCGCCGAGCATGCCCATCACCAGGCCGATGACAGCGGCCAGCACAAAGGCGATGGCGCTCACGGTCGAGCCTTCATATCGCCATATAACTATGCAGCAATATGGATTGTCAAGGGGTCTGACCCCGAGCCCTTCACATCCCGAACACGTCGCGGTAGAACGCCAACTCCTCTTCCAGCGCGCGAATGATGTTTTCGGCCTTGCGGAAGCCGTGCTGCTCGCCCTCGAAGGTCACGTACTTCACCTTCAGGCCCTTCTTGCGCACCGCCTCGGCCATCATCTCGGACTGGTTCGGCGGCACCACCCTGTCGTCCAAGCCCTGGAACAGGATGATCGGGCACGACAGCCGGTCGGTGAAGTGAATCGGCGAGCGCTGGTAGTAGGTGTCACGCGCGGCGGGATACGGGCCGATGAGCGACTCGTTGTAGCGCGACTCGAACTTGTGGGTGTCGTGCTGCAGCACTTCGAGGTCGCTGATGCCGTAGTAGCTGGCGCCGGCCTTGAACGTCTGGTGGAAGGTCAGCGCCGCCAGCGTCGTGTAGCCGCCGGCGCTCCCGCCGCGGATGATCAGCCGCGCCGGATCGGCCCTGCCCGCGGCGACCATCGCCCTGGCGCCGCCCACCGCGTCATCGACATCCGCAATTCCCCACTGCCCGTTCAGGCGTTCACGATACGCACGTCCGTAGCCCGTGCTGCCGCTGTAGTTCACGTCGAGCACGGCGAAGCCGCGGCTGGTCCAGAACTGCGTCTTGGGATCGAGCACGTCAGATGAGGCGCCGGTCGGACCACCGTGCGTCAGCACGAGCAGCGGCGGACGCTCGCCGCCAGGCGCCGTCGCCGCGGGATTGACCGGCGGATAGTAGAAGGCGTGCACGGCGCGATCCGACACGCGATAGGTGACCGCTTCAGGAACCGACACCCAGGCCGGCTCGATGCGATCCGCCGACGCCGACCGCAGCACCACCGGTGTCATGTCGCCGAGCGCCATGCGCATGATCGCGCCGGACTGCGTGGCCGACCCGCCCACGAAGTAGATCGCATTGTGACGGGCGCAAATGGACTCCAGCGGCTGCACCGGTAGCTCGACGGGCGCGAACGCCAGCGAGTCCGTGTCGATCAGCGCGAGCCGCCACTCGCCATCCCGCGCATAGGTGGCCGCCAGGCGATTGGCGGCGATGAACGCGTAGGTGACCATGCTCAAGGTCCACTGCGGCTTGCCGAACTCGGCCGCCATCTCGTGAATGCATTCACTGGACTGGCCTGTGACGCGATAGAGATTCCACCAGCCGCTGCGGTCCGACACGAAATACAACCTGCCGTCCGGCGACCAGTCGGGTTGGAAGACCGATTCGCTGGCTCCGCCCGCGACTTTCTCACGCGGGCCAAGGGAGCCGTCGGCGTTGAACGCCGCCGTCCACAGCTCGGTGCCGTCCCACGGCATGTTGGGATGGTTCCACTGCAACCACGCGAGCGTCGTGCCGTCGGGGCTGACAATCGGATCCGAATAGAAATCCGCCCCGGAGACCAGCGTCACGTCGTGCCAGGAGGACGGCACGTCAGCGCCGCCGGCTGACGGTGCGACAGCAACGATAGTGTTCACCGCTTCGGCGCCGGCCTTGGCATGGTCCTCGCGAACGCCGACCAGCCGGTCACGCACCGGATCGAGCCGGAAGTCGGCGTAGAAACAGCCGCCGTCGCCGGTGACCGGTTGCGGGACCTGTCCAGGCTCCTGCTTGTAGATCCGCTGATCGGAGAAGTTCGAGAAGTACACCGTGCCGCGATGCACGGTGTAGGCGGCGCCACCGTACTCGTGGACCCGCGTGCGCACGTTGAACGGCGGCGGCGTGACGTCCGTGATGTCGCCGGCCGGCGACCGCTTCACAATCACATGGCGGCCGCCCTCAGACGCCCGCCCCTCCACCCAATACACATCGTCTCCATCGAGCTGGATGTGATCGAGGCGGAGCGCCCCGGCGGTGACACGAGCGGCGCTGAGGGGAGACGGCCAGGCGCCGTAGGGGGAGACGGTAGGCATCGGTGTACGCAAATCCTGCGTCATTTTCGCACTTTCGGTGCCTGGCCCTATACTTCCCAGATGCCGTTGACACTTCGGTCGTTCTCGTTCGTCATCCTTGCCCTGTTGCTCTCCCTGGCGGCGCCCCAGGCCCAGTCGCCCGCCGCGCCCAGGGTCACCACCCCGGGACAATTCTTCGGCCACAAGATCGGCGCCGACTACGTGCTCCCGAACTACACCAGGTTCACCGAGTACGTGCGCAAGCTCGACGCGGAATCGGACCGCATGACGGTGCAGTCCATCGGCAAGACCGCCGAGGGCCGCGACCAGTTGATGGCCATCATCACCGCCCCCGAGAACTTCAAGAAGCTCGATCGCTACAAGGAGATCTCGCGGCGGCTGTCGCAGGCCGAGGGCCTGACCGACGAGACGGCGCGCGCGCTGGCCAGGGAAGGCAAGGCCGTGATCTGGATCGACGGCGGCCTGCACGCCACCGAAGTGCTCGGCGCGCAGCAGCTGACCGAAACCATCTACCAGTTCGTCAGCAAGACCGACGACGAAACGATGCGCATCCTGAAGGATGTGATCATCCTCGCCACCCACGCCAATCCTGATGGCATGGAGCTGGTCTCCAACTGGTACATGCGCAAGGCCAACGAGAAGGAGCGCAGCACCGCCGGGCTGCCGCGCCTCTACCAGAAGTACATCGGCCACGACAACAACCGCGACTTCTACATGATGAACCAGTCCGAATCCGTGAACATGAACCGGATCCTGTATCGCGAGTGGTTCCCGCAGATCATGTACAACCATCACCAGACCGGCCCCACCGGCACGGTGATGTTCTCGCCGCCCTTCCGCGATCCCTTCAACTACGTCTACGACCCGATCGTCGTCAATACCCTCGACCAGGTCGGCGCCGCCATGCACACGCGGTTCGACGCCGAAGGCAAGCCGGGCGTGACAACCAGATCGGGCTCGAACTACTCGACGTGGTGGAACGGCGGCCTGCGGACCATGGCCTACTTCCACAACCAGGTCGGCCTGCTGACGGAAAGCATCGGCAACCCAACGCCGGAGACGATCGGCTTCGTGCCGGATCGCGTGATCGCGCGCGGCGATCTGCCCTTCCCGATCACCCCGCAGGTGTGGCACTTCCGCCAGTCGATCGACTACTCCATCACCGCCAACTACGCGGTGCTCGACTTCGCGCAGCGCTATCGCGAGAGCCTGCTCTACAACATCTACCTGGCCGGCCGGAACAGCATCAACCGCGGCAACACCGACACCTGGACCGTCTTCCCGCGCCGCGTCGCGGAGGTGAAGGACCAGATCGCCAAGGACATGAAGGTCGACGGCGGCACCGACTCCCGCATGGTGTCGGGAGGCCGCATCGCGACCGTGCCCGAGAAGTACTACTCGATCGTCCGCAAGCCCGAGTATCGCGATGCCCGCGGCTACATCCTGCCCGCGAACGAAGGCGACTTCCTCACCGCCACCAAGTTCGTGAACATCATGATCAAGGGCGGCCTCACCGCGCACCGCGCCACGGCGCCGTTCACGGTGGCGGGCAAGCACTACCCGGCCGGCTCCTACGTGTTCAAGTCGGCGCAGGCGTTCCGTCCGCACCTGCTCGACATGTTCGAGCCGCAGGATCACCCGAACGACTTCCAGTATCCCGGCGGCCCGCCCATTCCGCCCTACGACAACGCCGGGTGGACGCTCGCCTACCAGATGGGCCTGAAGTTCGACCGCGTGATCGAGGCGTTCGACGGCCCGTTCGAGAAGATCCCCGACGTGATCAAGCCGGCCCCCGGCAAGGTCACCGACGCCGCCGGCGCGGTGGGCTACGTCGTCAACCACAAGAACAACGACGCGTTCATCGCCATCAACCGGCTGATGAAGGCGAATGAAGAAGCGTTCTTCGTCGCCGACCGCCGCTACCAGAGCGCCGACGGCACCGGCGTGATCTTCATCACCGCGAAGCCCGCGACCGGCACCGTGCTGGCGAAGGCCGCCGCCGACCTCGGCCTGAGCTTCACCGCCGTGGCCGAGCGTCCGGCCGGCGCGATCTACAAGCTGACCAAGCCGCGCATTGGCCTGTGGGACCAGTATGGCGGCTCAATGCCGTCCGGTCACCTCCGCTGGCTGCTCGAGCAGTTCGAGTTCGACTTCGAACGGGTGTTCCCGGGCACGCTCGACGCCGGCAACCTCAAGGCGAAGTTCGACGTGATCCTGTTCCCCGACGGCGGCATACCCGAGACCGACGGTGGTGGCAGCGGTTTCGGCGGACGTCAGCCGGCCGCGGCGGAGATTCCCGAGGAATATCGCGATCAGCTCGGCCGCGTCTCGATCGCGAAGACGGTGCCGCAGTTGAAGGCGTTCGCGGAAGCGGGCGGCGTGATCGTGGCCTTCGGCGGCTCGGCCGTGCTCGGCCACCACCTGGGCCTGCCGGTCAGCGATCACCTGGTCGAGGTCGCGCAGGACGGCAGCGAGAAGCCACTGCCGGGCACGAAATTTTACATCCCCGGATCGATCGTCAGCGTGGCGGTGGACAACACCAACCCGGTGGCGTTCGGCTTCGACAAGACAGTGGACGTGTTCTTCGACAACAGCCCGGTGCTGGAACTGGCGCCCAACGCCACACTCAACGGCGTGAAGCCGGTGGCGTGGTTCGACACCAAGACTGCGCTTCGCTCCGGATGGGCGTGGGGCCAGCACTACCTCGAAGGCGGCACCGCCGCGGTCGAGGCGCAGGTCGGCAAGGGCAAGGTGTTCCTGTTCGGGCCGGAGATCACCTTCCGCGCCCAGCCGCACGGCACGTTCAAGTTCCTGTTCAACAGCATCTACTACGGCACCTCGGTGCAATAGGGACGACCTGGAGGGCCGGGACTTTAGTCCCGGCCTTTCCTTATGTACGGCATAAAATCCATTCATGCCGTCGCTCGAAACCGTCTTCTCCTTCGCTTCCTTTGTCGCCATGTTCGGCTGGATCCTCCTGGTGGTCCTCCCCGGCGATGCCCGCGTGAAGTTGCTGACCGGCGTCATCATTCCGTCAACGCTGTCGGCCATCTACCTCGTGTTCATCTTCCTGCACTTCGCCGGCGCGCCCGGCGGCTTCGGCTCGCTGGCCGAGGTGCGGACGCTGTTCTCGCGCGACGAGCTGCTGCTGGCCGGCTGGGTCCACTACCTGGCGTTCGACCTGTTCATCGGCGCCTGGGAGAGCCGCGATTCACAGCGGCTGCAGATCCCGCGCCTGGTGATGATCCCCTGCTACGTGATGACCTTCATGCTCGGACCGATCGGCCTGCTCTTCTACTTCGCGATTCGAACCGCCAAGACCAAGGCGCTGGACCTGGAGGCGGCGTGATCGCGGAGCTGCGCGCGCGCGACCCGCTCCTGTTCTGGGCGGGGGCGTTGATGATCCTCCTGTTCGTCGTCGTCACCCTGCTCTCGATCAGCGACAACCGGCTGATCCTCGGCCTCAACCCGTGGATCAAGCCGATGAAGTTCCTGGTCTCGATCACCATCTTCCTGTGGACCACGGCGTGGTTCATGCCTGAGACGGACCCGGACCTGGTCCGCCGCGCCCTGGTGCGGTGGACCATCACCTCGGCCATGGTCATCGAGATCGCGCTGATCATCATGCAGGCCGCCCGTGGCACCATCTCCCACTTCAACGTGAGCACCCAGTTCGACCTGACCGTGTTCAACATCATGGGGATCATGGTCACGGTGAGCACCATCGCGATGATGCTGTTCCTGTGGATCCTCCGCCGCGACACGCCGTCGACCCGCGCCGGCTACATCTGGGGCGTCCGCCTCGGCGTCAGCCTCTTCGTGATGGCGAGCTGGCTGGGCTTCACGATGGTCGCCAACAGCGGCCACGCCATCCCGGGCCCCGACGGCGGCGCCGGCCTGCCGTTCGTCAACTGGGCGGTCGAGATGGGCGACCTGCGGACCGCGCATTTCTTCGGCATGCACGCCATGCAGGCGCTGCCGCTGCTCGGCTTCGTGCTCGATCGCACGCTGGGCGACGACCAGCCCAGCGACTTCATCCCCACCGCGCGAAACGTCGTGATTGCCGCCGGCATCCTCTGGCTCGTCGTCACCGGTGCGCTGCTGTCCATCGCGCTGCTCGGTCGCCCCGTGATGGCGCTATAGTTGTGTCCCGACAAGAACGACTCTCCCGACGGAGCGCTATCGGTCTCCCGACGGTTTGTCGTAACTACCCGTGAGGCTTTTACATGAATTACTACGGACCGAAAGACATGGCCGCAAGCTGGCGCACCGTTCGCAAGAACACCATCCAGGTCGCCGAAGACATTCCCGAAGAGAAGTACTCGTTCCGCGCCGCGCCCGACACCATGAGCGTCGGCGAGATCCTCGCCCACCTTGCCGCCACGCCGCACTGGGCCAACCAGTGCCACTTCATCGATCAGAAGGTCGCCGTGACCATGGATGACTTCGGGCGGTGGATGGGCGAAGTCGGCAAGGCCTCGTCGTCGCTGAAGACGAAGGCCGAGATCGTGGCCGCGCTGAAGGCCGACGGCGACGCGTTCGCGGCGGGACTCGAATCCATGACCGACGAGAAGCTCGGCGAGACGGTGGCGCTGCCCAACGGCAGCAAGACGCGCTTCGAGATGCTGCTCGGCGTCAAGGAGCACGAAATGCACCACCGCGCGCAGCTCTTCCTCATCGAGCGCATGGTCGGCATCGTCCCCCACCTGACCCCAATCATCCCCGGAGCCATCCTTCGCCTCGGATTCTGAACGGAAGAT
>CAYHCX010000039.1:0-32615 GCA_964355095.1 uncultured Acidobacterium sp.
CGCACCCGATCGAGTTGTTTGGCGAAGACTGGCTGGGGTGGTCCGAGGGCCGGAACGCGAGGCCCACCACAAATCGCGACGCTGGGACGCAGCCCCGTTATTCACTCAAAGGCCACTGCGGGTAACCGCGGCAGCGGACGACAAGGCGAGGATGCCCGTTTCACTCACGCCGCGCGAGCGCGCGCACCTGAGACGCCGCGGGCGCGCCGCTAGCGGCTGAACAGCTTCTGCAGGAACGACTTCGGCTGCGGGCACTGGCAGCGCTGGGCCTTCGGCACCTCGCCCAGCACCTGCTCCACGTGCTGGCCGCATCCCACCCAGCTCGGCTTCCCGCATTTCGGACACTGAACTCGCTGGCACATAACCGTTCTCCTCGCATGAATGGTCCACATCGATCATTCCATAACCGGCCCCCGCTGCGCCCGCCCGTATAATTAGCTCTTCACTTGTCCTCAGGAGAACGCGCCGTGACCGAGCCAGAAGAAGATTTCGCCACGATGTTCGAGGCTTCGCTCAAGGCGAAGCGCTTCGAGCGTGGCCAGACCATCGAGGGCACCATCGTCGCGATTGGCCCGGAGGTGGCGTTCGTCAACGTCGGTGGCAAGGGCGAGGCCCTGATCGAGATCGACGAACTCAAGGATGCCGATGGCGCGCTCGAGGTCGCCGTCGGCGATCGCATCCAGGCGACGGTCGTGTCCACCGAGGGCGGGCTGACGCTCTCGCGGAAGCTGGCGCGAGGCGCCGCCACCAATCGCCAGATCGAAGACGCGTTCCGCGCCGGGCTGGCGGTGGAAGGCAAGATCGAGCGCGACGTGAAGGGCGGCTACGAGGTCCGCATCGGCGGGCAGCGGGCCTTCTGCCCGTTCTCCCAGATCGACACGGTCCGCACCACCGACCCGGCGCAGCACGTCGGGCGCGTCTGCTCCTTCCGCATCATCGAGTACAAGGACGGCGGCAAGAACCTCGTCGTCTCGCGGCGGGCGCTGCTCGAAGAGGAGCAGCGGGCGAACGCCGGCGAGGTCCGGCGGGCGATCGTGGCCGGCGCGGTGATCACCGGGCGCGTGGCCTCGGTCCGCGACTTCGGCGCCTTCATCGAACTGGGCGCCGGCGTGCAGGGCCTGCTCCACGTCTCGGAAATGGCGTGGTCCCGCGTGGCGGACCCGTCGCAGATGCTGTCGCCCGGCCAGGAGGTCACCGTCAAGGTGCTGCGCGTTGACGAGGGCGGGCAGAAGATCTCCCTCGGCTTGAAGCAGCTCGGCGCCGACCCGTGGACGATGGTCCAATCCACCTGCGCGGTGGGCCAGGTGCGCACCGGCCGCGTCCAGGACGGTGCGGCGCGGGGCGGCGGAGCGGCGTCCGCGCAGTCGGAGATCGTACCGGGGGCACGCGTCGCCGGCAAGGTCGAGCGTCACGAAACGTTCGGCGTGTTCGTGTTCCTCGCCCAGGGGCGCACCGCCCTCATGCCGTTGAGCGAGACGGGCCTCACCAAGGAAGCCGACGTGGCGAAGGCGTTTCCCGTCGGCGCCGAGGTCGAGGTCATCGTGCTCGAGGCCGACGCCTCGGGCCGCCGCATCCGCGTCAGCCGCAAGGCGGTGCTGGACGCGGCGGAGAAGGAAGAACTGCGCGACTACCGGGCCCGCACGGAGGTGCCGTCGCCGGGAGGGATGGGCTCGCTCGCCGACAAGCTCCGCGGCGCTCTCGCACCGCGGCAGAAGTGAACGCCACGCGGGGCCGAGTGGCTGGTCGTGCTCGCGCTTCTGTTATAACCTGAGAGTATGAGTACGCATCGTTCTTCGGCATTCTTTCCCGCCCTGACCCGGCGGCGGTTTCTCGAGCAGATCGGGGCCATTGGCGGATCGTCCCTGGTCATGAGCGCCATGAGTTCGTGGGACTTGATGGCGAGTTCGGCCGGTCAGCGGCCTGAACTGAACGGCCGTCCGGCCAAGGCCAAGGTGCTGGTACTCGGCGGCGGGCTGTCCGGCCTCGTGGCCGGCTACGAACTCGGCAAGCTGGGCTACGACTACCAGTTACTCGAGGCGCGCGATCGCGTCGGTGGGCTGCAGTGGACCGTTCGCAAAGGGTCGGAGCACACTGAAGCCGGCGGCGATCGCCAGGTCTGCACCTTTGACGACGGGCACTACGTCAACGTCGGCCCCTGGCGCATTCCGCACTCGCACCACGGCATCCTCGGCTACTGCAAGGAACTCGGCGTGCCGATGCAGGTGTTTCTCAACGAGTCGGACGCGTCCTTCTTCTACTACGAAGGCACCGCCGCCGGTTCATTGGCCAATCAGCGCATCCGATTGCGCGAGGTCAAAGCCGACATCGCCGGCCAGGTGAACGAGCTGCTGATCAAGGCGATCGATCAGCATCAGCTCGATGTGCCGCTCACCGCCGACGACCAGAAGCGGCTGACGAATTTTCTCTTGAACCAGGGCTACCTGGATTCCAACAGCCGGACTTACAAGGCGTTCGTCAACCGCGGCGAAGGCGACCCGTATCAATTGGGCGCACTCCTTCAGGCCGGGTTCGGCAATCGGCTGCGCTCCGTACCCGCGATCGAAGGCACCACCGCCGCGCCGATGTTCCAGCCGGTCGGCGGCATGGACCAGATCGCCAAGGGCTTCCAGCGCGCGATGGGCCCGAAGCGCATCACCTTCAACGCCGAGATCCAGTCAGTGCACCAGGGCGACGCCGGCGTCACGGTCGTGTACCTCGACACCAAGAGCGGCAAGAAGGTCGAAGTCTCCGCTGACTACGTCATCGTCTCCATGCCGTTGAACATCGTCGCCGGCCTCGACATCAACCTGTCGGCCGGGATGATGGAGGCCGTCAAGGCGGTGCCGTACAGCAACAGCGCCAAGATCGGCCTCGCCATGAAGCGCCGCTTCTGGGAAGAAGACGACGGCATTTTCGGCGGCCACCTGTATTCGAACCTGCCGATCGGGGAATTCTCCTACCCGTCGAACGACTACTTCGCCAAGAAGGGCGTGCTGCTCGGCCTCTACGCCAATGGGCCAGTCGGCACGCTGATCGACCAGCCGATCGCGGCGCGCATCGAGCACGTGCTGACGCACGCGAGCAAGGTGCACCCACAGATCCGCACCGAGTTCGAGAGCGCCTACGCGGTGTTCTGGAAGAAGGTCAAGTACAACATGGGCGGCTACGCCAGCGGCCGCAATTCCGCGCGGCGCGAGCAACTGTCGAAAGTGGACAACCGCATCATCATCGGCTCGGCGGCGACGACGCCGCATTCCGAGCCCGACTGGCAGGAAGGCGCGGTGTCGGCCGGCTGGCAGGCGCTGAAGTCCGTGCACGAGCGCGCCATGCGCGCGAGACCGAGCTCTGGCTGAAGCTTCACAAGAAGGGTTCGGGCCTGCCAACCCTGCAGATCCCCCTTGCGGCGGGCCGTCGGTCTCGGCTCTACTATCGAGCGAGCCCAAGGAGCTGCCATGCCACTGTCACGGATCCTCGTTTCTGCCCTCGGCGTCTGCGCCGCCTTCCTTTTGACAACGTGGGACAGCGGTACCACCGCGCATGCCCAGGCCGGGCGTACGGCCGTCGGAAATCCCATCACCGGCGTGGGATTTCCAAATCCGGCCCCCGTCGTCACCCGTAACTGGGGCCAGCTGCCCGCCGGACGAAAATGGGGAACCACGGCCGGCATCGACATCGATCCGAAGGACGGCCAGGTCTGGGCCTACGAGCGCTGCGGCGCCGGCACGGCCGGCGGCGGGCCGGTCGATTGCGAGAACAACCCGGTCGATCCGGTCTTCAAGTTCGACCGCAAGACCGGCGCGGTGCTCGCCAACATCGGCAAGGGTGTCATGGTGACGCCGCATGGCATTCACGTGGACAAGGACGGCAACGTGTGGATTGCCGACTTCGCCGGGAATAAGGACGGCACCAAGGGCCACCAGGTCCACAAGTTCAGCCCGAAGGGCGAGCTGCTGCTGAGCCTGGGCATCGCCGGCACGCCGGGCAACGCCGACGGCCAGTTCAATCAGCCCAACGACGTCGTGACCGGGCCCGACGGCAGCATCTACGTGTCAGACGGCCACGATGCCCAGGGCATGACCACCACCGCCGCCATCGCCGAGGGGCTCAAGCGCGGCGCCACCTCCCGGATCAGCAAGTTCACCCCGGACGGCAAGTTCGTCAAGTCGTGGGGGCAGATCGGCGTGCGCCACGGTGAGTTCCGCACGCCTCACGCCATGGCGTTCGACGCGAAGAACCGCCTCTGGGTTGCGGATCGCGGCAACCACCGGATCGAGATCTTCGACCAGGACGGCAACTACCTCGAGTCGCGGTACATGTTCGGCCGCATCAGCGGGTTCTTCATCAAGGGCAACACGGTCTACGCGATCGACTCGGAGTCGGGTCCGTTGAACCATCCGAACTGGCGCGACGGCGTGCGCATCGGCCCCCTCGACGAGGACCGCATCACCGCGTTCATCCCGCCGTTCGAGCGCGACGACCGGGTCTATCAGGGCACGGCGGGGGAAGGCATCGCCGTCGACGCGGACGGCAACGTCTACGCGGCGGAAGGGCCGAACTCGCTGACCCAGGCGGGCGGTGCGTTCACCAAGTACTCCGTGAAGTGATCAGCGAACTTTTCGAGGGGCGCGGCAGCACTCGACGAGAATGCGGCGGCCGGACGCAGAGAGACGGACCATCGTCTGCCGCCGATCGGATTTGTCGACCCAGCGTTCCACCCAGCCGCGGCGCGCCAGCATGTCCACGGACTTCGAAATGGTGGGCAATCCGACGCCCTTATGACGCGCCAGTTCGCTCATCGTGCAGGGGCCGCGCCCGATGCGGCGCAACGTGGACCACTGCGACATTTCGATCGTCGAGCCAACGATTTAGGCCTGATTCGACGACGCCTTCCGCCCCTCGCGCCGCACCGCCTGGTGCAGATCCCAATCGGCCTGCAACCGCATCCAGAGCTGGGGCGAGGTCTTCAGCAGTCGCGACAGCCGCAGCGCCGTATCGGCCGTGATGCCGCGCTTGCCGAGGACAATCTCGTTCAGCCTGTTGAGCGAGATGCCATGCCTTAAGAGCAGGCGTCCTAGCCCTTGTTGAACAATCGGCGCCACCAGCTGCCCTTCAGCGGTTGCGCGGTCTGGGCCGGTTCCGGCACCTTGACGAAACGGCGCCAGGTAGTGGCGCTGCTTGAGGTTGATACGACGATCTCGCCCTGGTTTCGACACGACAGCTTTGCCGCCTCCCCTTGACCCGGCGGAAGGTTTGGGTCATTGACGGTCAGCAGCCGGCCGGCGTAGGTTCCGTCAGCGGCCGGGCCGACCAAGCCTTCGAGATAGACCTCGGGTGAGCCGGTACTCGAGGTGGTATCGAGTTGCCCGTACCACAGCTCGCCGACGCGAACGAATTCCATCGACCGAGACCGAGCGGACGACTGCCATCGTCCCTGCAGGCTGCAGGCTGGAGCGGTTGCCTGGGCCGGTGCAGCGATCAACTCATGCGAGCACGCGATACAGAGCGTGGCACCGACCAACAAACGGAGGACGTAACTGCTCACCATCGACCCGTTCATCGGAGCCGGTCGTAGACCCACCGGACCTTGAGGCCTGACGCCATTGGACCCGATGGCGGCTCGACATCGACGGCGAACTGTTCAGCACTGATTGCGACGAAGCGATACAGCACACGCCCCCTCGTGAGCGTGAATTCCTGTTCGAGCCGGTCACCATTCCATTTCAATTTCGTCTCTACCGTCGCTGCCATCAGCTGGGTCTTCTGTTTCCTGCCGTTGGTGGTCAGCGTGCGGACATAACCATCGGCCTGAGTGAACGTAATGTCATCCCGTCCCTGCGTGATGGTCAGGCGGGGCTGGGCCTGTAGCAGTTCCCCGACGATTCGCTGCGTGCGCTCCATCTCCTTGGGATCCGGCATCCCCGACGGCATGCCTTCGCCAGGCATGCCGGCACCAAACCTGCCGCCACCGGGCACGCCACCACGTGTACTGCCCCCTGATCCACCCCTGCCGCGACCGTCGCGATCGCCACCTCCGGTTCTCGGAGATTCGTCGTCGGTGCCACTGAAGGGCGGCGCCAATGTGCTTAGTTCGCGATTGAGCGACCACGCACCGGACAGATCTGGGCGCGGCCGGTCTTCAGAACGTTGACCCGCTTCTGCTGTGAGCACCACCGGCGCGAGCAGCAAGAGCAGTGACAACAATCGAGTTCGTTCCGCCATCTGGCCTGTTCCTTTCATTGCACGGGCGCCAGCCACGAGGTGTTCGTGCGCGAACCCGTCCGTGATGACGGACCAATCCGCGAATCTCACAACGTTGTCGCATTCGTCGGACTGTGAAGAACCGCTGAAGCGTGGCGACCGTATCGAGGTCTGACTGCTGACTGTGCATGGGTCCAATTGCCCGAAGGCGCCAGCACTAGCGCGCTGATGAGAGCGCCGGCAGCGGCGATCGATCGCGGCGCGGGTATTGAAGCGCGAGCAATGTTCATCGCGGCTTATCCAAGCAACGACGATGCCGTGTAAAGACACGAAACGGCTCATGGGCGAGTCGGCCACTCGTGGGTCGCTACGAGAAGTCCTGAGGTGACGGCCCTGTCCTCAGTCGTGCACAGCTGCGAGGACAAGGTAACGGAGCCCGGGTCGGGGCACGCTCGCAGCGCTCAACGCTGAATGCCGGCTGCGGGCACTCGCAACGAGTATCCCAGTCCTCGCGCTGTGATGATCAGGAAGCTGTGCTGGCCAGGCTTGCGCCCGCCGCAGGTTGCTGATGCGCATGTCGAGAGCCCGATTCTCGCGACAGCAGTCGCGGTCGAACACTTCCAGGACCAGGCGCGCACGGGCGACGATCGTGTCCGCCGACTGTCCCCTGCAGAGCTCAGCGTGCTCCGGAAAGAGGACAGATCGTTTCCTGTTTCGAGCGTGCGTCAACGAACGTCAATGCGCTTTAACCAAAGGTTAACAACGTAAGGCAGGCAAGTTTGCAATGATCGTTTCGCCAAGCCTGCCTAATTGATACACACGGCCCGTCGCCGCCTGCCCGACGGGCCGGGAACGGTGCGGGGGGCGTCAGCGATTGATCAGAACGCCCATCCCATAGCCCGTGTGCGTGGGATCGCCCGCCATGCGTTCAGGCACTCGGTCGTGGTTGATCCATCCATAGCGCTCGACAAAGGCGGCGTCGGAGGTCGAAAACGCGGCATACCGGCTCGCACGAAAGCGCTCACCGCGACCTTCCACGTCAAAAATCGGACCGATGTCATCGAGCGCGACGAAGGCAACGGCCGGACAGCCGCGCAACAACTGCTCGGCCAGCACCATTTGCTCTTCACCTTTCGGCCCGTCCAGCAGAACGCCAACGCGCGCAGGTTGATGCGACAACCGCGCGACGATCCGTGGTACCTGCCGATGGGCATCTCCGCGCACGAGCGTGACGTGTTGAAACGGCGCGAGACGCCGCCGGGCGATCCGCTTGGCGCGTTTTTCCGTTGACCATACGAACCGGCTGTAGTGCCTGAGGCCAACGACGGCGAGTGGCCATTGCAGCCAGGGATTCACGGCATCGTCCACGGACCAGATCTGCTTCACGCGGGTCCCGTCGGCGAAATAGCGTGCGAACATCTCGGTCGATCCGCCGAAACCGGTGCCCGCTTCGACGATGTGATCGACTGCGAACCATTCGCACAGCGCGCAGAAGCAGAAGCCGTCGCTGAACAGGATGCTCGAGTCGACCCACTCCGTCATCGGGTCGGTCCGACTCACGAATCGATCCGTCAGCCCGTCGGCCACGGCCACGAATTCGGCGAACGTAAACGGCGGTCGCGTCAACGGCCGTCCTCACGGCGCGTGCTCCTGAGATCGGTACCATCAAGGACCATACGATCGACGAATGCTAGTATTTCTGCCTGGCCAAAGGAATTGCCGGCCGGTGCCAAGCCGCGACGAGGCGACAGACGGCTTCCGAGCGAGAAACGCGACGTTCGTCTAACGCGTGGGAACGATTTCAAGAGCCGAGTTGAAGTTGTCGGCGGCGAGCGAACGCAAGCCACGATCGAACGTGGCCAAGACGCCCTTGCGGCGGTTCGCCAAGGCCAAGAGATACGCGTCCGTGAGCTGCCGGTAGCCCTGTAACCCAGGCTCCATTCCTTTGATCGCGGCCGGCAGTTGAAGGGTCTCGGTCCAAAATTCGTGACCGCCATGTGACAGATTCGCCGCCAGCAGGGTCACGCCACCGGACGGCGAGACCGCATCACGCGAAAAGGCCGGATTGGAGACAAGTCGGACGAAACCGAGCTGCGTGAGCGCGCACGTCGCCCAGTGCGCGTCGGCACGGGCTTGAAACCAGCGGTGAGCCGCTTCGTGGTGCTCATGCGCTGGCCAGAAAAGCGCCGTAAGAATGTTCAGGTCCAGAAGCGCCGTCTTCACGGCAGGTCTTCGCGCAGTCGATCGACGAGTTCGGTCGTGACCCTGGGCGATCGCCGGTTCAAGCGCAGGACACGGAGGCCGTTGCGCTCGTCAGTGACCAGGGGGCGGTCAGCCGCTTGCCTGACCAGTTCACTGACCGCCTGGCCGAGTGTCATCCGGTGACGCTCGGCGTGTGCCCTCGCCACCTTCATGGCGTCGGCCTCGAGCTGCAACGTGGTCCGTGGCATGGACGCATCATATCACATATATGATGCGACAATCATGCAGAGCGCATCACATCGTCCTTGTGCTCATGGGGCACGGTGGCGTGCGGAGCGGTGTGTCCCTCAGTGCGCGTGCAGCGCCGCAATCATCGGGCAGGTGATGGTCCCGCGGATCGCACCGCAGCGATCGACGAGTTGAGTCAGCACCGACTCGATCCGGACCAGTCGATCGAGACGGCAATCCGGGCATCGGGATCTCGCGAACCCCGCCGCCAGACACCCGCACGTCAGGAAGTCGCGAAATTCCTGCTCGACGAAGCGCGGCAGGCCCTGACCGTCGCGCAGGTGCGCCGCCTGCGCGCGAAACGTCTCGAAGTGATCGCGCACCAGTTGGTGCAGGGCGCCCTGCTCAGGCCGGTGCGGCCGATAGGTGAATGAGGCACTCGCCACCTCGTCCACAGGCGCAAGGCTCGTGCCCGAGGACCGAACCCTGTCAAGTCAACGAGTTGCGGGGGAAACGGATGGCCTCGATCGCAGAAACGGCCATCGGCGTGCGCGACGACGCGGCGCGGATTTTGCCAAGCGGTGCGCTCTTCTCGCAATGCGTTCACGGCTCTCATCCGACAAGTGCACGCCGATGCCGGAGCGGGCGACGCCAATGGCCGCGTCCGCTCAAGCCTGGGCGCGCGCCCACGACGCCGATTAGACGGCCGCGCAATTCGACGCGCGGTATCAGAAGTTGGCGGGCCGCCGCTGATTGAAAGCCAGCCGCGGATTACGCCGATGCTGGGCACGGCGTGATGAACTTGACCGGTGGGTCGCCATCTGGCAGTATTGTTATGCCATCTGACAGGAGCCATCATGCCCGCAGCTCTCACGGCGTCTCCCAAAACCGCATCCGCCCAGTCATCGGTGCAGCTCGCGACCGAGTTGTTGGGCGGGCGCCGCCTGCTGCATCGGCAGGTGGCGACCGCGGAAGACGCGCACGAGTTGGTCCTTGGTGGAATTCCGGCGGAGGCAATGGTCAAGCTCCTGGCGGGCGTGTCGAGCCTGTCCTGGACCGTGCTGCTGGCCACGCTCGGGATCAGCGAGCGCTCGTTCGCCCGACGCAAGGCGGCGCCCAAGGCCCGCCTGCCGGTCGATGAAAGCGAACGTCTCTGGCGCTTCGCCGAAGTGCTGGCCCATGCGACGCGCGTCTTCGGTTCGCAAGCCGAGGCCGAGCAGTGGCTGGACCGTCCGGCGATTGGTCTGGATTCCCGCAAGCCCATCGAACTGTTGCGCACGCATCCCGGAACCCACCTGGTGAGCGAGTACCTGACGCGAATCGAGCACGGCGTCTACGCATGATGCCGCTGCCGTGGGAGGCGGGGTCGCCGCTGGCGTGGCGACTGGATCTCCAAACCCACGGTTCGATCTGGGATCGCGGCATCGGATCCGCGAAGGTGGGCGGGCGATGGAATCCCGTGGGCTACCCGGTCGTCTACTGCTCGGCCGACCCGGCGACGGCCCTCTTGGAGGTGGCGGTCCACAAGGGCTTCGCGGTGCTCGACACCATACGTCACGTCCTGACGCGCGCGCGGATCATGGACGTCACCGACGTCCACATTGTCACGCCCGCGGATGTCCCCAATGGGGCGTGGCTGCGGCCAGGGTCACCGAGCGGCGGGCAGCAGGCCTTCGGCCGCGCGCTGCTGGAACGGCACGTATTCGTCGTCATCCCGAGCACCGTTACGCGGGAGAGCTGGAACCTGTTGTTCAACCCCACCCGCGCGGCAGGTCGGTACGAGCTGGAAACCCAGAAGCGATTGACGCTCGACGCGCGGCTCAGTCCGCCGCCACGATAACCGAGCTTCGCCTTTCGGCCCGGACCCGACCGGGCATGGACGATCGCATCCACGCCCGGCCAGCTGGAGGCGTCGCGACTACTTGCAGAGCGGGCAGCAGCCCGTGCCCAGCAAACGGGTGGCCGCCGATCGCCCACGCAGGTCCCTCTGGCTAACGGCGTGTCCTCTGTCGGCCCGCGATCGAGCGACCGGTCACGGCCGCTGGATGTAACGGCCGGCCGGCTGCAGAGACCTGCTCAATAGGGGAGGCCTGATGAACACACGCAATTATTTCGTCGATCGGCCGGCGACGCTGTCAGCCGATGCGGCCCTGACCTGGTCCAGCGGATTCCTGGCAACGCTGGCGATCACCACGATGATGTATGTGCTGCCGGCGATCGGGCTGCCGCAGGTCGATCTGCCGAACTGGGCCGCCCGCCTGTTTGTCAGCGACCCCATCCACATCGGCGCGGCCGGTCTCGCGGTGCACCTGGTGACGGGGTTTGCCTTCGCATGGGTCTACGTCGAACAGGTCGAGCCGCGTCTCACGCTCGGGCCGGGCACCAGCGGCCTCATCTTTGGTGCCTGTCTCTGGTTATTCGTGCAGGCCATCGCGGTCCCGGCGCTCGGCGCCATCGTCAGGCTCCCGGACGGCCGAGTCCCATCGAGATCACCTGCCCGTTGAGTCCCGGTGACACCGTCCCTGGCGCGGCCGCATCGGGAACGGCACACCTCGTCATCCCGCCCGCGAGACTCAGTCCATGCTGGCCGGCCGCCGGGGGGGTCGCTCGTCTTGAGAACGGCGCGCCTCGTAGCGCGCCCATGTGTCCTGCTCCCAGGCCACTGGATCCATCCCTCAACAGCCGTGTGGCGACTGCAGGTAACCCTCCCACAACTGCCGCACCACCGTCGCCATCTGGATCACATTGGCTTTGACCCGCTCCGCGAGCGGGTTGACTCCACTCACGTCGTGCGCATCATGGTCATTCGACATGTCCCGATGGTACCTCACAGAGTGAGCCGGCGGCGGGGCCAGCCGTGTGAGCCGGGTGTTGAAGTTGACACCAGCCAGGACCGCCAGGCCGTCTATGCCGTGGTGGCCAACAACCTCGCTGAGTACACCGATAAAGCACTCGCTGCGAAACCGCTCACCGAGAGATCTGAGATGCTTCTCGGCCTCAGGCTTTACCCCCGCAGGTCGGCTGTCCCCGACTCGACCTGAGCCCTTCTCCGCCGTCACCGAACGATCAATACCGGCACCGGACTATGATCCAGTGCGCCCTCGGCGACACTGCCAAGAAGGAGTCGCTTGAGACCGGTGACGCCTCTTGCGCCAACAACCAGCAGATTCGCGTCCGTGTCAGCCACCGCAGCCAGCAGGCTCTTCAGCGGGTCAAGCGCCGTGACCCGCGCCTGCGTCGTCCAGCCGGCGGCCCGAAGTTTTTCGGCGGCTGTGTTCAGTTGGGCGCGTGCGGTTGCGACGCTGCGCCGGTTTATTTGCGCGATTTCGGACGCGACATGGCCGCGGACATCCGAAGGCAACAAGCTGTGCGATGTCATGCGCAGGGAGTCAGCCGCGGTGACCAACATCACGCGACCACCACCGGGGCTGTCGAATCCGTTGATTCGCTCCACTAGAATTGCAGGATATCAGCGACTGCCGCCGTTATGGCGCCAGGCCCCAGGGAGACAACATGTACTCAACTCGCCGCACGTTCTTGAAGTCCACCGCCGCCGGGGTGGTCTCGGCCACTGCCGCCACGCTCGCGTCTGCGGCGCCCATGGAGGCGCAGGCGGGACGGGCGCGAGTGGGCGCCTTCGAGATGCCGCGCAACATGACACTGCTGAACATGCGCACCGCCGCCGGGCCCCGGCTCGGCGTGACACTGCCGAAGGGCGTCCTCGATGTAGCGGCGGCCGCCGCCAGCTACAAGCTGCCGGCGCCGGTCGACACCGACGACCTGCTGCAGAACGGCAAGGGCGGCATGCTGGCGGCGCTGGTGGCCGCGGCGGCCGATGGTCCGGCCGGGCTCTATCTCCGGGAGAGTGCCGTGCAGCACGCGCCGCTCGTCACGCGTCCCGAGAAGATCATCATGATGGGGTTCAACTACCGGCGGCATGCCGCCGAGACCGGCACGCCCATTCCCGCCAATCCGGTGCTCTTCAACAAGTTCAACAACACGCTCAACCATCACGGCGGCACGATTGTGCTGCCGACCGCGACGGCGAGACATTTCGACCACGAGATCGAGCTGGTGATCGTCTTCGGACGCGAGTGCCGCAACGTGTCGGAGGCCGACGCGCTCAACTACGTGGCCGGGTACTGCACCGGCAACGACTTCTCGGCGCGCGACATGCAATACCTCACGTCGCAGTTCATGATCGGCAAGACCTTCGACGGCTTCGCGCCGCTTGGTCCGCACCTGGTGACCAGTGACCTCGTGGGTGATCCCAACAATCTGCGGCTCGAATGCCGGGTCAACGGCGAGCAGCGGCAGGACTGGAACACCAACGACATGATCTTCAACTGCCGGCAGATGATCAGCTTCGCGTCGCGGATGATGACCATCAAGCCGGGCGACATTCTCTTCACCGGCACGCCGCACGGCGTCATCTTCGGTAAGCCAAAGGCCGAACAGGTGTGGCTCAAGCCGGGCGACCGCGTGGTCTGCAGCGTGGAGAAACTCGGCGAGCTGGCTTTCAGTCTCGCCTGATGCTTGATGCTTGGGGCTTGGGGCCTGGGGCTTGGGGCTTGGGGCTTGGGGCTTGGGACGCCGCTCAAGCCGGACCGACCCGTTATACTCGGAGCATAGCGGATGCTCGTCGGTCGAGCGCCGCACGTCGTGCCGGTGTGCCCCGGCCAAGGAGGCTGTGCCGTGATCGTTGCCCGTTTGACTGCCGGACTACTGCTGCTCGTTTCGCCCGCCTACGCTCAAGAGGTGCCGCCGCCGGCCACGCAGATTGCCGGAGCGGTCTTGGCCGCGCCGGAGGATCGCCGGGCCGGAGCGAAGGTGCTCGGCTGGGACGCCGCCGGCAAGATCGTGACGCTGCGCGAGGGTGGCAACGATCAGGTCTGCCTGGCCGACAACCCGAAGGTCGAGGGTTTCAACGTGGCCTGCTACCACAAGGACCTCGATGCGTTCATGGCGCGTGGGCGCGAGCTGACCGCGCAGGGGATCACCGACGACAAGCAGCGCGACACCATCCGCTGGAAGGAGGTGGACGACAAGAAGCTGTCGCTGCCGCGGGAAGGCCGCATGCTGGCGGTCAGGACCGGCAAGGCGTTCGACGCCGCCACCGGCACGGTCGTCGACAGCTACTCGCGCTGGGTCATCTACGTCCCGTACGCGACGGGCGAATCGACCGGGCTCGGCACCAAGAGCCTGCCGGGTGTGCCCTGGTTGATGGACGCTGGCACCGCCGGCGCACACATCATGATCAGCCCGGTGCGTCCAAAGCAGTGATCGCAACCGCCAGAATGCGTCGATTAAGAGCGGTATTCTACGCATACTGAGCGTCGTTTGTGCTGGACTCTGCGTCGAATAGACACCATAATCTACGCAGAAAGCGCGTTGAATGACCTACATCCATCAGCTTCCGGACTGGCCGGCGCTTCGCTGGGACCATGAAGCCTTGGCCGCCCCGCTGGCCGGGATTCGACACCGGCAGGGCCGGCTGCTGGGCCGGATGGAGGGACTGGGCTTTGCCCTGCAGAAAGAGGCCGAGCTGGAAACGCTGACCCTGGACGTCCTGAAATCCAGCGAGATCGAAGGCGAGCGGCTTAATCCGGAACAGGTGCGCTCGTCGATTGCCCGCCGCCTCGGCCTGGACGCCGGCGGAACCAAGCTGCCAGACCGCGACGTCGAAGGCGTGGTCGAGATGATGCTCGATGCCACGCAGAAGTTCGCGGCGCCGTTGAGCGCGGATCGCCTGTTCGCGTGGCACGCCGCCCTCTTCCCGACCGGGCGTAGTGGCATGCGCAAGCTCGTCGTCGGGGCGTGGCGCGATGACGCGACCGGACCGATGCAGGTCGTGTCCGGCCCCGTGGGTCAAGAGAAAGTCCACTACGAGGCGCCGGCGGCACCACTCCTGCCGGACGAAATGGGCCGGTTCCTGCGATGGGCTAACGAGGCCGACCGCACGGACGCAGTGCTGCGTGCAGCACTTGCACACCTGTGGTTCGTGACCCTTCACCCGTTTGATGACGGCAACGGGCGCATCGCGCGCGCGATCGCGGACTGGCAGCTCGCGCGTTCGGAGAATAGCGCACAGCGCTTCTATAGCATGTCGGCGCAGATCAGGCACGAGCGCAACGACTACTACGACATCCTGGAGCGCACGCAGAACAATACGCTTGATGTCACGCCGTGGATGAAGTGGTTCCTGGGCTGCCTCGGCCGTGCGTTCGACGGGACCGAGACGACCCTTGAGGCGGTGATGCGCAAGGCGCGCTTCTGGGAGCGCGCCGCGCGCCTCACGATCAATGATCGCCAGCGCCTTGTGCTGAATCGCCTCCTCGATGGCTTCACCGGCAGGCTCACAACGAAGAAATGGGCCGTCTTGGCGAAGAGTTCGCACGACACGGCACTGCGCGATATCCAGAGCCTCATCGACCAGAACCTCCTGAAAAAGAATGCGGGCGGCGGGCGCAGCACGAGCTACTCCCTCGGACTCGAATAATGGAATTGAGCCGATTCCGTGGACGGAAACTGTCCACGAGACCGGATCAACTCCAACGTGCCCATGCTCGCGCGGATGTTCGATCGGCGCTGCCGGGGCTATGAGGCCGTCGGCTACGAGATTCTTCTGCCAGCCAGCGCCATAGCGGACTGGCCCGTCGATGTTGTTCTTCCATCGGACCCGGTGTGGAAGCGCGACTACTCCGGCAGCGTGCGCGGGCTTGTCCGCGATGGCGTCGATGTGCCGCTCGCCAGCCTCTTCGTCCACGCCGCTCGGCAGATGCCTTCAGATGCCGATGGCGCGGAGGTCGGCCACGGCCGACGCTATTCGCCCGTGCCGTCAGCGAGGCGGTCGACGTCTTCGACCGAGAGGGTGGGTGCTCCGGGGCGCCGAGGAAAGACCGGCACGCCGCGCTCGAAATGCACGTCCGCGTCGGCTATCCGCCGAAGCAGGACTTCGACGAACTCGTCAACGCGTTGGCCGGTCTGACCCGCGAGATCGGCGAGCCGCGCCTTCAGCGCGGCGTCGACACTGATCGTGGCGTTCGGCATACGTCACTCATTGTCCCACGACGCCGTCGCACAGAAGAAAGATTCACACTGCTCACAGCGTGGCTTGCGCGGAGAGGGTGGAACGGCGCACGGCGATAATGCGTGGCTGCAAGTCGCTTATCCCAAAAGACTTATTTGGCGGAGAGGGTGGGATTCGGACTTGACTGCTCCCCTCTGGCTCAATGATTTGCGGCGATTTCGGACAGATGGAAACGCTCGAACCTATCAAGACCACGGCAGCAGGTACATTCCAGGTACAGTGATTTTGCGACCCATGAACGAGTTGCGGGTGGCGGTGGAACTCGACGGCGCGCAGCATCTTGCGGATCCGGTCGCGTACCGGCGTGACCGGCGCGAGAATCGTGGGTGCTGCGGGGCGCCGAGGAAAGACCGGCACGCCGCGCTCGAAGTGCACGTCCGCGTCGGCTATCCGACGAAGGAGGCCTTCGGCGAACTCGTCATAGGAAAGATTCACACTGCCACAGCGTGACGGATGAACGCGGGCCTTCGGGCTCGGCGGTCGCCATGCGAGTCTGCAACTCGCTTATTCGAAGAGACTTATTTGGCGGAGAGCCGCGGGATTCGCCCTGAGTTAGCGGATCTGTAAAACGCAGAACCCGCAACAACCGATGAAACGGCCTGCAACACACACGTATTGCGCACGCGGATCGGGGTGAGAAGACGGCCGAGCGACCGCTGGCTGACGCTGTATCATGGAGCCCATGAGCCCGCACGTCTCAATCGACCGTGACGCGGTGTCCGCGTTCTGCCGCCGGCACCATATCACGCGGCTGGCCCTGTTCGGCTCGGTCCTTCGGGAGGACTTCCGCCCTGATAGCGACGTGGACGTGCTGGTCGAATTTCAGGCGGGCCATGTTCCGGGCCTCAACTTCGTCAGCATCGAGCGCGAATTCTCCGGACTCCTGCACGGCCGGCGCGTCGACATGGTGACGCCCAAGTTTCTCAACCCCCGCATTCGCGAGCAGGTCCTGCGCAGCGCCGAGCCGCTGTATGTCGCCGCGTGATCTGGTCTATGTCGAGCACATGCTCGACATGGCGAAGAAGGCCGTCGGCAAGACCACCGGTCTCTCACGCGAGGCGTACGACGCTGACGAGAATCTCCGGCTCGCACTGATACATCTCGTCCAGGTCATTGGTGAAGCCGGGCGCCGCGTGTCCCGGGAGTTCTCGGACAGCCACCCGGAGATTCCGTGGGCCGACATCATCGGCATGCGCCACAAAGTCGTGCACGACTATCTTGGCGTGGACGAGGACATCGTCTGGCAGGTGGTCACCGAAGACTTGCCCACCCTGGTGGCGGCGCTCGAACCCATCGTCCTGCCGACGCCACCGTCCGCGAACCAGTAGGAACGATGACGAGCAACGATGTCGTAGGCTACTGGAAGAT
This sequence comes from uncultured Acidobacterium sp., assembly GCA_964355095.1. Classification (GTDB taxonomy): domain Bacteria; phylum Acidobacteriota; class Vicinamibacteria; order Vicinamibacterales; family UBA2999; genus 12-FULL-67-14b. The sequence goes on from CAYHCX010000039.1 coordinate 17,087, forward strand.
CACGAAAATGGAAGTATGGGGTCAGGACTACGTCGATTTGGTCGTGCCGGGCTTCGTCGAATTCGAGGTGGAAGACGACCACATGCTGGGGAGTTTCCAGTTCGGAACGGTCGTCGGTTGGCTCGACTGTCGCCTACCCGACGTCGTCGGCAACTCGCAGGTCGAATGGTCATGGGAGGGACACAGCGATAGCGACCCCGGTTGCGGTCGCGGTTGGGCTCGGCTCGAAAACGGAACATTGGTGGGTCGAATCTACATTCACTGTGGCGACGACTCCGCGTTCGAGGCAGAGCGACGAGAGCGCCCGATGAAACGCGGTCGTCGCTAGCTCTCCGTCAAGACTCTCTGTTGTCGTGTTCGTTGTGCTACTACACTTGAACGAACAGATGCGCGCGCGGACGACTGACCAGAGTCTGTTTGTCTCGGGAGAGCGTCAATGGGGGACACCTGTATCGTCGACCTGCGGCACGACCTCGACGATGAGACAGACGACTTTCCAGAGTCGCTGCCCGGTCCGGCGCTGAATGTGGCGATCTTCTTCGGGGCCATCTTGGCGTGGGTGACCGACCATCTACCGGGCGGCGATCCGCACACAAACGTGCCGTGCAGACGCAGTCCCGGTCGCAAGCGGTGCCGGGGCGAGATCATGGCGGAGCTTGAAGTCGGTTCCTCACACATCGTGTGGCACTGCTTCATTTGTGGCGACAACGGCGCGATCCACGGATGGGAAGGCACGCTCTGGAACCGCCAGCCTGGGCGCACCCAAGACCCGCCGATCCAGAGCCACTGACGCTCGGCAGTTCAGCGAGAAGCGGTCCGACGCCCCTGGCTCACTGACGGTGTGCGTTTCCGCCGAGAGCTAGTGCGGGCAACCTTGAGACCGGCCACGCCGGCGACAAGGACCGAGGTGTCAACCACTCCCTTACGCCGTAAGGGACGTGGCTTCGGCGACAACGGTCATTACCGATTTGACCCGGTCCCGGCGATAGGCGTTGACCGTGTCTGTGATCTGCTTGTCCGAGACGTCCGTCAGGTCCGTCGCGGCTGCCCGAACGGAGGCAAGGAAATCGCGCTTCCACCCGAGGCGTTTGCGGCCTGGTGGCAGGTCTCTCACGAGATCCGCAATGGGCAGTCGTCGCCGGAGTTCTTTTGCCAAGGCCCCCAGGGGGATCCGGATCTCGACGGGCGGCTCATTCTTCCCTGCGCTTGCCTTCAGGCGCACGATGGCCGGCGTGCTGGACTCAAACCCCGGCAACCGCGCGACGGCGTCGGCAAACTTCGTGAGGTAGCGCGTCGACGCGCCCAACGAGTCCTTGAGATAGAGCACGACCGTCGCCTGCAGGAGCAGGCGGGTATTGAAGTAGTGGAGGCCGAGGCGGCGCCGCGGCTTCAGCACTCCTGCCTGTACGAAGTTCTGCAGGTCTTTCTGCGGAATACCGAGCACGGCGCTGGCCTGCTTGAGCTTCAATTCCACACGTGGCATGGGACACCTCAAATAGCATCTATAGTTTAGATGATATTCAGGCCGGCATTGCACCGAAATCTTCAAAGCTGACTGATGAGCCAAGGCGAACCACGTGGGTTCCTGCTCCACCCTGGTGCCAAGATGTTGGGGCCCTGAGACCTTACAGGTCTGGATAAAGCGTCGCCTGGCAGCCGTTGAGCGGTTCTGGCGGTTTCAGCGGCTTTATAGTTTGGCGGAGAGGGTGGGATTCGATTTCGCGCACCCCCCGCTTGCTCAATGATTTAGGGGAATCGTGAAACGGCGAACCCGCAAAAAACGATGAAATGGCCTGCAGCCCACACGTATGACACACGCGGAACGCTTCAGCGCGACGCGCTCCTGGGAGCACGACTTGTTGCGGCCGGCCGTTTTGAACGCGCACGCGCGCGCGCGACCAGTCCGCTCTTGGTGGCGTACGCCTTCAGGGCCTCGTTGGCACGCGTCTGCCATCCGGAGCCGGTCGCACGGTACGCCGCGACGACATCGCGATCCACGCGCAGGCTGATCAGTTCCTTCGTCGGGCTCTGCTGAGGACCGCGCTGTCCACGGTACCGACGGACGGCCGCCGCCGTTTCTGGCGGCAGCATCTCCATCAAGGGCCGCGCGTCGCGGATTTCCTTCTCGGACCACTCCGGATTGTCTTTGTCGGGACGACTAGGGTTTTTTCGCATAAGCACGTTCCTCGCGCCGATTCGCGCGTCGTAGGCTGATCACTCGAATCTTCTCGCCCCGCGGCGTGATGACCGCAGCGTGAAGCAGGCGATCGATATAGCCAAACACGCGCAATCGCAGTTCACCGTAATCCTTGCGTGTGTCTTCGACGCTGATCGCGGTCTCAAGATCCATCTCGGCGAATCGCTCAAAACCGATCCCCCTGGTCCGGATGTTCGCTGCGCTCTTCGCCGCGTCGAATTCAATGAACGGCATTATATCGTATAGACGATTAAATTACTACGACCAAAGGACAGTTCGCTCTCGGTGCTGTCCTTCATGGGCCTGCAACGCCGCCGCTCGCGAGACGTCGGAGTTCATCCCCTCCCGTGCAACCCAGGCGAACCATGTCCTGAGCCACTGCCAGAATGTCGGCAGGCTCCGCGCCGTGGCTCATCGCATCTTGGGCAACATCCATGACTTCTCCATTGTCCCACGCGATTGTCTGCAAGTTCGACATCAGACCCCGAAGCAAGCGCCCCACGTCGATTCCATTGGTCGAAGCAATTCCGCTCTGCTTCAAACGATAGAACGCAAAGTGGTCGAGCGCTGAGGGACGCGCCTGGAGCACCAGATCGATCACAGCCGGCAGCTGCGCCCGAAACGCGGTCACCCACAGCACCATCGCCTGTTTCTCGCCATCGTCGAGCGGCTGCGGCACACCGGTGATCCGCGCCTTCCAGTAGTCAGAGAGCCAGCGATTCCAAAGGCCGTCTGCGCCCTCCTGACTCAACGATTCGGCGAAGCGTCCGAAGTCTCCGGCCCAATGTGCTCGGTTCGGTGCGGCAGCGTCCTTCATGAAATGGAAAAGCCAGTTCTCGTTGTGCCAGGGATCGACCTGCGAGAAGACGGCAACCGCTGCCAGTGCAGCACTGAATCGATCCGCCTGCTCACCGAGTTTGTCGATCCGGCCGATCGACTGCCTGACGTAGGGTCTCATCCGATCGAACAGAGCGTCGTTCCATCGCCCCCAAAAGAGAAACCCCTCCCATGCCTGAACCGCACGGACGGCATCCGTCTCCCAGTCGAATAGGGGCACTACGGCGCCCTCGGTCCAAGTGCGATCCGCGCTGAACAGGAAATGAACCTGGCTGGCAAAGATCATTCGAGCCAATTGGGCGTTTGGCCCCGTTCCCGCGAGCAGGGCGTCACACCTCGCGCGGACTTCGCCCGGCAGCCCCTGCCACTGGTCGCCGGCAACAGCCATGCGCTTCGAAATCGCCTTGACCCACGTGAGCGCGACTTGCCCGGCAGGGTGGTTGATGGCGCTCGTGAGCCAATCGATTCCCCCCTTGCTGTAAACACCGGGCTGGATCACATCCGACTTGTTGAGCAGGCGTTCTCCGATTCGCTCGACGCGGCCGATGTCGGCATCATCGAGGCCCGCGCGGTCGATGGCACCCTCGATGAAATTCGCAACGTCCATTGCCGACGCGTCACCGATCTGCGGAAAGTTCTCCAACAGGGCGACGGCGGTTCGGAACGTTTCGTCGTCACACGATGCCCCCCGCCAGCCGCCGATCAGTGCGGACCACACATCGGCCTTCCACTCTTGGCGGGAAGCAAGGTCGTTCGCAAGCTCTACCGCCCACGCCATCGAGTTCGTCGACGCCTGGCGACACACCGTCATCAACCCGGCGCGATCCGGACCCATGAAGACGCTCGCTTCAGGTTCGTAGGCGACAAGGTACGTAACAGCGTCGGCGGAAGACATTCCGGCCAGTTCTTCGCTCGTCTTGGGACTCTGAGGGCCGACCCAACCCCCGCCGATCCAGTGATCCATATCTGGGTGCGTGCGCGGACCGAAGTCTTGGTGCCGCCCTTGGGTGGTGGCTAGGTGTTCGGCGGCAACGACTGATTCAGGCGCGATCCGGTTTAACCAGACGGCGACGTTGTATCGCTCGTAGTCAATCGTCTGCACAGCCGTCTCATCTTCGGCCTCAGCGCCGGGAAGCACTCGTTCCGCCATCGAGTAGGCAATGAATCTTCTCTGGGACTCTTCGTCGCATTGACCAAAGACTGCCTTCAGAAGCTCGAATACTTCGTGTTTCAGTGAAGGTGCGTACAGCCAACCTCGGTCCTCGATCAACGCGAGCGCCGCGTTAGCCGGAAGGTCTCTACGTCGGGTGGTCCCATGGATGGCGAGCCTTTGTAGCAGCTGCGGTCTCGATCGAGCCCACGATTCCAGAATCGCGCTGGCCACGGTCGGATCGTGCTCAGCCGCCCACTCGATGGCATCACGAGCGACGTCGACGACGAGTCCCCAGTCGTCAGATGTGTGGTCTTGTTCGTGAGGTTCGATGGCCGACCGCCGATGACTCATCGGGTCCCAGGTGTCTCCAACCCTCCCGGCAGTGCAGAGAAGATCGAACGCTTCGTGAAACCAGTTACTTGCCATGGCCAGCAGCTCTCTGTGCCACGACGAGATTTGCCCGCGCAGCGTCTGGTCCCACACGCGTCGCAGTTCGTGGGTGTCGCCGCCAAGGCGCACTTCCACGTTGAGCCGCGGCTCCGCGTCGGTGTTGAGCTCCGCCCAGATGTGATCGACTCGGAGACGCGGCCGGAGAAGGACGCGAAATAGCATTAGCGCCGTTGGAATGTCGCCGGTTTCAGCGCACTTCTTGAGCAGGCGCATGAGCGCCTGCTCCGATGCGGCGGGCACTGTCATCAACGCTGCGGACCACAACCGCAGAACGTCGGCAGGCAAGGCGGCGTTTCCGACACAGATCTGAAAGGCAATTGCTTCGCACAGTACCGAGTTCAACGATGGCGCATGGCGCTGAACGAACTGAAGGGATTCCCTGACGTGAGCCCTGGAGAATCGCTCTGCGAACCAATGGGCGAACAACTGGGGCGCAGCCGTGGTTATGGGTTCGAGCCTGGTCAGCGGCGTGAGAAACTCTTCTGCCTCGGCCCAAGCCAGCCAGTCGACGAGCTTCGCCTCCTCCACAAAGAAGCGCAGTGTGACTTCGTCCGCTAGCGCGGAGCGCAGATAGTCGAGGCTCTCTGGATCCAGCGGCGGCGGCGCCTGGACCAACCGTGCGAGTCGCACCTTGTGATCGAACACGCCCATCCCAGCGGCTTTGGTCCAGGCTTCGACCGCCTCGTCGATGGCCGAGTACTTGTTGGGTGCCGAACGAAGTGGAACGTGGACTGGTGAAATTCCAAGGTTCGTCCAGTGGTCGACTTGGCCAGGCTCCGTCAGGGAGAACCGTGACGTTGCGCCGACGAAACTGCGTGCCAAGTACCTCATCACCGGATCTGTGTGGCTGTAGCCAACGAAAAGCACCGCGAACTTGCCGAACATCTCCATCAGGAATCGCGTGGCCCAACCGTCGGCCAGGTATGCGAGCCCGAAGTCTCGATCCGTGACGACCAAGTGAGACCGTGGTCTCTCGACGGCCCCGTGGAGATAAACGAGCCCCACAAAATCGCGGCCCAACGGAAGCGCGGGACCGGTGAAGATTTCCGCCGCGGAGTATTTCGCCCGCAAGGCCGTAGTGAAGTGCCTATCGAAGTTCGTGGTAACGAGTCTGACGGACGACTCGTCTTTGAAGAGGCCGATCAGCAGATGATGCAACGCGCGCGGAGTGGAGCTGGCGACATCAATCAGCCCGCGCGTACGGGCCTGGACGTTGATTCCCTTTTGTTCAGCTCGACCGAGAAACACGTCGAGTGCTTCGCCGGGCTTCTGCGCGATCGACCCTGCGGCAATCGCATCAGCCAGGGTCTGAAATGACGGCAAGTTCGACGGCGGTCCCATCGAAGTCCCGGCGCCCGCGAAGACGACCAAGCGGCCCTCCCGTTGTGCGCTGACCAGCGCGCCCGGCAAATCAACGTCACTATTGATCCACATTCGTGATCTCGTATCAGTCTACCGCTGTCATGAAAGCCACGCCTCCGGCCCCTCAGTCAGAAAGCAGACTGGCCGGCGCGCTGTCCCGCGCTACTCCCCAGCTTGTCCACAGCTGTCGCGCTGTTTTTGACGCAGCAAATCAGCCGAACGACAAATCGGCTGAATCTGTGGGGAAATGTGGGGAGAGGCCCTGTTTAGCGGCTCGACCAGTTTCCCGGATGGGAAACTCGGTTCTCCTCTAATCGAACGCTTTGCTGCGCGGCGAAAGCCTGTTGTCCCTGTCTAGCGTGTATTGAGCACCCTTGGCGCTACTTTGCGGATGTAGAGGCCCCCTCACCCGCTATCGGCTCCGTTCGAGAGCGTGTTTCGCGCCGCCAGTTTCGTAGTCTCGTCCTCGGTGGAAGATGGTGCCCTCCCGGTCCGAGTTGTCGGGTCGCCCGGTCGTCCGGCGGAGCCCGTGGTTCGTCACCTTAGCTTTCAGCCCCGTCCGAGCTTCTACCTCCCATTGAAGGGTTGGGCGGGATGCGAGAAACCTTGCGGTTCTCTGAGCGGCCGGCGGGGCCGAAATGGCCGCGTCGATCCCTCAGAAAACCCGATTTGTTTAGCGCTAAACAAAAACCGCTTAGGCGCAGGCTCAAGGGAATGATCCCTTGAGCGAAGGTCGGTCGGAATGACCTTCGCGAGCCGGCACCTAAACGGTCCGTTGCCCTGCCCGCTGCGCCCCTCTTGCGAGGATGAATTGTTGGAGGAACTCCTTCAGTCTAAGGCGCCCGGCGACAGGGTCAATCCCCAGACTTGTGGACGGCGCAACAAATGGCTCGGAATGTCAAGCCGCCGCCATTCCAGGCTCTGCTGAATTGAGGGACGGCCACAGCCGGATTGTCCCCTCAGCCTGGGGACAACCGGTGGAAATCCTTCTGCGACGGGCTCGAGGTCGTGCTGCGACAAGACCCTCAGATGGCGGATGGCGGGATCGTCGTCAGAAAGGCGTTGCGGAATGGCGGGACGCGCCAGATGATGCACTCGATCATGCGATGCTCGACACGACCTGCTGTTCCTGACGACACCGACGCCGACTCGCAGCTCTTCCCGCGAACTGGGCCGCTCGCCGATCAGCTCAACAAGTCGTTCTCCGCGCTGAACGCAAGGATTGGCTCCGAGCTCCTCAAGCGACCCGTGTATTCGTACATCGTGACGACGGCCAAGATCGAAGGCTCGAAGTTTCGCCAAACGGGGTCGGCGCCCAATTTCCAAGGCGGACGGATCACACTCTGCACCTGTAAACACAAAGACCGGGCCTCGCCGCCGCCGGAGCGTTCGCGCGGCCCGAACGCCGACGATCCCTGGAGAGGGACCTGGGTCGCAGGCTTGTGCAGCTCCACTCAGGTGCGTCCCCGAGCGCTGTTCTACATGATGCTGGTTGGCGAGACATGTGGGCACCACGCTGCCGCGTGGCAGTCGCTCCATTCACCATTGGCGAAGTCGGCGCATCGCCATCCTTTCGGCGACATATACGAACCGCTGAAGTTGCCCTGCCAGCAGCCGTGGACGTCGTCTAGCTACAAGGCGCATCTTCCCGGCCATGCTCACGGCATGAAAGGCCGAGACTACGACATCGAGCGGAGCTTCCACGGCCGCCATCCGCGCCTACTCGTCGGCGATCCCCGCCACAGCTACCTCTGGTCGCGGCCGATGGTCACTCTACAGGTTGACGTGGACGAGAAGTGGACCAGCGCGCACCACCGCTTCTACTCGACGCTGTCCGAGTTCCTCGAGCTCTGAGCTTGATCCGATTCCGTGGACATCTTCCGAAAGGTGGGTACGATGGCCAGAATGGGATCAAGCAAGGCGGGACGACGAGCGCGGCGACAGTTCACGGAGGAGTTCCGCACGGGCGCGGTGCGGCTGGTGTTAGATGAGGGCAAGTCGGTCGGGGCGGTCGCCCGTGAGCTGGATCTGACGCCGTCCTCGTTGGCGACGTGGGTGAGCCAGGCGCGCGCCGATCGCAGCTTGGGCAAGACGGGGCTGACGACGGCGGAGCGCGAGGAGCTGGCGCGGCTGCGCAAAGAGAATCGCATCCTGCAGGAGGAGCGCGAAATCTTAAAAAAAGTACATCCGTACACTGGTGTCGGATCCTCACTCTGACTCGTAAAAAAAGTGTGCTGGTCGCTACCGCAGTACCCGTCGGTGAGGATCCACTGACCCGGCCGCGGCGCTGACTGGAAAGACGGCTGCTTCGCCCGATGTACTTACGTCGGCCGCGTGCTGGGACGTCAATCGTCCGTCACCGGAGGTGCGTATGCGCGTCGTCGCAGGCGTGGATTGTCACAAAAGTTCCCACACCGCCATCTTCCTCGATGCGGTAGGTCAAGTAATCGATCGGATCACGTTTCCGACGACAGAAGAGGGTTACGAGCGGGCCCTCACCGTCGGCGAGCGGCTCGGCTGCACCGACTGGGGCCTCGAAGGGGCCGGCTGCTACGGGTACGCGTTCAGTGTGTTCGCGCGAGCGCAAGGCGCGACGGTTCTGGAGGTGCCCGGCATCCTGACCAAGCGACATCGGCGTCATGGCAGCCATCGAGGCAAATCAGACGAGACGGACGCGCAGGCGATCGCCGAGGTTGTCCTCCGAGAGGCCGATCGGTTGTCCTGTTTCCATCCCAGCGTGCTGCAACGGGCGTTGAGGCTGCGATACGACCGACGAGACCGACTGGTGCGGGAGCGGACCCGCGCCGTCAACCGGTTGCGGATGGCCGCCGTGCTCATCGGCGTCGTCGAGCTGCCTCGCGATCTCACGTCACGGAAGGCCGCTCGCCTGGTGTCTGACATCGCCACTCGCTTTCGGGCCGAGGTCCGGTTGCACGCTGCAGCGAGCGCGATCGTCGATGACCTGCACGACGCCGCCGAGGAGGTCCTCCGGCTGACGGACAAGATTCGAGTGGCGGAGCGCCAGCTGAAGGGCTTGACCGCGGAGATCAGCTCGGAGCTCATGTCGGTGCACGGCATCTCAAGCGTGGTCGCAGCAGGTCTCATCGGACACGCGGGCGATCTCCGCAATTACCGCAACGCCGGCGCGTTCGCCGCGAAGTGCGGTGCCGCGCCCGTGCCGTGCTCGAGTGGCCGTCATGTCGCCGTCCGCGTCAATAGGGGCGGGGATCGACAGTTGAATCGCCTCCTGCACGTGATCGCCGTCGCGCAGGTGGCGACCAAAGAGCACCCCGGTCGACACTACTACGAGCGCAAGCGCGCCGAGGGAAAGACGCATCTGTCAGCAATGCGCTGCCTAAAACGGCAGTTAGCCACAGTCGTCTACTACCGACTTTCGGCGGTCCAAGACCGCCTCGCTGTCGCTGTCGTGGCCGCATGAGGACGCGCCTGAGAGACGCCGCCCGGTTAAATTGACAAAGACGGTGCCGCGGCCTTCTTCGCGAAGCAGAGCCGGTAAGATTTCGGTTCATCGACGTGGAGAAGGCCAACCACACCGTCACGATCCTGTGCCGGTGTCTGGCGGTCACGCGCAGCGGGTTCTACGCGTGGCAGGGCCGAGCGGAATCGCCCCGGTCGCAGGACGATCGCCGGCTGAAAGTCCTTGTGCAGGCGTCCTTCGACGCGAGCAAACAGCGGTATGGCAGCCCGCGCATTCACGGGGACCTGATCGAGCTGCGCGAGCAGGTGAGCCGCAAGCGCGTGATCCGGCTGATGCAGGAAGAAGGCCTCGTGGCGCGGGCCCGCAAGCGGTACAAGAGCACGACGATGAGCGATCACGATCAGCCCGTGGCCGCCAATCTCCTGGCCCAACGGTTTGAAGCCGAGGCCCCCAATCAGCGGTGGGTCGGCGACACGACCGAGTTGGTCATCGGCGGCAGCCAGAAGCTCTTCCTCGCTGCCGTTCTGGATTTGTTCTCTCGGTTCATCGTGGGATGGGCGGTCAGTGCGGTGAACGATCGGCACCTCACGATCAAGGCACTGGAGATGGCGTTGAAGCGGCGGTGTCCGGCGATCGGCCTGCTCCATCATTCGGACCAAGGGTGCACGTACGCGAGCGAAGACTACCAGGATGTGCTCGAGGCCCACGGCATCACCGGGAGCATGAGCCGCCGCGGCAATTGCTACGACAACGCCGTCATGGAGAGTTTCTTCTCGACGGTCAAGAGCGAGTTGGGCGAGCACTTCGACAGCCACGGCGAGGCCAAGATGGAGTTGTTCGACTACATTGAAGTGTTCTATAACCAGAAGCGTCGGCACTCGACGCTCGGCCAGATCAGTCCGGCCGCCTTCGAGCGAAAGGCGCTGACTCAAGCGGCGTAACTAAACCGTCCACGGGATCGGATCAAGCCCAATTCCGTCGCGACGCGAACTACGTACAGCAGGAACTCATCGCGCTCGAGACCCGCCTTCGGGACCCAGGCCTCCCCCACTAGCTTGCCCTTCCGATCGACTCGGAAGCCCACCAATTGAGTCGAGCGGTTGCGCTTCCACGCTCGCAGCGCCGCGTCGGGCACGTCCGTGAAGACGGCGGGCCGCGCGACGACGCCGGTCAGGATGTACGTCTCCTCGGTCTCGCGGACGTCGAGCCGGTGACGACGCTGATTATCGAAGGAGACCACAACGCCATCCCCATCAACCGCGAGTTCACTACTTCTGCGGCAGAACTCTCTCCAGTCAGATCCCACCGGCTCCTCCATCCGCACTGAGATCTGGCTGGAAGACGTCTAGTGCCTGATCAAGAAGAGGCAGGTGAATCTGCTCGAGCGCGTCGGCCTGCTGCGCAACGCGTCTCAAAAGGACCGCCGCCCGGGCCGCGTCGAACGACAGGTCTCCCAGCAGCACGTCGTCCTCCACTGTCAGGTCATACGAAATGTCGTCTCGTCCGACGATAGCCCCAACCCTGGCGGGGTGCTTGCGCGCGCTCTCTTCGACAAGAGCCATCGCCTCCTCTGGTCCAACCTGGCCAACGGGACTGATACATCGGAGAATCAGCCGATCTCCTTCGGACTTGAGAACCAGGGTGAACGGCTGGATACGGCCATTCGACAACGTCACCGTGCCGAGAAGCCTTCCATTTCGGGGAGACCTTTCCCAGTCGATGGCGAGGCCCTCGAATACCGTCTTGGTCAGCTTCTCAAGCCGCTTCAACGCAGCATCAGCTGTGGTGGCGTTTGCGAGCAACCGTGCACCCGATCCATCGAGCGCCCATGCCGGCACCGGAAAGGCGCTCCGGAGTCGCTCGGTAATCGTCTCGACGACGCGTATGCCGGCCGCTAGCTCGCGGCCCACGTCGATTTGGCGATGATCCCCCTTCGGCACTGCGAGCCCTTCGTGCATCAGGCGCAGAAACACGTTCATCCGGGCCAGCACGCGCTGAACCTGGAGCACCTCGACGGTGTCTTCGAGGTGGGGGTAATACACTTGCAGCAACTCACCGCCTTCGGGCATGCTCGCAGCGCCTGAGAGACGCCGGTCGGTCTGAGACCGCACGCGGTCGATTCGACCGATTCTCTGCTCCATAGACGAAGGCGTCCAGGCAATGCCGTAGTGATAGACGGCCGAACAGAACGTATGCAGATCTTCGCCCTCTTGCAGCAAGTCGGTAGTGACCAGTACAAAGGGATAACCAGGCATTCTGAATTGGTCGCGCAGCGTCTTGTTGACTTGGCCGGACATACCCCCAACCGGCTGCTGCTCGCCAAGTAGGTCGCCAAAGTAACGCGCGGTTGCCTCCAGAGGCGTGACGCGGGCTTCGGACGCGTTGACATCCAGAATCAGGTCGAAGTTCTGAGCGATCTGGGAGAGTTCGTCGAAAGCTCCCCAATCTCGGTCGCTCAGCGGTGTCACCCGTTGAGATTCCAAAAGATCAAGATATTCGTCAATGCGTCGGCGCTCTAGCTCGCCGCCTTCCTTGTCGTCGCCTTCCAGGGCGCGCAGCTCGATGTTTCCGATGCGCCCAATCGTCAACGCGTAGAGGTCGATCAGCGAGTGCCCCAGTCTTGCCGCTGTCGACAACAACTGGCCTCTCAACTGCTCGTCTCTAAACTCGGCAATCGCGCTAGCGCCCCGGGCTGGCGGCCATAACGCCTGTCGCAGGGCTGTCCGTTTGGGACCACGGATCTCGGTGAAGAAGGTCGCGTATTCTAGAGCGTCCGTCACATCTGGGGCGTCACTCGTCGGGCTCTTCTTCTTCGACGCCTCGAAGCGTTCGTGAAAGATCAGTCGAGCGTGCTCGCCAAGCGCCCCATTCCGTTCGGCTAGCAACTCGAGCGCCGCCGCTTGTGCGGCTTCCATCCGATCCGCCCTGGGATGCCGCCGGGCCCGGCTGAGGTACTTCGCGGCACGTTCGCGAAGCACTGCGCTGAGCTTTGCGGGCTCCAGCCTGCACGCTCGCGCGAGCGCGTCTCCCACGCCCCCCGGTTCGACACCAAGCAGGCACGCGATGTGGTTGTCTTCGAAGAATGTCGAGTACGCCGTCCCCTTCTGAATAAAGCGACGTTGCACGTTCGCACCGCTGATTACTCCGCGAGGACCTTCGCCTCTGAAGAACCAGGCGAAGAACGTATCGGTTCCGCCGGTATCCTCAAGGCGCGTCACTTCTCCAGGTTGACCCACGTCCCTCGGCTGGCTGGCTCGGGCCGCCCGCGTGTCGGCGGCCCCCTGCTTCTCCGACTGGTAACGCGCCACCATCTCGTCGTACCGCGACCACGCCTTCGCCGGAAGCCGCTTTCGCAGCGCCGGAATCAGCCACTCGTCATACTTCTCGTCCAGTTTCCGTTTCAGCTCGTCGACAGACTTCACACGTCGGACAAACACGAGGGCCTTCCTCCCTGTTGTCCACGCCGTCGACAACGAGGCGACTAGCGCGTCCATCTTGGGGTGCGGCATCTCGCGACCGAAGGTGCTTCTGTAGTGGCGAGTCAGCCGATTGACGTCGTTTACGTCGATCCCCTCTCGAGCCGCCAGTCGGAGCGCGTCGTCCTTCACGTCGTCGGTCTGATCGGTATCGTCGAAGTTGGCTCCGACGGCCTCGTCGTCGGCCTGCTTCAGACGAGTCGTTTCCAAGAAACTCTCGAATGACGCGAGCATCCCGATCTGGAACGACATGTTGAACTTCTCAGACCCGAGGAGTTCGGCCACCTTCTTCTGGATGAGCGCGACGACCAGCCGCTCGCGGTCGTCCTTTACCCGAATCGGCTCGTCATGATCGTGCACGCCGCCACGCCGCCACTCACGGCGGTACTGATTCTTCGTAAGGTCCTGACCGCCGACCCGCATTGTCGTCACGCGGCGAACCAAGAACTTCGCCGCCACGCACTTCTTCTCTTCGTCAGTCAGCTTGTCGTCCGCCAATTCTCGGAAGCCACGCTCCAGGCCGCAGACGTCCAGCTGATTTAGGACATGGCGGTAGCTCTCTTCGAGGGGAGTCGCCGAAAGAAACAACACCCTCTTGGCGCGAGGACCGTACTCGGGGAACAGGCGGTTGGCTCCGGCCTCTGACGGATGCCCGAGCGCCAGCGCCAGAACTCGGTTTCTCGCGGCCACTCCGGTCTTGAAACCGTGCTTCAGATTGTGACCCTCGTCCACAATCACGAGGTCGAATACCGGGAGTGCACAGCAGATCGCGCGAGCGAAGTTGTCCTTGAAGACGTCCTTTTTGCTCCGCAGATCCAGCGCTTCCTCCGGCAGCCAGGGCACCTCATGACGCAACTCGTCGCGCACGCGGCGCCAGGCCTTTCTCTCGACATCGTCACCGAGCGCGAGGCTGAACGAGCTGAGACGCAGGAAGAAGTCCCGCTTGGAGTCGACGACGACTTCTCGAACGAATTGAATGAGATTGTCGCAGGCGACGAGTGGGCGAGCCGGCTGCCGGTCGATAGAGACCACGCGCAGGTCTGGAAACCGGACGTTGTGGGCGGCGAAGTTCCGAAGCTCTTTCATCCACTTGAGCTGGATATTCTCCTTCGGCGCAATGACGAGCACGCGGAAGTCGGGGCGAAAGTGTCGAAACAGAGCCAGCGCGCCTAGAGCCACGTAGGTCTTGCCCATCCCCACTTCATCCGCCAGATACGCCACGCGGTGCTTCTCGAGGATGTTGTGGATCGCCACCGCACCTTCGAGCTGCTCATCGGCGCGCCGGCCTGAGCCCATCCTCGCGCCGAAGTCGATGAGCTGGCCAGCCGTCTTGACGTCGATCATGCGCCCCCCTCGGCCACTGGCGCAGCCCGGCGGAGAAACCAGTGGTCGAACCAATCGAGAAACGCCGGCATCTTCTCGGGGTCGCGCACAATGAGCCGATCGCGGACAGACAGCGCTCCGTCGATTCGCTCTCGCAAACGCCGGACGTCCTCGGCATGCTCCTGCCAGAACTCGGATTGTTCGCGACGTAGCTCCTGGACGAGTTGCCGTGCACAGAGCGCGATAACGTAATGCTCGACCAAATCGCCCTTCTCCTCCTCCGCGTCTTTGATGACCCGGGTCAGGAGGTTTCCGAGCGAATCGTACTTCTCGCCAAACAGCCGATAGACGGCCTCCCGTTGGGAACCGCCTTTCGCCAACGCCGCACGAACGGCACGTTCCAAGCAGCCAAAGGCCAGAAAGATGCCGGCAAAGCGATCGAAGAACGTGTCTCCCTGAGCGACGGGTGCGTAGCGCGCCACAAGTGCGGCGCCTTCGCCTAGTTGGGCAAGCTCACCGGCGTGTGCTTCGAGAAACGCGGTGCGCTGGGCCGTGGTCAGGAGCGACCAGTAGCGGAGGATTTCTGCTGGTGACAAGTCCAGGAGAAGCGACGGCCGATGGGACATGCCTTCTTCCTGGGCCAGGAGAACTCCTGGCTCCTGACGGTCGCCGACAACAGTGAGGAGTGATGTTGATCGAAGGACCCGGTGTAGCTCGGCGCAGGCCTCGACGGGAAGTGACGTCCAGGCTCTCGCCGGCAATGCGGTGACTTTGAACAGATCAACCCCTTGAGCGCTGACGGTGAGCGCTGGCGATGGGGCCGCATCGTCCCAGAACGCCTCGGCTGAAGCGGTGTTCCACCAGAACCGAACAGAGAGCCTCGTACCGCCACTCGACGCAACGCCTTCGTCCTCAGAGGTCGGTTGATATTCCTTGGGCTTTGAGCCATCGGTCGCGAGCCACCAGTCGGGCCGCCGAGATGGAGCGAGCTCGACCAGAAAGCCGGTTTCCAGATTTCCACCCGAACGGTGCGCTGGTCCTGTTAGGTTTGCTGACCCGATGAATAGGATCTCGCGCTTTGGCTGGCCTTGAAAGAACCGGTACACCTTCGCATGAACGAACCGCTCGCGGGCGTTTTCGCTCTTGCCGCTGCGTACGCGTTCGTGAGGCAGCTTCGCCCAGAACACGTTCGGCTGGCTTCTCACCCAGTCGAAGATCGCCTGGGAGCACAGCGCTTCCCTGACCTGCCCGGTCTTTTTCGGACCACCTGAAGCCTGAGAGAATGGCCCCTC
>CAYHCX010000040.1:0-28072 GCA_964355095.1 uncultured Acidobacterium sp.
CCGCGCACCGGCGTGCGATGGTCGCCGAATCCCAGCAGCGGACGCATGGTGAAGAACTGGTCGAGCGACAACTCGCCGTGGAAGATGTGGCCGCCGGTCAGTCCCCAACCGCGCTCGAGGTCCAGGGGCGTGAGCACCTGCCGGGCGACGACCGACGACGAGAAGCCCGGCGCGTAGTGCTCGATCGTCGAGGAGACGATGTCGCCGAAAGCCTCGCGCTCGGCGTCCCAATTACTGTCTCGCAACTGGTAGGGCGCGAACTGCGCGTAGGCCGACAGCACGTGCGCGCCCGTGGGCGCGAGCCCGGGGTTGTCGATCGACGGGATGGTGAACTCGACCCACGGATGCGTCGAGTAGCGGCCGTACTTGGCGTGGTCGAACGCGCGCTCGAGGTAGTCGAGGTCCGGCGCCAGGCGGACACGCCCCGACAGCATCTCCCGCGTGGCGCCCGTGAACGACGGCAGGGAAGACAGCGCGAAGTTCACCTTGGCCAGCGTGCCGCGCGAACGATAGTTGGTGATGCGCCACAGGAACTCCGGCGGCAGGTGGTCGGCTCCGCACAACGTCAGGAGCGTGCGCTTCGGATCGACGCCAGATACCACCGAGCGCGCCTCGATCTGCTCGCCTCCGGCCAGTGTCACGCCGGTGGCGCGATCGTCGGCCACGTCGATTCGCGCGACCGCCACGCCGGTCCTGATCTCCACGCCGTGGCGCTCCGCCGCGCGCCGCAACGCACTTGCGAACGCCGCCGGCCCGCCGGCCACGACCTGGCCGCCCGGCCGCGCCAGCGACCGGTTGGCGGCCGCCAGCAGCAGTTGCAGTCCGCTGCCCGCGGACCAGGGCCCGAGCATGGCGCCGAAAATGCCATCCGCCGCGAGCGTGGCGCGCAGCAACTCCGTTTCCACCGCCTCGCCCACCAGGTCGGCCACCGCCATCGGCCCCCATCGCAGCAGGCGCCACTGGTCGGCCTTGGGCAGCCCGCGGAACGCCGACAGCGTGTGCATCAGCGCGAAGATGTCGCGCGCCTTCGGCGCGTCGATTGACGGCGGCGCGGCTTGAAACAGCGATCCGATCAATCCGCCGAGGCGGCCAAGCGACTGGTGAAACGCCGGCCACGCGCGCGCGTCATTCGCCGACCACGCGCCGAGGCCCGCCGCCGTCCGGCGCGCGTCGTTCCAGACCACCAGCGCGCGGCCATCCGGCGACAGCGTGCTGACCTCGATCGCGGTGTCGAGAAACCGCAGGCCGTGGAGGAAGAGCTGCAGGCCTTCGACGACGTCGCGGCGGACCGGCGCGGTGGCATGCGCCAGCGTGGGGACGCGGAAGCCCGGCGCGATCTCGCTCTCGGCGGCGCAGCCGCCAACCTCGTCGCGCTGCTCGACCAGCAGCGTGCGCACGCCCGCCTTGGCGAGCAGCGCAGCGCAGGTCAGCCCGTTGACGCCGCCGCCAATCACGATCGCGTCGTAACGTGTCGTCATCGTGACACCTGTTTCAGAATCTGGGTGGCAGCGTTCCTGCCGGGCGCGCCCATGATGCCGCCGCCGGGGTGCGTGGCCGACCCGCACATGTAGAGGCGATCGATCGGCGTCGCGTAGTGCGCGTAGCCCGGCACCGGCCGGAGGAAGAACAACTGCTCGAGCGTCAGCTCGCCCTGGAAGATGTTGCCCTCGGTGAGGCCGAACTCGCGCTCGAGGTCGAGCGGCGTCAGCACCTGCCGGTGCAGGATGATGTCCTTGATGTTCGGGGCGTACTCCGCGATGGTGTCGATCACGGCATCGCCGAAGGCCTCGCGCTGGCGGTCGTCCCACACGCCATCCTTCAGGTGATACGGCGCGTACTGCACGAAGCACGACATCACGTGCTTGCCCGGCGGCGCCACCGACGGGTCGGTCAGCGACGGGATCACCAGGTCCATGTACGGGCGGCTCGAAAACCTCCCGTACTTCGCATCGTCGTAGGCGCGCTCCATGTAGTCGACGCTGGGGGAAATCGAAATCGCGCCGCGCATGTGCGGGCCCGGCCCCGGCAGGCACGTGAAGTTGGGCAGCGCGTCGAGGGCCAGGTTCACCTTGCCGGACGATCCCCGGTACTTGTACCGCTTCACGCCTTCGACGAACTCGGGTGGCAGGTCGCGCTCGTCCATGAACTTCAGGAAGGTGAGGTTCGGGTCAACGCTCGAGACCACGACCTTGGCGTGAATCTCGTCGCCGTTGGCCAGCGCGACACCGGTGGCCCGTCCGTTCTTCGAGAGAATCCGCGCGACCGCGGCGTCGGTGCGAATCTCGGCGCCGAATTCGCGCGCCGCCGCGGCAATGGCATTCGAGACCGCACCGGTCCCGCCGCGCGAGAGGCCCCACGACCGGAACGCGCCGTCGATTTCGCCCATGTAGTGATGCAGCAGCACGTAAGCCGTGCCGGGCGAGCGCACGCCGAGAAAGGTCCCGATGATCCCCGACGCCGACATCGTCGCCTTGAGCACGTCGGTCTCGAACCACTGATCCAGGAAGTCCACCGCGCTCATGGTGAGCAACTGGACCTGGTTCACCTTGTCGTGGGACCGCATGTCGCGGAAGCGCTTGCCCATGCCGAGCAGCTCGAGCAGCCCGCGCGGATCGAGCGAAGTGGGGTCGGGCGGCAGCATGCCCATGATCGGCTTGGCGAAGCGGCCCATTTCGACCATGGCCTTGCCGTACTCGTCGTAGGCCTCGGCGTCGAGGCGCGAGTGCCGGGCGATGTCGCGGCGGGTCTTGTCGTGATCGTTCACGCGCCACAGGTAGTCGCCGTTCGGCATCGGCGTCATGGTGCCGTCGAGCGGCAGCAGTTCCATGCCGTGGCGCGGCAGGTCGAGCTCGCGGATGATCTCCGGCCGGAGCAGGGAGACCACGTAGGAGCAGACCGAGAACTTGAAGCCGGGAAATACTTCCTCGGTCACGGCCGAGCCGCCGACGACGTGCCGGCGCTCGAGCACCAGCACCTTGCGGCCGGCCCGGGCCAGGTAGGCGGCGCAGGTCAGGCCGTTGTGTCCGCCGCCAATCACTATTGCGTCGTATTTCACAGTATTGTTTTGCCTCGCTCCACTCGGCGGCCCGGTTCCGCAGGCCCGTCCGAAAGTATACTTTCGTCGTGCCTGTCGGTTCCGCCTTCCACGCGCGCACCATCGAGTTGTGCGAAAGCCTGAATTACCGCGATTGGGCGGGTTACTACGCGGTCAGCGCCTACGAGACTCACTACGAGCACGAATACAACGCCCTCCGCAACGCCTGCGGGATGATCGATATCTCTCCGCTGTTCAAGTACCGCGTCTCGGGCAATGACGCCGTCCGCCTGGTGAACCGCGTCATCACCAGGGATGCGTCGAAGATGGCGGTGGGGCAGGTCTACTACACGCCGTGGTGCGATGACGAGGGCAAGGTCATCGATGATGGCACGGTGACCCGGGTCGGGGAGCAGTCGTTCCGGTGGACCGCGGCGGACCCCAGCCTGCGCTGGCTGACGCGGAACGCCTCAGGCCTCGACGTCCAGGTCGACGACGTGTCGGAACAAGTCGCCGCACTGGCGCTGCAGGGGCCGACCTCGGCGCGGCTGCTGCGGCAGGTGAGCACGGCCAACCTCGACAGCCTCCGCTACTTCCGCGCGGCCAGCAGCACGATTGCCGGTGTGCCGGTGGACATCTCGCGCACCGGCTACACGGGCGATCTCGGCTACGAAATCTGGATGCCGTGGGACGCCGCGTTGCGGGTGTGGGACGCCATCGTCTCGGCCGGCGCCGCGTTCGACCTGCATCCAGTGGGCATGCTCGCCCTGGACATCGCCCGCATCGAAGCGGGGCTGCTGCTGATCGACGTCGATTTCCACGGCAGCCGCAAGGCTTTGATCGAGTCGCACAAGTACTCGCCGTTTGAGCTCGGCATGGCGCGCCTCGTGGACATGAAGAAGGGCCCGTTCATCGGCCGCCAGCCGCTGGCCGAAGAGGCGTGGCGCGGCCACCCGCGGCAGATCGTTGGCCTGGCGATCGACTGGACCGACGTCGAGAAGCGGTTCGAAGCGGTCGGCCTGCCGCCCACGGCTCCCGCCGGCACCTCGCGCGTCGCCGTGCCGGTCTACAAGGGCAGCAAGCAGGTCGGGCGCGCGACCTCGACCACGTGGTCACCGATCCTGAAGCAACTGGTGGCGCTGGCCACCATCGACGCGCCCCACTTCGCCGTGGGGACGCGTCTCGACATGGAAGTGACGGTGGACGCTGTCCGGCATCGGGCCAGGGCCACCATCGTGCCGATGCCGTTCTTTAACCCGGCTCGAAAGACTGGGTCCGCCTGAAGGCGGACACTACACATGTGGCGTCCGGCTTCTCGGGCACCGAAGCCTTGGCGAAGGTGGCCAGCCGGACTACTTGCCGAGCCTGGCTTTCCGAGCGGCGATGAACGACTGCACGCCCAGCGCGACGTAGACCAGCAGCAATACCGCCATGGCGAGCTGCGACATCACCGCCGGCCGCGCCGCGCCGCCGTCCATCACCGCGGGAATCGCCCGCCCCAGTGACGCGAGCGCGCCGATCAGGGCGACGGACACGGCCGCGTGAATGGCGTGCCTGCGCAGGGCCTCGTTCCGGGCCGCCAGCGCGCACATCACGAGCACGGCGCCGAAAATGGCCGGGATGAGCGCGGTCACGCTGGTCCTCCCGGTCATGGTGTAGCTGGCAATGCCGAGCACGATCAGGATGAGTCCGAACAGTCGCGTCGTCGATGGCATCTATTTTTCCGCCCGCACGGGGTTTTCGAGAGTGCCGATGCTTTCGATCGTGCACGTGGACGTGTCGCCGTCCTTGAAGTAGATGGGCGTGCCGCGCGCGGTGCCGACGCCCGCCGGGCTGCCTGACGAGATCATGTCGCCCGGCCGCAGCGTCAGCAGGTGCGACGCGTACTCGACCAGCTCATAGACATTGTGCGTCATGCGATCGGTGTTCGAGTCTTGCATCACCTTGCCGCTCAGCGAGAACTTGATCGCCAGCTTCTGCGGGTTCGCCACGAACTGCCGCGGGACGATGTAGGGACCCATGGGGTAGAAGGTGTCGTGGCTCTTGCCGAGCACCCAGTCGGAACCGTGGCGCCCGTCGGCGCGGCCGCCGCGGTCGGAGACGTCGTTGTCGAGCGTGTAGCCGAAGATGTACTCTGCCGCGTTCTCGGCCTTCACGTTCTTGGCGGTCTTGCCGATCACGATGTTCAGCTCGCACTCCCAGTCGATGCGCGTGCGGCCCTTCGGCAGGATGATGGGGTCGCCGTGGCCGGTGATCGAACTGGATGCCTTGATGAAGTAGTAGGGGTTCTGGCGCGGATCGCCCGGCTTGCGGTTCCAGTAAGCGGGTATGCCGAGGGCCACTTTCGGATCCACCTTGTCGGCGCTGGCGGCGCTGGTGGCGACGCCGGTCATCTCGATGCCGTGCTCGCTGTAGTTGACGGCGGCGTTGAGCAGCACCGACGGGTCCGGAATCGGCGGCAGCGACTTCACCTCCGAGACCTTCATCGAGAACGCGGGCGCCTTGGCCGCGGACGACGCGGCCAGCGCGGCGAGGCGCGTGCCGGTGCTGGCATCCCATCCGGCGATGAGCTGCTTCAGCGTGGCCGGCGCCGCGACATTCGCGCGCGACAGGTCGATGACGACCGTGTCGTTCTGGATCACCATCCCGACAAACGACCGCGTGCCCTGCTGGAACATGCCCAGCTTGTAGGGCGTCGCGCCCTGGGCGCCCATGCCCGCTCCTGCCGTCACAGCCAACAGCACCGCGATCACCGCCCCATGCAATCTGTTCATACGTGCCTCCGTAGCGGCCCATGATACTCCGCGCGCCGAGGCTGATAAGCTGGCGCGATGAAGATCGCCCTGGTCCAGCAGCACGCCACCAAAGACAAGACCGCGAATGTCGCCCGTGGCCTCGCCGCCCTCGACGAGGCGGCCAGGAACGGCGCGCGGCTGGCGTGTTTTGCCGAGCTCGGGTTCGAGTGGTTCTACCCGCAGCGCCCGGCCGAAACCGGGTTCCGCGAGCTGGCCGAACCGCTGGACGGTCCCACCGTGAAGGCGTTCCAGCAGAAGGCCCGCGAGCTTGGCATGGTGGTGGTGATCAACCTCTACGAGCGCGAGGGCGACAACACCTTCGACAGCTCGCCGGTGATCGACGCCGACGGCACGCTGCTCGGCGTGACCCGGATGGTCCACATCACCGACTACCCGTGCTTCCACGAGCAGGGCTACTACACGCCGGGCGACAAGAGCGCGCCGGTGTTCAAGACCAAGGCCGGCACCATCGGCGTGGCGATCTGCTACGACCGCCACTTCCCCGAATACATGCGCGCGCTCGCGGTCAACGGCGCTGACCTGGTGATTGTGCCGCAGGCCGGGACGCTGGGGGAATGGCCCGATGGCCTGTACGAGGCCGAGATGCGCGTCGCCGCCTTCCAGAACGGCTACTTCACCGCGCTCTGCAATCGGGTGGGGAAAGAAGACTGCCTCGAGTTCGGCGGGGAGTCGTTCGTCTGCGGACCGGATGGCGAGGTGCTGGCCCGCGCCCCCAAGAGCGAAGACACCATCCTTTATGCGGACGTCGACTTGGCGTCGGCGAACAACTCAAACGCCCGCCGGTTGTTCCTGAAGCACCGCCGCCCCGAACTCTACGGCGACTGGGTCAATAAGAAATAACAGGAGATCAGGAGATCAGGAGATAAGAAGAAACAAGTCTTCTCCTGATCTTCTAACCTCCTGTTCAGGACTTCTGCTCTCCAGGCCTGGCAGCACCGCGCGCCGCCGCTCGCCGTCCGCGCGGATATTCGGTCCATCTCCGTGCCGAATCATGCCGGATCGGTGTACGCTCCGGAGTCCAGCGTGGTGCGCGCACCGTGCGGAGAATTGGTGCTCATTCGGCAATCATGGCACGTCCCGGCCTCATGACTTATCGCGGGCGCTCCCTGCTCACGGGCGCGATCGGCGTGCTCACGCTCGTTGTCTGGTCGCTCGTTCCGGCGCACTCGCAAACCTCGGCGACCGAACGGATCTCGGCCGTCCGCCAGCGCACGTCTTGGACGCCGTCGCCTGGGCTCGTGCGCGTGCGCGCCACTGTCACCCTGCGCGACGAGCAGCGGAACCTGCTGTTCGTGCAGGACGCCACCGGCGGCATGTTCGTGACGCTGGCGCCCCGGGCGCCGGCCCTGGCGCAAGGACAAGTCGTGGAGCTGTCGGGCATCGCCGTGACGACATCCCGCGGCCCCAGCATCATCAACGCCGTCGCCACCATTGCCGGCACTGCCGCGGCGCCGGCGTCCCAGCCGTTGTCGGCCGCCGCCGGCCGCCTGATGGCGGCCGATGCCCGGCTGGTCGCCGCCGACGGCGTGGTGCGCAAGCGGCAAGCGGTGGGCACGGGCGTCGAGGTCACGCTGCGCACTCCCGAGGGCACCCTCACGCTGCTGCAGCCTGACGGCGCCCGCCTCGAGCAGACACCGGTCGATTCGGTCGTGCGCGTCGAAGGCGTGCTCTCGCACTTGATGGCGCCGGATCGATCGCTCCAGCGCCGCGAGTTGCTGGCGGTGTCGCCGGCCCGGCTCATCGGCACGCCGCCGGCCGACCCCTACGCCCCCGCCGAGATCAGCGTCGCGGACCTCCGCCGGCAGCCGCCCGGTAACGAACTGACCCGGCGCGCCAGGGTGAGCGGCATCGTCACGCGCCAGCGCGCCGGCCGCTCGCTGCACGTGAGGACGGCGACGCAGCCGATTCGCATCGAGTCGGACCAGGACACCACGGTGATGCCGGGCGATCGCGTCGAGGCGGCCGGCTTTCCCGAAGTGGACGGCTACTCGCCGTTCCTCGCCGACGCGATCTTCCGCCGCGTCGAATCAGGCCCGCCGCCCGTGGCGGTGGCGTCCACCCTGAACGAGCTGATGGATGGCACCCGCGACGCCGAGTTGGTGCGGGCCGAGGGCGTCCTGCTCGACAGCGAGGCCGGCCGCGACGAGCACACGCTGGTGATTCAGGACGGCGGCGTGATCTTCAACGCCACCTTGTCGCGCGCCCAGGCGGCGGAGCTGCCGTCCGGGTTGCGCCGCGGCCGGCGCGTCCAGCTCACCGGCATCTGCACCGTGATCGTGGACAGCGAGCGCGCGCCCCGCGCCTTTCGCCTGCAACTCCGTGACGCCGCCGATGTGACCGTGCTGTCACCCGCGCCGTTGATGCCGTTCGCCTCGCGCATTCCCTGGTGGACGTGGATCAGCGTGGCGCTGGCCGCCGCAGCCGCGGGCCTGGCCGGCGTCGCCTTTCGCAGGGGGTGGGAAAAGGAGCAGACCATCCGCCGCCAGTTGGCGCGGGAATCGGCGTTGAAGGCCCGCTTCGACGACCTCTTCGAGCGCTCCAGCGAGATCATGATCGTTCACGACCGGCGGGGCCGCGTCTCCACGCTGAACCGCGCCGGCGAGCAGGCCACCGGCTATTCGCGCGAAGAGCTGCGGATGCTCGACCCCAACTGGATCTTCGGGTCCGACTACCTCGACGCCATCACCCACATGATCGAGGAAGGCGCCGACAGCACGCCGCGCGCCTTCCGGTCCGAGCTGGTGCCGCGCCAGGGCGCCCGCATCCCGATTGACGTGCACGCCCGCGTCCTGGTGGGCGACGGCAAGGTGGCGGGCGTCACCGCCATCGCCCGCGACCTCAGCGAGCGCGACCGGCTCGAGAACGAACTGCGCCAGGCGCAGAAAATGGAAGCGGTCGGCCGTCTCGCCACCGGCATTGCCCACGACTTCAACAACCTGATCACCGTCCTGCTCGGCTACAGCGACGAGCTGATCGAGCAGGTGCCGGCCGGCTCCGACTGGCAGCGGTCGGCCATCGAGATCCGCCGCGCCGCGGAACGCGCCTCCGGCCTGACCCAGCAGCTGCTGTCGTTTAGCCGCCGCCAGGCCGCGGTGGCGCACACCATCGACATCAACCAGGTCGTCGTCAACATGGAGGACATGGTCCGGCGCCTGCTCGGCCCCGAGATCCGCCTCGAGTTCTCGCTCGATCCGCACCTGGCGAACATTCGCGCCGACGATACGCAGATCGGGCAGGTGGTGATGAACCTCGTGGTGAACGCCCGCGATGCCATGCCGAAGGGCGGCACCTTGACCATCGAAACCGCCAACGTCGAATTGGGGGCGGAGAACCTCGACGTCATTCCCGGCCCGCACGTCAGCCTGTGCGTGCGCGACACCGGCGTCGGCATGGCGGCGCACGTCCGCGACCGGCTGTTCGAGCCGTTCTTCACCACCAAGGATTCCGGCCAGGGCACGGGCCTGGGCCTGTCGATGGTGCAGGGCATCGTCCGCCAGGCCGGCGGTCACGTCGTGGTCGAGAGCGTGCCGGGCAAGGGCACCGTGTTTTACGTCTACTTCCCGAGGATTGCCGAGGAGTCCCAGGCGCCGCTGATTCCGCCGCTGGCCGCGCCGAGCATGGCGGCGGTGAAGGGTGAGGGCGTTGTCCTGCTCGCCGAGGACGATCGCTCCGTGCGCCGGCTCGTGGTCACCGAGCTCGGACGCCGCGGCTTCACGGTGCTCGATGCGGAAGACGGCCGCGCCGCGCTCGAGTTGTTCACGCAGCACAAGGACTCCGTCGATATTCTCGTCACCGACGTCGTCATGCCCCGCATGAACGGCGCCGACCTCGCGAAAGAAGTGGAGAAGCTGCGACCCGGCCTCAAGGTATTGTTCATCTCCGGCCATCCCGAACGCGCGGGCTCTGGCGTGGACCCCACGGGAGTCACCAACTTGCTGATGAAACCGTTCACGGCCGACACGCTGGCCGCGCGCATCAAGGAAATGCTGACGGGAAAGAAGGAGTCCGATGGCTGGCTCTCCTGAGTCGCCGGCGCTCCGGCGCGCCCTGGGCCGGTGGGACCTCACCGCCATCGGCGTGAACCAGGTGATTGGCGGCGCCATCTTCCTGCTGCCCGCCGACGTGGCGCGGCTGGTCGGTCCGTGGGGCCCGCTGGCGTTCCTGGGAGTGGGGCTGTTGTCGCTGTCGATCGCACTGTGCTTCGCCGAGGTGGGCAGCCGGTTCGACAAGACCGGCGGACCGTACCTGCCCGCGCGCGCCGCCTTCGGCCGCTTCATCGGCTTCGAAGTGGGCTGGATGATGTGGTTCACTCGCGTCACCAGCCAGGCGTCGGTGGCCAACGGTCTGGCGCTGGCACTGGCGTTCCACTGGCCCTCGCTGGCGACCGGCGTGCCGCGGGCCTCGCTGATCGCGGCACTGACCATCGCCTTGACCTGGATCAACGTCCGCGGCGTCAAGCAGTCGTCGTGGGTGGTGAACGCGCTCACCATCGGCAAGCTGGCGCCGCTCGCCATCTTCATCATCTTTGGCCTCTGGTATGTGGATCCCGCGCGGTTCGCCGAGATGCCGGCCGTCTCGCGGCAGCAATTGTCGAGCGCGCTGATCCTGTTGATCTTTGCGTATGGCGGCTACGAGGTGACCGGCGTGCTGGCCGGCGAAGCGGCCAACCCGCGCAAGGACGTGCCGTTCGCGTTCGTGGCCACGCTGATCACGGTGTCGATCGTGCTGTCCCTGACCTCGGTGGTGGCCACTGGCGTGCTGCCGGACCTGGGCGCCAGCCGCACGCCGCTGGCCGAGGGCGCCGCGCTGTTTCTCGGCGCGTCCGGCGCGCTCCTGATTTCCATTGGATCGGCGATCTCGATGACCGGCAACAACATGGGCCAGATCCTGAACGGCTCGCGCAGCATCTTCGCGCTGGCCGAGAACGGCGACCTGCCGAAGTGGTTCGCGAAGGTGCACCCGGTCTACCAGACGCCGGCCAACGCGGTCCTGTTCACCGCGGTGGTCGCGCTGACGCTGGCGCTCACGGGTTCGTTTGTCACCCTCGCCGCGGTCAGCGCCATTGCGCGCCTGGTGATGTACCTCGCGGTGTGCGCCGCGACGCTGGTGCTGCGCAAGCACGATCGCGACATCGCCGCGCAGGTTGGCGCCCACTTCCCTGTCCACCGTAGCTTCAGCGAAGGCGGAAGCGATATCGATGGGGCCGTCGCCCCGGCGAAGTTCACGGTGCCGCTCGGGCCGGTGGTGCCGGTGGTGGCGTCGATCGTCGCGCTCGGCATTCTGGCGGGCGCCACCCAGGCGCAATTGACGGCGGGAGTGGCGGCGCTCGCCGCCGGTGCCGTGCTGTATTTTGTCGCCACCAAACTGAAAATGTAGAATCCGGCTTTAGCCGGATAGACAAGCGGTGCAGCATCCGGCTTCTTGAGCCGCCGGCGCTCCGGCTTGCCAACCGCTATTCCACCACGTACCCCATCGCGATTGCGTTCTCGCGGATACGCCGGTCTCGCGTGACGATCGCGACGAGCGAGGGGTCCATTTCAAGGGTTTCGACTGTGGCCAGGTGAATGGCATCCAGGGAGCGGACGGGCTCCACCGGAAACCGACGGCCCAGACGCGCCAGCACCGGCGACGAGATGTCGACGATTTCGCAGACGCGTTCAAATCGTCGGAGCCAGGCCAGCCGCGACCGCAGTTGTTGCTGGGAGATTCGCCCGCGGACCACCGCGACCGCAAGTGTTCGCCGGGTTTCCGCAAACGTGAGTGCCGAGGCGATTCTCAGCCCCTCGCCACGAATGGCTCGCACGGCGGTCGCGTCGCCCTCGAGACCGGCCGCTACCAGCGCGCTGGTCTCGACATACCGAAAACTGACGCCTCCCGCAAACTTGGGTTCCATGCGGGCGTATCCTAATTGTCCCCGCGCAGCCAGTCGAGGATGGCCAGGCCCTCGCCCGGCGCCAGCAGCGGTTTCAGGTCATCGCCCTCGAACGGGTCGCCCTCTTCGAGCGCGGGTCGAATCAAACCATCAGCAACGAGCTGCTCGTACCGGCTCAGCCTCTTCTTTCGATTGGCGGTCGGGCGTGTCCCCGGCGGCACGAGCTCGGCGACGACCCGTCCATGCGCGGTCACTGAGATTCTCTTGCCAGCCTCGACCTGCCGGACGTAGTGGCTGAGGTTGTTCTTCAGTTCGCGGATACCGATTGGCTCCATAAACCAAATTGTAGCCACATGTAGCCACCGCCTGCAACCTCCGGAACCTATAATGTCGCGGTGATCGACGATCTGAAAAGGATCCTGGGCGACCGCCTCTCCACGGCGGCTGCCGTGCGCGACCACCACAGCCACGGCGAGTCGTGGCACGCCGCCGGGCTTCCCGATGCCGTCGCCTATCCCACCTCCACC
Source organism: uncultured Acidobacterium sp. (assembly GCA_964355095.1). GTDB lineage: Bacteria > Acidobacteriota > Vicinamibacteria > Vicinamibacterales > UBA2999 > 12-FULL-67-14b. The sequence continues at coordinate 12,250 of CAYHCX010000040.1, forward strand.
GACGAGGTCAGCGCCATCGTCAAGGTGTGCGCGCGGCATGGCAAGCCGGTGGTGGCGTTCGGCATGGGCAGTTCCCTGGAAGGGCACGTCAACGCGATTCACGGCGGCGTGTCGATTGACCTCACGCGCATGACCCGCGTGCTGCGGCTCAGCCCCGACGACCTCGACATCACGGTCGAGGCCGGGCTGACCCGGCTGAAGCTGGACGCGCACTTGAAGAACTCCGGCCTGATGTTTCCGATCGATCCCGGCGCCGACGCCACCATCGGCGGCATGACGGCGACACGGGCCTCGGGCACGACGGCGGTGCGTTACGGCACCATGCGCGACAACGTGCTGGGCCTGACCGTGGTGCTGGCGGACGGCCAGGTCGTCAAGACCGGCGGACGCGCCCGCAAGTCGTCGTCTGGATACGACCTGACGCGGCTGTTGGTGGGGTCGGAGGGGACGCTCGGGGTGATCACCGAGGTCACGCTGCGGCTTTACGGCAAGCCCGAGGCGGTGCGGGCGGCGGTGTGCCCGTTCGCGTCGATGGCCGGCGCCGCGGCCACGGTCATCCAGACCATCCAGCTCGGCATCCCGGTTGCCCGCATCGAGATCGTGGACGAAGCGCAACTCCGCGTCGTCAACGCCTACTCGAAGACCAACTATCCCATCGCGCCGACGCTGTTCTTCGAGTTTCACGGCATCAGCGACGTGATGGTGGACGAGCAGATCAAGGCGGTGGAGGAGATCGCGCGCGAGCAGGGCGCCCAGGGCTTCCAGTGGGCGTCGACGCCCGAAGACCGCGCCACGCTGTGGACGGCGCGGCATAACGCCTACTACGCCACCGTGGCCTCGCGCCCGGGCGCCCGGGCATGGACGACCGACATTTGCGTTCCCATTTCGCACCTCGCGGAGTGCATCATCGAGACGCAGGCGGATCTGCGGGAGGCCGGCGTGGTGGCGCCCCTCGTCGGCCATGCCGGCGACGGCAACTTCCACCTGATCTTCATGCTCGATCCCGATGACCGGCGCGAGTTCGATCAGATCTCGCGGCTCAACCAGCGGCTGGTCGAGCGGTCGCTGAAGTTCGGCGGCACCTGCAGCGGTGAGCACGGCGTCGGCATCGGCAAATTGAAGTATCTACAGAAGGAACACGGGGCCTCGCTCGACGTGATGCGCGCGATCAAGCACGCACTCGATCCCAATAATCTGATGAATCCCGGGAAACTGATTCCCGAATAGACATAACAGGAGCTCAGGAGATCAGAAGAAGTTGCTCCTGACCTCCTGATCTCTTGTCGGCTCTGATACTCTGAGTTGGCTTGGCCAAGCGAAAATCCGAACCCTCTCTGTTCGATCTCCCCGATAGCGACGACGCCGGTGTTCCCCCGCCACCTGGGAAGGGCGGCTATTCGCCCATTGGCGGCGATGGCACGTCCAACGTCGCGCTCCACGAGGCGGCGCAGTCGCGCTACCTGAACTACGCCCTGTCGGTGATCACCTCGCGGGCATTGCCTGACGTGCGCGACGGCCTCAAGCCGGTGCAGCGCCGCATCCTCTACACGATGTGGCAGCAGAACCTGACCGCCGACGCCAAGCACCGCAAGTGCGCCAAGGTGGTGGGCGACGTGATGGGCAGCTTTCACCCGCACGGCGACAGCGCCATCTACGAGACCCTGGTCCGCATGGCGCAGTCGTTCTCGCTGCGCTATCCGCTGATCGACGGCTCCGGCAACTTCGGCTCGCTCGATGGCGACGGCGCCGCGGCCATGCGATACACCGAGTGCCGGCTCGCCCGCATAGCGGACGAAGTGCTGCAGGAGATCGAGCAGGAAACGGTCCCGTTCCGCCCGAGCTACGACGGCACCAAGACCGAGCCGGTGGTGCTGCCGTCGCGCGTGCCCAACCTGCTGATCAACGGCAGCACCGGCATCGCGGTGGGCATGGCCACCAACATCCCGCCGCACAACCTCAACGAGATCATCACCGCGCTGATCAAGCTGCTCGGCAACCCCGACCTGACCACGCTGCAGTTGTGCCGGTGGGTGAAGGGCCCGGATTTTCCGACCGGCGGCCACATTCTCAATTCGCCCGACGAGCTGAAAGAGATCTACCGCACCGGCTCGGGCTCGGTCCGCATCCGCTCCACCTGGGAGGCCGGTCCGGCGACGCGGTCCGAGAAGAAGATCTACATCACGAGCATTCCTTACGCCGTGAACAAGTCCCAGCTGGTCGAGCAGATCGGCGACGTCGTCCTCGGCCGCAAGATGCCGCACCTGGTGGACGTTCGCGACGTGTCAACCGACGATGTCCGGATTGAGCTGGAGTTGAAGGCGGGCGCCGACGACAACCTGGTGATGGCCTACCTGTTCAAGCACACCTCGCTGCAAACCACGTTTGCCGTGAACATGACGTGCCTGGTGCCCACCGAAAACGCCGAGGCCGGCCGTCCCGAGCGCCTCGACCTCAAGCAGATGCTCTGGCACTTCCTCCACTTCCGCCTGGAAGTGGTGACCAGCCGCCTCGAGCACGAGTTCGAACAGCTGCGCAAGCGCATGCACATCCTCGACGGCTTCGAGAAGGTCTTCGACGCGCTCGACGAGATCATCAGGATCATCCGCAAGTCGGACGGCAAGGCCGACTCGGCGGAGAAGATCATGGCGCGGTTCTCGCTCGACGCCGAGCAGACCGACGCGATTCTCGAACTGAAGCTGTACCGGCTGGCGCGCCTCGAGATCCTGGTCATCCAGAAGGAGCTGGAGGAGAAGCGCAGGCGCTCCCGCCAGATCGCCGGCCTGCTCAAGGACGAAGAGGGCCGCTGGAAGCTGGTGCGCTCCGAGCTGGACGAGATCCAGGCGAAGTACGGCAACTCGAAGGTCGATCCCCGCCGCTCGCGCATCGAGGAAGCGGAAGAGGTTGAGTACTCCGCCGACGCCTTCATTGTCGAGGAAGACAACGTCGTGATCGTGTCACGCGACGGCTGGGTGAAGCGGCAGAAGGAAGTGAAAGACCTGGCCACCACGCGGTTGCGAGAAGGCGACGCGGTACTGGCGGCGGTGGCCGGCAGCACACGGGCCACCGTGGTGTTCTTCACCAACTTCGGCGTTGCCTACACCAGCCGCATCGTCGACGTGCCGGCCTCCACCGGCTACGGCGAGCCGGTGCAGAAGCTGTTCAAGTTCAAGGACGGCGAGCGCGTGATCGCGGCGTTCAGCCTCGACCCGCGCGTGGCGAAGAAGATCGAGCCCGTCGTTCGGAGAGCGGGGGCTTCAGCCCCCGCTGATGACGTGCCGCCGGTGCATGCCGTGGCGATCACGAGCGATGGCTATGCGATGCGATTTTCACTACAGGGCTTCGTCGAAGCCAGCACGCGGTCCGGCCGCCGCTACGCGCGCACGGCGGATGGCGCGGAAGTGGTGAACGTGGCCATCACCACGGGCGAAGAGACGATCATCGCCGCCACCGCCGCCGCCCGCGCCATGCTGTGCCCGGCGGAGGAAGTGAACTTCCTCTCGGGCCCCGGCCGCGGCGTCATCCTGATCAAGATCGACTTCCCCGAAGACAAGGTGATTGGCGCCATGGTCTCGACCGGTGACCGTGACCTGCTCACGGTGGAAACCTCGCGTGGGGCCGAGCAGACGATCAGCACCACCAAGTACGGGATCGTCGGCCGCGGCGGCAAGGGCCGCGAGCTGATGCAGCGCGGCCAGTTCACGCGCGTGGTCCCCAGCGAGGTCGCGCTGCCGACGCTGGAGCCGGCCTAGCCAAGCCCGGTCGAGGATCTCGAAGGCGTTCGCCACCAGCCCACCGCCCACGAGTGCGGCAAGACCCTGCTGGTGCTCGACGCGGTCACCGATGGCGATGCCGAGCGGCTGCACCAGCGACTGGGACCTACTTCTACCGCGATCTTTCACATTAGCCCGCGCATGACGACATACATCGGCCTGCTCCGCGCGGTGAATCTCGGCTCACATAACCGGGTTGCCATGAGCGATCTGCGCGAGTGGCTGGTGGCCCTCGGCATGGCCAGCGCGCAGACGCTCTTGCAGAGCGGCAACATGGTGTTCGGCAGTGACGCCCGCTCGGCGGCGCCGCTCGAGAAAGCCCAGGGCACCCCTGGAAGGGGCGCCCTGCGGAGTGCCCGCTATTTCCGCTTCGCGATCTTCAGCTCGGCGAGCTTGGCCACCATGTCCGGTCCAGACGAACCGGCCTTTACGGCGTTGTCGATGTGGAGGATCTTGCCGTCCGGGTCGATGTAGAACGTCCACCGTCGCGCCACGCCGGCGGCGCCGAGCACGCCGTATTTGTTGGCGATTTCCTTGCTGACGTCGCTGAGGATGGGATAGTCCGCCTCGTGCATCCTGGCGAACTTGGTATTGTCTTCCAGCGTGTCCACGCTGATCATGTAATACGCGACGTTGTACTGCCGAATCAGATCGCCGCTCTCACGGAGCGACTTGCATTCGGCCGTTCAACCTCCGGTAAAGGCCTTCGGGAACCACGCCAGTACCACCGCCTGCTTGCCCTTTGACTCCGCAAGCGTGTGGGTCTTGCCATCCGAACCGGGTGCCGAGAACGCCGGGGCCATGTCACCAACCTTCAATTCCGCTGGTGCCTGGGCCATCGTCACGCTGCTCGTCACCAGACTCAGGACGGCGCCGAGGCCGACCTTGAGCCATGCCTTCATGCGCATGAGCTGATCCTCCACTGGCGAAGATGGTATCCCACTTGCAGGATCTCATGGAATCCGAGCTCGTTTGGCCACTGGGCCGTTCCTACGGAACGGCCCGAGGGTGTTTGTTGAGCAACGTTGCACATAGTGGGAACATGGTTGATACGCTCCAATAGAATCGAGGAGTGGGAGTGACGGTTCGAAAGGCGCTGGTCCTGGTCGCAGCGGTCGCGGTGGGTGCGATTCTGGCCGCCTCGCTGGTCATTCACACGCCCTGGGCGCGCGGCCGGGCGCTGGCCTGGGCCACCGGTTTCCTGGTTCGCTACGACCTCACCCTCAGCGCGAACGCGCTCGGCTATAACGCCATCACCCGGCGCATTACGCTCACCGGCGTGCGCCTGGCGGCGAAGGGCCACGAAGACCGCCCCTTCCTGATCGCCAATCGCATTCAAGTGAAGCTCCCGTGGATCGTGTACCGCGGCCGTTTCGCGATCGACCACCTCGAAATCGACAACGGCATCGTTGACATCTTCCGCGACGCCAACGACGTGGTGAACCTGCCGCCGGGCTCGACGGCGCCGACGCCGGAGAGCCCGCGCCGCCTCGACATCCGCGGCCTCACGCTCCACGCGCTCGACGTGCAGTACACGGACATGGTCCGCGACTGGGGCGTCAAGGTTCCGCGGATCGAGTCGGCACTCGTCGACTCGGCCCTTGGCGCGGAGGGCGCCTTCGCCGTGCGCGGGCCGCTCGCCGTTCGCCTCCGCGATCGCACCATGACCATCGCGCCCTTCGAGACGGTGATGACGTTCGACGGATCGAACGTCTCGCTGAAGGACGCGCGGCTGGTGTCGTCCGAGCTCGACGCGTTTCTCAGCGGACCGATCAGCCGCGTGCTCGATTCACCGAGCCTCGAGCTCTCGCTCAAGGGCACCATTGATCTCGAGAACGCGGCGCGGTGGGTGCCGCCGCCACCGGTGCCGGTCAGCGGCGTCGCGGCAATTGAAGGCACGGTCAAGGGGCCGGCGCGCAACTTCGTGACCGCACTGCAGGTGACGAGCAGCACGCTCGCCGTCGGCCGTGCGCGGCAATTGCGGCTGACCGGTCCCGTGCTGGTGACCTTCGAGTCGTTCTCCGGCAGCAGGCTGGTGATCACCCCGCGATCCGGCGGCGAGATTCTCGCGAACTTCAACGTGCCGTGGGGCGGCGCCGCCATCAGCAAGGCCGACGCCACGTGGCAGGGATTCGACGCGCAGGCCGCCCTGGACATGGCCGACGTCAACCCGCAGGCCATCGGCGCCACCTTCGACGGCCACGGCACCTTCGCGTTCGGCGAGCCGCGGCGCTTCGAGATCAGCAACCGCTCGACCGGCCGCGCCGGCCGCAACCTCGTGCCGACCACCGGCACCGTGCGCGCGACCATCGTCGGCGACGACTATCAATACGATCACAACCATCGTTTCCCGGGATTCGACTTCGAAGGCCGCATGTCCGGCCGGATCAACCGCGGGACAGCGCTGCTCTCGACGATGACGGGACCGGCGCATGCACGCGTGAGTGATGTGGCGGAGGCGTCGCACAGCCTCGCCACGCTGGGGTTCCCGGTGCCGGAGATCGCCGGCGACGTGCACGGCGCCGTCGACATGCCGATGACCCTGGCTGGCTCGTATCGTTTGCCCGAGATCGACACCCAGGTGGCGGGAGACGCGGTCGAGATGCCGATCATCGGCCGCGTGCGGGCCTCGGCCCACGTCGTTGCCGACACCACGCGCGCCGAGATCACCGAGGTTGACATCCGGCGCGGGACGGCGTCGATCACGGGCGGCGCGGTGGCCGACGTCACCAACAGCAAATGGGACGGCAGCTTCACGGTTGACGCCCCGCACGCCGAGGAACTGCAAGGCGACATTCCCGAGGCGTGGCGCGTGATCGGCCCGATGCGCGCCACGGCGACGCTCGGCGGCACCTTCGACGTCTACACACTCGATACCAGTATCACCGGGTCGGCGCTCACCTGGGCCGGCCAGCCGATCGACAAGGCCACGGCCACGGCCATGGTGACGGCCGAGGCGATCGACGTGACGTCGCTCGCACTCTCGCAAGGCCCCGGCTATCTCGATGGCCGCGTCCGTTACGCATGGGAGAGCGGCGCCTACGACGCCACCTTCAAGGGCGACCGGTTGTCATGGCAGGGCACCGTGCTGTCACCGAATGACACGCAGGCGATGTTCTCGGTGCAGTTCGCCGGCGCCGGCACCACGGCGCAACCGCGGGGCCACGCGAGCGTGGACTTCTCCCTGACCGGCGGCAAGGCCGGCACCCTCATCGGCGCCGGTGACCTGACCGCGGACCTGATGGGTGACCAGGCGCGCGTGGTGGCGCGCCTGCCGTCGATTGGCGCGCTCGTGAACGCCGACATCGCAACCGCATCCCCGTACGACTATCGGGCCACGGCGGTGCTCGACCGTCTCGAACTGGCGCGGCTCGCGGCGCTGGTCGATGCGGTCCAAACCGAGATCCTGGGCTTCGCCAGCGGCAGCGTCACCGCTTCCGGCCGCCTCGCCGACAGCCGCGACCGCGTCGCCGTCGTCAACCTCACCCAACTCGATGCCGGCGTCGGCGGCGTGCCGGTGTCGCTGAACGCGCCGGCGAGCCTGGCCTGGCGCGGCGATGACGTCACGGTGAAGGACCTGAACGTGCGGCTCGGATCCGGACGGCTCATCGCCTCCGGTGAATGGAACCCGCGCCTCGACGGCACCTTCCAGGGGCAGTTCACCGGCGACTTCCAGGACGCCATCCGCATGGGCCGCGCCTTCGGCGTGCCGGTTACCTTCGATGGGACCGGCGCCATGAACGTGGACCTGCGGTCGAACGGCAGCCGGGCCGGCACCTCGACCACGTTGACGCTGAAGAACGGCACCTTCAACTGGGGCGGCGGATCGCCGGTCGTCACCAACCTCAACGTCGAGGGCGCGCTGCAGGGCGAGTCGCTCACGGTGTCTCGCATCACCGGCGATGTGGCCAGCGGCGGGGTGGTGGGGAGCTTCTCGGCTTCCGCCAGGGCGGCGGTGCCCGTCCTCGACCTCTCGGCCATTGCCGGTGAGCTGACCGTGGATGCCGCGAAGTTCACCTTTTCGGGTATTCCGGTGGAGCAGCAGCGGCCGTCCCGCATCGAGTTTGCGCGCGGCGCTCTGGCGGTGGCCGACGTGTCGTGGACGGTGGCGAACAACCCGTTCGCCATTGATGGTTCGGTGGGCTTCGCCGCTGAAGACCCGCCCCTGGACCTCTCGGTCCAGGGCCTGGTGGACCTCCGCGTGCTGTCGGCCTTCGTCAGCACGCTGGGGTTCGACGGCAACGCCGACCTCAACACGCAGATTGCCGGCACGGTGTCGCGGCCGCTGTTCGACGGCGAGGTGATGCTGCAGAACGCCGAGATCGCGGTGGCCGACCCGCGACTGACCCTCTCGGAACTGAACGGTCCCATCCTGCTCGACGGCCAGCGCGTGGTGTTCGACGGCGTTCGCGGTCTCGCCAACGGCGGGGCCATTTCACTCGACGGCACGCTGCTATTGGAGGGCCTGGCGGTGGTGGATGGCGACCTCAGCATCCAGGCGCAGGGTGTCGCGATCGAGCTGGTGCGAGGGCTCCGCAGCGAGGTCGATGCGCTGGTGACCTACCGGCCCAACCCCAAGGCCCCCTCCATCACCGGCGACATTCGCGTCGCGCAGAGCGCCTACACCGAGACCATCACGGTCGCGGCCCTGGCCCGCCGCGCGACGCTCCCGGTGACGCCGCTGATGGAACGGCCGTACCTCGATCGCATCCGCCTCAACCTGGCCGTGACGACGACCGACGACCTCCTGGTGGACAACAACTACGGGCGCCTCGAGGCCGGTGCCAGCGTCCGCGTGGTCGGCACTGTCGGGGCGCCCGGCATGGACGGCCGTATCACGCTGCGCGAGGGCGGCGAGATCTTCGTGGCCGGCCGCACCTTCCGCATCACCCGCGGCGACATCTCGTTCACGGACCTCCGCCGCATTCATCCCGAGTTCAACATCGTCGCCGAGGCGCCGCTTGGCGGCGGTCGCGGCAACGCCACCATGACGCTGACCGGCACGCTCGAGCGGCCGACCATCGACCTGACCTCGGAAGACGGCTCGATGACGCCCGGCGAGCTGGCCGCCGACCTGGTCGGCGAACCCAATACTGAAACCGCCCTGACCTTGCTGTCGGCCGACCTGCTCGGCGTCACCGGCCGCGCCATCGGCCTCGACGCCTTCCGCGTGGAGCGCGGCGATTTCGTGGATCGCGACTTCCGCGACGACCCGTCGCTGGTGGGGACCAACAATACCGACCCGACCACCCGCCTGACCCTGGCCAAGCGCCTCAGCGATCAGGTGGAGTTCACGATCTCGCAGAACCTGCGCGAAAGCGGCAAGACCACGTTCATTGTCAGCTACTACCCGACGCGTACCATCGAAGTGCGGGCGGTGTCGCGCGACAACTCCACCGCCAGCCTCGGCGTCCGGCACCAGATCACGTTCGGAGGAGGACAGTCCCGCCCGCCGTCGGAACGCCGCGTGCGTCCCAAGGTGTCGGCGATCACGCTGGCCGGCGTCGAGCCGGCCCTGGAGCAGGAGTTGCGCCGGCAGATCTCCCTCGATCCCGGGGACGAGTTCGACTTCCTGCTGCTGCAACGCGACGTCGATCGCCTGCGCGACCGCTTCAAGGCCCAGGGCTACTTCGAGGCGCGGGTGCGGACGCGCCGGGTCGAGGCGCCGGCGACCAACACGGTGGCGCTCGAGTACCGCATCGATCGGGGCCCGCGCACCATGCTGGAGATTACCGGGACGACGGTGCCGCCGGACGTGGTGCGCGAGCTCGAGGAGGCCTGGCATCGCAACGCGTTCGACCAGTTCCTGATCGACGACCTCACGCACCGCGTGCGGCGCTTCCTGGTCACCACCAACGAGTTGGGCAGCGTCGTGGTGGGCACCATCGACCGGCCGGGGCCCGACACCAAGCGGCTGCGGATCGAGGTGACCCAGGGCGTGCCGCTCAGCGGCCGCGAGATTCGCTTTACCGGCAACCTCGAGGTGTCGAGCGACCGCCTGCTCGGCGAGATCATCGCCGACGGCCTCGAGGTTGAAGCGTGGCTCGATCGCAGGGTGATTGAGCGGACGCTGCTCGCCGCCTACAACCAGGCGGGCTACCTCAAGGCCCAGGTCGCCGGCGGCCCGCTGACCATCGACGGCGACACCGGCGTGCTGACGATCGCCATCGCCGAAGGCCCGCGCGCGCAGGTGACCAGCCTCACGTTTGCCGGCGTCGCCGCCGGCCGCCTGCCGGCTGCCCAGAAGGCCGCGGACCTGCAGCCGCCGGCGCCGTACGTGACGGCCGACGTCAACGAGGCCCGGGTCAGGGTCGAGCGCCAGTATCACCACGACGGCTTCAACGCCGCCGAAGTGGAGGTCGTGCCCACCGTGGCCGCCGACGACACGGTGAGCCTCACGTTCGCCGTCACCGAGGGGCCGCGGCAGGTCCTGCAGGACGTCGAGACGACCGGGTTGGAGATCACGCGGAGTGACGTGCTGACCGATGCGCTGCGTTTCACGCTGGGCGGCCCGGTGGACCTCGACGAATGGGCGATCGCGCGCAAGCGGTTGTACGACACCAACGTGTTCCGCATCGTCGACATCCAGCCGGTGCCGATCGGCGATGTGGTTGACGGCGTGCAGCCGGTGAAGGCTCGCGTCACGGTCGAGGAGTACCCGGCGTGGTCGTTCCGCTACGGCTTCCAGATGGAAAGCGAGCGCCAGGCCGAACTCGACGAGTTCACCAGCACGCGCAACGCCGGCGTGGTGGCCGAGATCAAGAACCCGAACCTGTTCGGGCGGGCCCTGACCCTCGGTGCGTTCGGCATGTATCAGTACGATCGCCGCGACGCCACGCTGTTCCTCGCCACCTCGCGGCTCCTCGGGTGGCGGGCGCGGTCGAGCCTGTATGGATTCTTCTCACGCGATCGCCTCCGGGACGACGCCGGCGAAGAGATTCTGGCCATCAACGATCGCCTGGGGTTCAGCGCCGATCAACGCTGGCGCACGCACGGCGCGCAGATCGTGTACGGCTACCGGTTCGAGCGGGGCCGCACGTTCGATCCGGATCCCGGCAACGATCCCCTGCCGCTCGACTTCGTGTCGAACCTGGCGGCGCTGACCGCGGCCGGGCTGATCGATCGCCGGGACGACCCGCTGGCGGCGCGCAGGGGCACGTTCACGTCGCTGTCGTTCGAGCAGGCGGCGGTGTGGGTTGGATCCGACGTGAGCAACCGCAAGGTGCTGGCGCAGCAGTACGCCTTCGTGCCGCTTGGCCGCGTCGTGCTGGCCTCGCGCGTGCAGGCCGGCAAGAAGTTCGGGCGCGACGACCTGCTCTACTACGACCGCTTCCGCGCCGGCGGCGCCACCACGGTCCGCGGCTACGGCGAGGACGGCCTCGGCCCGCGCGATTTCGATGGACTGCCATCTGGCGGCGAGACGCTGGTGGTCCTCAACCAGGAGGTGCGGTTCCCGCTCTACCGGTGGCTGCAGGGCGTCGGCTTCGTGGACGCCGGGAGCATTGCCGGGAAGGACGAGACCTTCAGCTGGGGCTCGCTGAAGGTCGGCTATGGCGTCGGCTTTCGTTTCAATACCCCGGTGGGTCTGCTCCGCGTCGACTTCGGCATTCCCAACGCGCGGGTGTCAACGATCTCATCCCGGGAGCCCAACAGCCTCCGTGGAGGCCGTTGGTACTTCGGGATTGGGCATATCTTCTAGGAAGTGAGAAGTGAGAAGTTGGAAGTGAGAAGTACGTACTTCCAACTGCCAACTTCCCTACTTCAAACTTCTCATGATCGCCTGGACGGCCTGGCGCTCGGGTGCTTCGGGCGCGAGGCGCAGGAAGGCTTCGAAGTGTTCGGCCGCCTGCGGCAACTGGCGCTGGCGCTGGTGCACCAGGGCGGCGTAGTAATGCGCGTAAGCGAAGTCGGGTTTTCGTTCGAGGGCACCGGTGAACGCGCCTGCCGCCGTGCCCCAGTCGCCGGCTTTACTCGCCGCGAGGCCAAGCTGATAAAACGCGAACGGGTTGCTGTCGTCGGTTTCGGTGGCCTGGCGCCCGAGCTCCACGGCGCGGCCCGCGTCGTTGGCGGCCAGCGCTTCGCCCGACTCGGCGATCAGGCGCCAGACCGGACCGCTCGCGCCCAGCCGATTGAACGCCGCCACGGCCTGTTCGGTCCGGTTGAGCTTGAGCAACGCCTGCGCGGCCAGGAAGGTAGAAGCCGGGTCGGCATCCTGCGCGGCCTCGACCACCTGCTCGTATTCGCCCGACTGGAACAGGCGCTGAATCTCGGGCCGCTGCTCCGCGGCCGTGGCAATTCCCGCGGTGCCGGGCACAATCCACACGGCCAAAGCCGTGATCACGGCAAAAACTGACCTGTTTCGGGTGCAGATTGACGTCATTTGCATACTCCAGCTTTCCCTACTGCAACCAGTGTGCCGACAGGTATACTGTAACAACACCTCCCGGTTGACCCCTCGAGGCCTGCAGACTTGGTGGCTTGCACGACAGCCACTCCGGCCACGCCCCAAGCCTCCACGCCCAGGATCGTCGATTCGGTCAGGATCACAACGCGCCTCGCGCAGCAGGACCCCCAAAGGTCCTGACGTTCAGCATAGAAAGTTACAAACGACACACATGTCCTCAGATCAAAGACTCAAGATTGCCGTGTTCATCGACTTCGACAACGTCGAGATTGGCGTCAAGACCACGCTCGGCCTCCAGTTCGACATTGGCGCCGTGCTCGAAGCCATCAAGGAACGCGGTGAAGTGATCACCAAGGTCGCCTACGGCGACTGGAAGCGATCGGGCGATTACGGCCGCGCCATGGCGCAACACGCCGTGCGCCTGGTGCAGCGCGTGATGACGCCCGGCGGCGACAAGAACGGCGCCGACATCAACCTCGCCCTCGACGCCCTCGAGATGGCCTTCACCCACTCCCACATCAACGCCTTCGTCATCGTCGGCGGCGACAGCGACTTCATCACCCTGGTTGAAAAGCTCAAGCAGTACGACCGCAAGGTGTTCGTGGTCGGCGGCCGCGCCTTCACCAGCCAGGTGATGCAGAAGAACTGCACCGAGTTCATCGCCTACGAAAACATCGTGCCGGATCGCCGGCCGAGCCACCCGCGGCCGGAGCGCGGCAGCAGCGAGCGGTCCCGCACCCAGAGCAGCGGGACGCAGCCCATCGAGCAGTCGGTGGCACTGGTCAAGCGCGCGCTCAAGGTGCTGGCCGACCGCGAGGTCTCGCCGCAGCTCGGGCTGCTCAAGAGCACGCTGCTCCAGCTCGACTCGTCGTTCTCGGAACGCGACTACGGCGTCGGCAGCTTCCGCGACTTTGCCGACAAGCTGGCGCAGCAGGGCATCGTCACGTTGAAGCACCAGGGCCGCAGCACGGTGGTGGAACTGAACGACGGCGAGACGCCGGCCGTGGAACCGGCGGCGCCCTCGGCGCCGCCGTCGCCGACCCTCGTCGCCGATTCGTCGGCCGACGCGATCTCGGCTTCGCGTGAGGCCGGCCGTCGCGCCGCGCGCGAACTGCTCGAGCAGGCGGACTCGGCCCACGGCGCCGTGGACCCCGGCGACGAAGAAACCCGTCCCGCCCCAACCGAGCCGGCATCGCTCGGCGACGGCGTGGCGCTGGTGCGCCGGCTGTTGGGCGAGGCGGCCACGCAGCCGCGCTGGCCGATGTATCCGCGCCAGTTCAAGCAGTTCCTGAAAGCGGCGCAGCCCGACTTCGACGAACGCCGCTACGGCACGATCGCCGACCTGATGCGCGCCTGCCAGAAGGACGGCATCCTGCGCCTCGAACGGGACCGGCAGGGCGGCCTGCGCGTGTTTGCCAACGGCGCCACCGCGCGCGCCACGGTCCCGCACGGCTGGGGCCTGGTCGTGAACAACACGGTCGAAGCGGTTGACATCGTCGAACCGTCGGCCCTGGTCGAGCCGCTGCCGCCGACCATTGCCGAACCGATCGCCGTGCCCGAGGAAGTCGAGGCGGCGCCGAAGGCAAAGCGCACCGCCCGCGCGAAGACGACGGCCCCCGCGGTGAAGTCCGCGAAGAAGAAGGCCGCACCGCGCAAGAAGAAAGTCTAAGAAGACGGCTTGAGGCTTGAGACTTGAGGCTTGGCGTTTTCAAGCCCCAGGCCCCAAGCCCCAAGCCGATATAATCAAGTTCCGAGTGGCAACATCCTACACAGCTAAAGACATCACCGTTCTCGAAGGGCTCGAGCCCGTTCGCAAGCGCCCCGGCATGTACATCGGCGGCGTCGGCAGCACCGGTCTCCATCACCTCGTCTGGGAAACGCTCGACAACTCGATCGACGAGGCCATGAACGGCCACGCCTCGAACATCCACGTGACCCTTCACCAGGACGGCTCGTCGATCACCGTCGAAGACGATGGCCGCGGCATTCCGGTGGACGTGCATCCCAAGACCAAGAAGAGCGCGCTGGAGGTGATCTTCACCGTGCTCCACGCCGGCGGCAAGTTCGAGGCCGGCAACTACAAGACGGCCGGCGGCCTGCACGGCGTCGGCGCCAGCGTCGTCAACGCGCTGTCGCGGGAGCTGGTGGCCACCGTGCGGCGCGACGGCCACCAGTACGAGATGACCTTCAGGCAGGGCCAGCCGCAAGGCAGCCTGAAAAAGGTCGGCCCGGCGCGCGGCAGTGGCACCACCGTGTTCTTCAGACCCGACCCGCAAATCTTCCCGAAGGTCGAGTTCGAGGCGGCGCTGATTCGCGAGCGCCTGGAGATCGCCAGCTACCTCCATCGCGGCGTGAAGGTCACCTTCGAGGACGAGACGACCGGCCAGAAGGACGTCTACCAGCACGAAGAGGGGCTGGTTGACTACCTCAAGAAGATCGTCGCCGGCAGGAACGCGAAGCCGGTGCACGAAGCGCCGTTCACGCTCGAGAAGGAGGGCAGCACGAAGATCGAACTCGTGCTGCAGTGGACCGAGGCGACCGACGAGAACCTCCGCAGCTACGTCAACGGCATCCCGACCGGCTCCGGCGGCACGCACGAGAACGGCTTTCGCGCCGGGCTGGGCAAGGCGGTGCGCAACTACATCGACACCCACAACCTGTCGCCGAAAGGCGTGACGCTCAGCGCCGAAGACATCCGCGAGGGCCTCACCGGCATTCTCTCGGTGTTCATCCAGGAGCCGCAGTTCCAGGGCCAGACCAAGGATCGGTTGAACAATCCCGAGGTGATGTCGGCGGTTGACGGCCTCGTGCGCCCCGGGCTCGAGCACTGGCTGAACAACAACCAGTCGATCGCCGAGTCGATCGTGGCGCGCATCATCCTGTCGGCGCGCGCCCGCGAGGCGAGCCGCGCGGCGGCGTCGGAAGTGGTCCGCAAGGGCCCGACCGCCGGGCGCGTCAACCTGCCGGGCAAGCTGGCCGATTGCACCAACCCGGGATCGATCACGAGCGAGCTGTTCGTGGTCGAAGGCGACTCGGCCGGCGGCTCCGCGAAGCAGGGCCGCGACCGCGCCCGCCAGGCCATCCTGCCGCTGCGCGGCAAGGTGCTGAACACCGAAGGGGTGTCAACCGCGAAGGTCCTCGAGAACAAGGAGCTGTCGGACCTGGTCACGGCGCTCGGCTGCGGGGTCGGCAAGAACTTCGACCTGAGCCGGATGCGCTACGGCAAGGTGATCATCCTGGCCGACGCCGACTCCGACGGCCACCACATTGCCACACTGCTGCTCACCTTCATCTTCCGGCACCTGCCGCAGTTGATGTCGGCCGGCCGCGTCTACCTGGCGCAGCCGCCGCTCTACCGCATCGACATCGGCAAGGAGACGTTCTGGGCCCTGGATGAACTGCAGAAGGCACAGATTCTCAAGACCAAGACCGGGCGCGCCCACCCCGAGATCACCCGATTCAAGGGCCTGGGCGAGATGATGCCGAAGGTGCTGTGGGAAACCACGCTCAACCCCCGGACGCGCCGGCTGCTGAAGGTGGAGGTCGTCGATCAGCTGATGACCGACCGCGTGATCAACGAACTGATGGGCAAGGACGCCTCGGCCCGCTTTCGCTTCATCATGGACCGGGCAGAGGATGCGGTGGAGCT
>CAYHCX010000040.1:28172-30660 GCA_964355095.1 uncultured Acidobacterium sp.
CGGTCCAAAGGAAGAACTCGCCGTTCGATCGGTCGCTGGTCGAAGGCCCCATTGGCCCCGCCGTTTGGAAGCTGGCATGGCCCACCATGCTCCAGAACGTGATTGCCGGCCTCCAGGGCGTGGTCGATCACATCCTCGTCGGACATCTCATCGGCTACACCGGCAATGCCGCCATCGGCGTCAGCTGGCAAATCTTCCTCGTCGTCATCGTCTTCATTGCCTCGCTGTTCACCGGCCAGGCCGTGTTGATCTCGCGATACGTCGGCGCCGGTGATGTCGACAAGGTCAACAAGACGGTGCAGCAGGCGCTGCTGACGGCGATCGCCATGTATGCGGTGATGGGGCCGATCGGGTTCTTCTTCGCGCCGGCCTTGCTCGATCTCGTCAACGCCTCGGGCGAGGTGCGAGCGCTGGCGCTGCCGTTTCTGCGCATCAACTTCGCCATGAGCATCGGCATGTTGCTGTTCTTCATGCTGACGTCGGCGTTGCGCGCCGCCGGCGATGCCCGCACGCCGCTGCGTCTCGGCGTGACGATGACGGTGCTCAACCTGGTGCTCAACCTGATCCTGATTCGCGGCCTCGGTCCGATCCCGGCCCTCGGCACGGCGGGCTCAGCGCTGGGAACGGCAATCGCCTCGAGCACGGTCAGTGCCTTCGCGCTCTACCAGCTGTTCAAGGGTCGCCTCGTGTTCAAGGTGTCGCTGCGGATGGACTGGCGGCCCGACTGGACCATCATCCGATCGCTCTTTCGTTTCGGGTTGCCCACCGGCGTCCAGGGCATTGCGATGAACGTGGCCGGGGTGATGATGTTGCGCTACATCGGTTCGCTGCAACAGAGCGCCGCCGCCCAGGCCGCCTTCACCATCGGCTACACCGAGCTGTTCTCGATGATCACATGGACGTCAGTGGGACTGATGGGCGCGGCCGCGACCATCGCCGGGCAGAATCTGGGCGCCGGGCACCCCGAGCGCGCCATGCTGGGTGTGCATGCGGCGTCGCGCATCGGCCTCGCCGTGGCCGCGGTGGTGGGTCTGGCGTTCGTCACGCTGCCACAGGTGCTGCTGGGCGCCTTCGGCGCCACCGACGCGGCGGTGGCCACGATCGGCCAACAACTGCTGCAGTACCTCGCGGTCTCGGGTTTCTTCATCACCGTGGCGCTCACCTACACCGGCGGGCTCCAGGGCAGCGGCGACACGCGCAGCCCGCTCTTCATCACGCTCGCCTCGCAGGTGGCCGTGCCGATCGGGATGTGCGCGATCATCCAGGCGACGCGGCCGCTGGTGGCCGGCGACATCTGGCTGGCCATCGTGCTGGGCCACTTCACGCGCTGCGTACTGACGGTGTATCGCTTCCGCCAGGGCAAGTGGCGGAGCATCGTCGTCGCCCACTGACAAGAAACAGGAGTCCAGCAGTTTAGAAGAGATCGTTTCTTCTGATCTCCTGGTCTCCTGTTGGGTCTTCTGACTTCGCGGGATTTGCTGCGCGAGCACTTACAGACTGTCGCCCACTGATCGACTCACCAGCGCAGAACCCTCTTGCCCCGCCAGATCGGCCCTTCCTGCACGTAGCGCCACTCCGGGTTCTGGTGAAAGTCTCGCAGCGAGTTCAGGACGCCGTCGAATACCGGCACCGACTCGTCGTCGCACTCGAAGTAGGTCACGAAATCAAACTCGCCCGGGCGCTCGTAGCCGTCGGGGTTGTGATACACACGGCGGAACAACGCCGGAATGCCGCGTTCGGCGGCGACCGCGTGGCCCTTCACCGGACAGGCGCTCGCGTGATCGACGTGCGGATAAAAGTAGGCGTGCCGCTCGAGCACGCTCTTCTGCCACCATTCGGGTGTCTTGCGAATCGGCACGATGATGGCGTTGCGGGTGACGCGGCCCGAACGGCGCGGCGGCCCGTTCTTGTTCGAGTAGTGCACCAGCTCGGGACTGGAATAGCGGGGGGTGCGCACGGCGCCATCAAGCGCCAGTAATTCGGCCGCATCGCCGATGCGCCGGAGCAGTTCCTCTTCGACTTCCTGCAGCCGCGGCCGGTACTTGCTCGACACTTGCACCAGGTGACGGGCCTTGTTGATGCAGGGGCCCATGCAGGTCGGTTCCGGCTGGGGCAGCTCGCCGCCGCGCACGAAGAACTGGATGGTCTCGAACGGTTGCGCCTGGGTCTCGCGGCTGTCGTCGATGTCGAAGTCGTTGAAGAAGCCGCGGGCGATGTTGCCGCCCGCCGTCCGCAGCCGCGCCCCGTGGGCGTCGTCGTCGGTGCGCGCCATTAGGAACAGGAACTTCGTGTAGGCCAGGTTGGCCCCCACGCCGTTGCCGTCCCGCTGGCCGCAGCCACCGCTTTGTCCCATGACAGATCCGGCTATCGGTTACAGGCAGGGGCGACTGTATGAGGCAGCGCGGAACTGTGCAGTCTTGGCCTGGCGGCAGGACTCAGGTAGGGCACCCCTCAGGTAGGGCACCCCTTTATGGGGTGCCGTGGGTTG
>CAYHCX010000040.1:30760-32264 GCA_964355095.1 uncultured Acidobacterium sp.
TTGATCCCAGAATGAACCGGTCGATGGCCTGCGCCAGCCCCGCCTCGTCGTTCGTGCCGGTCACGTGAAAGGTGGCCTGCTTGAGCTCGGGCTCGGCGTTGCCCATCACCACGCCGACGCCGGCCCACTCGAGCATGTCGCGATCGTTGTGGTTGTCGCCGACCGCCATCACCTCCGCCCGCGCGATGCCGAACCGCCCGGCCACCGCCGCCAGGCCAGAGCCCTTCGTGGTGCCCGCGGCGCAGACGTCCACCATGGAAAAATCGCGCTGGGGGTATTCGATCAGCATCACCTCGAGCCGCGGCGACACTGGATGCGCGGCCAGGCACGCCGCAATCGCGCGCATGGTCTCGACACCGCCGTTGAAGGTAATCTGCACGGGGTCCTCGGTCACCGCGTCTTCGAGGCGATCGACCGCCTGGATGATCGCGTCGTTGCGCTGCTTGAAGCGCGATCGATTGGGGTGGGTCCAATCCATCCGGTCGTAGACCAGCTGCCCGGCCGCCGGCCGGTCGAACACGCACGCCGTGTCGCCCCGCCACTCGATCGTCGCCGCGAGCACCTGGTGGGCGACCGCCCGCGGCAGCAGCCGCCGCATCAACGTGTCTCCAGCGCGCGAGCGCGCAATCGCCCCGTTGTAGACCAGGAGCGTGATCGCGTCCGGCAGATCTCCCAGCGCCTGCAGGGCAAAATGGAAGCTGCGCCCGGTGGCCACGACGATATGCACGCCGCGACGGGCGGCGCGGTGAATGGCGTCGAGATTGGCGGCCGGGACGCGGCCCGTGCTGTCGAGCAGCGTCCCGTCGATGTCAAGGGCGAGCAGGCGGACCACAGGTCACTTGACCCGCTTCAGGAAGGCTTCGTACGCGTCCTTGTCCTGCTTCTGGAAATAGGCGGCGAACTCGTTGCCGATGGTTTCCAGGTGCTTCAAGTAGCCGGGATCCTTGTAGGCCTCGCGCATCCCGGGCAGGTAGTCCCGCACGCGCTCCCACACCAGCAGCAGCTCGCGGCCGCTCTGGAAGAACAGCTCCTTGTTGAGCACACCGGAGGTCATGAATGACGACACCAGGTCCCAGTACGACGTCACCATGCGGACCGAGGCGTTCTCGTCGGTGCCGCCGGGCGCCAGCTTGAGAAGTTCCGCGTAGCTCTTGGCCTTGCAGTTGGCGGTAAACCACGCCCGCGCCTTCCGCATGCGCTCTTCGCGACGCATCTCATACAGTCGCAGAATCAAGTTCACGTCGTCGTAGGTTGGCTGTTGCGTCATTTTTGTCTCGTTTGCGAGCCTTTCCCGCCCGCCTTCGCCCCTTGGGCGTCGGCGGGGAACAAGCCTGTTAAAGTAGAAAGGTTATGAACCCGTGGGACCAGTTTACCGGGGCCAACGCGGGGTATGTCTACGAGTTGTTCGAGCGCTACCAGCGCGATCCCTCGTCGGTGGACGAGGCGACCCGCCGGGCGTTTGCTACCTGGACCCCCGCCGACCCGACCGAACCCAGACAAAGCC
>CAYHCX010000041.1:0-31916 GCA_964355095.1 uncultured Acidobacterium sp.
AATCCGCGGCTTAGAACACCAGCGTGCGATCGGCCCACTGCACCCAGTTGGTCAGCTCCTCGAGCGTGCTCCGGTGCGTGGTGTCGGTGAGCTCAGGCTCGGCGATCCCCCTGGCATCCATGCACGTGCCGCAGACGCCGATCTCGCCACCGTGGCGGCCGACGGCGCGCAGCATGAGCTCGGTGTTGTAGTACCCCTGCGGCACCTTCTGGTCTTTCTTGGCGCAACTCGCCGCGTCGCCAAGGAGGAAGACCTTGACGTCTTCGCCGTCGCGCTTCGACAACGCGCCCGCGAGGCGGAGGGCGTTGTAGCTGCGTTCCGTTCCATACGGAGGGTCATTCAAAATGAAGAGTGTTTTCGGCATGGGTGTTACGCCCGTTCAACCCGCAGTGTTTCCGACATCCGAAGTGCCGACCGACGAACGCGTTGACCACCAATGCCGGCTCGGTCTTGGGCATATTCAAGCAAACATTTGAATATTAGTAACGGTGCGGTCGTGCCGTCAACACGGCTCGAGTTCCGAGACCGGCAGTCGCGTATCATCCGCTACGGCCATGGTGTTGCTCGACCAGATCGCCTGCTGACCCTGATGCACGACGAGCGCGCCTGCCGGCAGGAGGGACTGACCATCGCCGTGCTGGCACGCAGGCTCGACATGCCGGCGTACCGCCTGCGCCGGGTCCTTGCCGATCCGGCCCTGGAACGGCTGCCGATCCTGAACCTGACCCTCGACCTGGGCTACGGATCGCCGGGCGCGTTCAACCGCGAATTCCGCGCCAAGACGGGGCAGGCCCCGACCGAATTCCGGCGCACTCGGCTGGCCGAATCCTGAAAAGCGACGCCGATTTCGATAAATGGCCGGTGATGGTCGTTTCCGGCGAGACGATGCGACGCCGGTCAACGTAACCGTGAGTCATGAGACGTGTCTATCTGGCTCCGCTCGCTGCCTTCGTGGTGCCGACCTTGATCATCGGGTATGGTGTGATCATTCCGTCGAGCTCAATTGCCGGAGTGAACCCGCTGACGATTGGCTTCGGGACCACTATCATCGGCGCCTGTCTTGCGTATATTGCAGGCATCCAACCCGTAATGAGGAACCCTCCCGGAACCTGAGCGCGTCGGTCACGCGCGGTCCGCGCGGGGAGTGCAGAATGAGTTTCTACAATGAGCGCGTGTTGCCGCAAATCGTGCACCTGTCGATGCGACAGGCGACGTTCGAGCCGTATCGCCGGCGCGTGGTGGCGCGGGCGAGCGGCCGCGTGCTGGAAATAGGAGTCGGCTCGGGACTCAACCTCCCGCTGTATGAGGCCGCGACCCACGTCATTGGCCTCGATCCCTCCACGAGGCTCTTGTCCATGGCGCGGGCGGCGGCGGGCGAACTCGGCCGATCCATCGAACTCTTGGAGGGGTCTGCCGAAGCGATCCCCCTGCCCGGTCACTCCGTGGACACCGTGGTCTCGACGTGGACGATGTGTTCGATCCCTGACGTCACGCGGGCGCTGGGCGAAATGCGCCGCGTGCTCGCCCCTGGTGGCCGGCTGCTGTTTGCCGAACACGGCCGCTCGCCGGAACGCCGCGTCGTCCGCTGGCAGGATCGACTGACGCCGGTGTGGAAGCGGATTGGCGGAGGGTGCCATCTCAACCGGCCCATCGAACAACTGATCCGGGACGCCGGCTTTCGAGTGGAACAACTCGAGACGGGCTACATGAAGGGACCGAAGCCCATGGCATTCATGTACGAGGGGGTTGCCCGGCCTTCGTGAGCAAGCCCCGGAGGTCAAATCCCGGCCACACGCGCTGGTCCAGTCCAGTCTAGTGGCCTGCTTGATTCACATCGACGACGCGCTTGGCAATCTCCAACTCGCGGGCCGGGGGAATCAGCAACTGACCGACCCGGCTCCAGAAGAAATCCTTCACGGTCGCCCAGTCAGCCGGGCCTTCTCCCGGCAGCGCCGCCTCGCGCTCGGCATCGTCGAAATAGGTGAGCGCCCGCAGCAGCAGCGAGTCGTTCACCTCCTGCTGGTAGACCTGCCTCACCGATGCGAGGCACTCGGCGATGCCGAGAGCATGACGATGCAGCGTGACGTAGAGGTCGAAGAAGTCGCGACGGGTGCCACGATCGAGCACGGCGTGCAACTTCGTCGCCAACAGACCGGTGACCGTGAGCCGGCGATCGCTGACAAACGGTGTCAACATACCGAGAACGAAGATCGACACGTCGATGCCGTCGAAGCGGAGATGAACGGTATCGTCGGTGCGCTCCGCGATCTCGACATGGCCGCGGTGCTGCAGCTGGCGCACCAGGTCATCGAGGTCGCGCGCGTTGGTGACGCCGAAATCGACATCCCGGCTCGGGCGGTACGGGCAGAAGCAGCGCATCGCCTGGCCACCGATGACGAACCAGTACGGAATATCAGCCACCGCCCGGCCGATGGGCGAAGGCATGACGTCGATGGGTTCTCGCAGCTCCACCCCTACACCCCTCGGGCTCGCATCACCGCGTCAAGCAACCCCCGGCTGCGCGCCCGGTAGCCCGGCAAGCGGCCAGCCTGATACAGCGCCAGCCACGGCAGGCCGGCCGCGAAGCTGATGGCCGACAGGTCGCCATAGTTGAAGCAGTAGAACGCCACTTGATGGGCCGGTACCTCACTCGCGTCATCCAGGTTATAGAGCGCGTTGCGGACGGCTGGCGGCAACGTCGCGTGCCGGTATGTGGTGGTCGGAAGCGTGGCCAGCAGCTTGTATGCGGTGGCGCGCGATGGCGGTTTCAGACCGTGACGGCGACATTGCTCGGCCACCTGCGCGAGGATCTGGGGCATGCGCGGACGGTCGTGGCCCGACGCTGCGGCAACCAGCCACCCGAGGATGAGGGGATCAACTCGCGACGCCCCTCGGTCCGAGCGGGGCCGTCGTCCTGCCGCGGGCGCCGATTTCAGACGTGCCGCTGCCCGATCCATCGACGACTGGATATTAAAAGCGGACACTATGGCGTTAATTATAGACGAATCTGTCGGTAACCATGGATTTTGTCACTGCCGATGCCAGAAGCCTTCAACTTGCGGCCGGCATCGTGACGCTCGTTACTTCACGGCCGAGCCGTTGCGGATCTCGTCGGTCGCCCGCTTGACGACGAGGTCGCCGGCCTTGAGATCACCCGCCACTTCCACTTGATCGCCGGCGGCGGCGCCTTTCTTGACCGTGACCCATTCGGCTTTGCCTTTGGCGACGCGGATCACGAACGTGCGTTCCGTCGTGGTCACCACGGCCGTGGCGGGTACCAGCATGCCGGCGGTCTCGCGCGCGATCGTCCATGACACCTCCGGAAACATGCCAGGCGCCAGCAGTCCGGCCGCGTTGTCGACATCCGCCTCAATCGACATCGTCCGCGTCCGGGAATCAAGCGAACCGGCGCTGCGCGCGAGCTTCGCGCTGAACGTTCGCCCCGGATGCGCCGGCACCCGGAACTCCAGGATCCGGCCCATGGCGATCAGGCCCAGGCTGTGTTCCGGCACCGGCAGCACCAACCGCAAGCGGGAGACTTGTTCGAGTCGAAACAGTGGGCCGGTGGCCGGCCCCACCAACGCGCCGGGGTGCACCAGACGTTCGGTAATCCGCCCTGCGAAGGGCGCGACGATGGAGCGGTACTCTTCGAGCGCGAGCACGGACTGCAGCGCCGCCTTGGCGCCTTCGACAGCCTGGACTTGCGTCTGGAAGGCGGCGCGCGCGGCGGCCACGTCTTCCTCGGCGCGCAACAGGTCGAGGCCGGCCACGGTTCCGGGTGTCGAGGCGGCGCGCTTCAGCCGCTCCAGCGTCGACACCACCGTCGTCACCTTCGACGCGGCCTCGGCGCGTCGCGCTTCGGCGAGCAGCACCCGCGACCGCGCCTCCGCCGATTGCGCGGCCAGTTCCGGCACCGCGAGCGTGGCGAGCACCTGGCCTTGCTTGACGACACTGCCGCGATCGACCTGCACGTGCTCAACGAAGCCGCCGATGCGGGCCGACAGGGCAGAGGCCTGGAACGGCGTCAGCTCGCCCGGCAACTGCACCACGCGCTGGTCGGCGCGCCGGGTCACCGGCGCGGTCTCAACCGCTTGCGCGCGCGCCCCCGCCGGGCTGATCAACACGAGGGCGGCGCCGAAAACGACGAACGATCTATGAAGGTGCATGACCATCACTCGCGAGATCCGAAGGGTTGAGGGACGCCGTCCGCATTGAGGCGGAGGCCTGGAGCAGGGCGTAACACGCGGGAACCACGAGCAGGGTGGCGGCGGTGGCCGCCATCAGCCCGCCGATCACGGCGCGGCCGAGCGGCGCCGCCTGGTCGCCGCCATCGCCGAGGCCCAGCGCCATGGGGACCATGCCAATCATCATGGCGGCGGCGGTCATCAGCACGGCGCGAAGCCGGCCGACGCTGCCGGTGGCCGCGGCGCTGAGGCTGGATTCGCCCTGCCGGCGAGCGGCTTCGGCAAACGAGACGAGCAGGATGGCGTTGGCCACGCCGATGCCGGTGGCCATGGTGGCGCCGACGAACGACTGTACGTTCATCGAGGTGCCCGTGGCCCAGAGCATCAGCACCACGCCCGAGAGCGCCGCCGGCACCGCCGCCAGCACGGCGAACGCGAGCCGCCACGATTGGAAGTACGCCGTCAGGAGCAGCGCGATCGCCAGGACTGAGAGGCCGAGGCCAGACTGGAGCGCGCTCACGGTCTGTTCGAGCGCCGGCACCTGCCCCCTGAGCGCCACGGTCACGCCACGCGGCACGTCGCCAACGGTGGCAATGGCGTCGCGGATGGCCGGCAGGGCCTGCCCAAGCGTCACGCCATGCAGGTTGGCCGTCATGCTGACGACGCGCTGACCGTTATAGCGCTCGATCATTCCCGGCATTACCCCGGTGGCCACCGAGGCGACATCGCCGAGGGTGGTGGCCTGGGTGCCTCCCGTCATCACCGGCAGCGCCTCGAGATCCTGCGCTGACGCGATGCGGCTCTGCGGAATCTCGACCTGGATCTGAAAGGCGTTGCCGCTGATCGGGTCGCGCCAGTAGTTGGGTTCCACGAAGCGGCTCGACGCCGTCGCCGTGAGCAGGGACCTTGCCACGTTGCTCATGGTGAGACCGTACTGGCCCGCCCGTTCCCGGTCGATGTTGACGTTCAGCGTCGGGTAGTCGAGCGGCTGGGCAATCTGCAGATCGCGAAGGAACGGCAGGGGCAGGAGGGCGGCTTGAATCTTCTCGGCGTGCTCGCGGTTCTGCTGCAGGTTGAGGCCCTGCACCGCGACTTCGACCGGCGTCGGCGAACCGAAGCTCATGACCTGCGAGACGATGTCGCCGGCCTCGAACGAGACGGCCATTTCGGGCACGGCCTTCTTCAGTCTCGCCCGCAGGCGCTCGCGCAACCCGGCGGCGTCCCGGCTTGCTTCCTTCGTCAGCGACACCAGCAGCACCGCTTCGTGCGGGCCGGAGGTCCACAGGTAGATGGTATTGATCGGGTAACTGGCGGGCTGCACGCCGATGAACGCGGTGCTGATTGAGACGTTGTCGGCGCCGACCTCGTTCTTGACCTCGTCGAGCACCCGCAGCGTCAGCGGCTCGGTCCGTTCAATGCGCGTGCCGGTGGGCGCGCGCAGCCGCATCTGGAGTTGATCGCTGCCGGTCACCGGGAACAACTCGGCACCAAGGCGAGGCAACAGCACGGCGAGCACGACCGCGCAGACGATCAGGTAGCCGATCACCGTCACGCCACGGGCGGCCAGCACGCGGTGCAGCACGGCGGCGTAGCGGGCCTGCGTTCTCGCGAACGATTGCGAATCGTCCGCGTGCGTCCGCAGCCACCACGCCGACAACACCGGCACCAGCGTGCTCGACAAAACATATGACGCCGCCATGGCCAGCGTCACCGCCAGCGCCAACGGCACGAACAGCTGGCGCGGCACGCCGACCAGCGAGAACGCCGGCAGGAACACCGCCACCACCACCAGCATGGCGAGCAGCCGCGGCACCGCCGTCACGCGGCTCGCCTCGATCACCGCGTCGACCTTGGCGGCGCCACGGCCCAACTGCGAGTGAATGCTCTCGATGGCCACCGTCGCTTCGTCAACCAGCACCCCGACGGCCAGGGCCAGGCCGCCAAGCGTCATCAGGTTCATGGTCTGGCCGCCGAGCCAGAGCCCGACCACCGCCGCCATCAACGCGCCGGGAATGGTCGCCACCACAATCAGCGCGCTCTTCCAGTCGCGCAGGAACAGCAACACCATCAAGCCGGTCAGCAGCGCGCCGAGCAGGCCCTCCGTGACCAGGTTGCGGATCGCGCTGGTCACATAGCGTGACTGGTCGAACTCCAGCCTGATCTCCACGTCTTCGGGCACCAGCGCCTGCATCGCCGCCAGGTTTTGGCGCACCGCCGCGATCACCGAGAGGGTGCTGGCGTCGGAGCGTTTCGTGACGGGGATGTAGACGGTGCGCCTGCCGTTGACGTGCGCGTAGCTCGAGACGATGTCGGTGCCGTTCTCGACGACCCCGATGTCTCGCAGGTAGACCGTGGTCCCGGATCCCACGCGCACCGGCGCCTCGAGCAGCTCCGACAGGTTGCCGCCAAGCGTGGCGTTGGTGGCGGCAATGCGATTCAAGTCGCCGGTCCGCACGTTCCCCGACGGCGTGACGACGGTGGCGCGATTGACGGCGGCAATCGCCTCCTCCGGCGACACCCGATACGACTGCAGCCGTTCCGGATCGAGGCGTACGACGATGGTGCGCTGATTGCCACCGAAGGGCGGTGGTGCCGACACGCCAGGCAGCGTGGCGAACAGCGGCCGAACGCGGTTCAGGGCGATGTCCTGCATTTCCGCCGGCAGGCGGGTGGGACTGCTGAACACCAGCTGGCCGATCGGCACGCTGCCCGCGTCGAAGCGGGTAATGAAGGGCGGCACGGCCCCGGGCGGCATGAAGGCGCGGGCCCGGTTCACGTAGCCGACCACCTGCGCCATGGCCTGGTTCATGTCGGTGCCCGGGTGGAACACCAGCTTGAGCAGCGCGACGCCCTGGATGCTCTTCGACTCGATGTGCTCGATGCCCGAGATGTAGAGGAAGTGGTACTCGTAGTAGTAGGTCAGGAACCCGTCCATCTGTGCCGGGTCCATGCCGCCGTACGGCTGGGCCACGTAGACGGCGGGGTCGCCGACGGTGGGGAAGATGTCGACCGGCATACGGCGCACGGCGAGCCCGGCCGCCACCGCCAGTCCAAGCACGGCGACGATGACGGTGATCGGCCGGGAGAGTGCCGCAAGTGTGAGTCGCATGATTAGGGTGTGACGCGGGGCCCGGTGGGCATCGCCGCCTCGGTGAGAAACGCCGTCAGGTCACCCTGTGCGGCGGCCTGCGCGAGTCGCGCGCGCCACACGGCCAGTGACGCCAGGGCTTCCTCGGTTTCCGCCTGCGCCAGCAGCCGCTGCGCGTCGGCGACTTCGACAATGCCGGTCAGCCCCGCCTCGTAGCGGGCACGCGCCTGCGCATCGGCCTGCCGCGCCGCCGACAGCTGGGCCGGGATGTTCGCGGCCATCTTCGCGGCGGCGTCCAGCAGCACATCCGCCTGCCGCGCCTCGATGCGCCGGCGTTGCGCCGCGCCCTGCAGCCGCGCCTGGGATGCGGCGGTGTCGGCTGCCTCCACCGCGAGCCGCGCCCGATTCGCCGTGAGGTCGAGGAACGGAAACGAGACGGTCAGGCCGGCGGCCCAGTTCGGGACATCGGGCCACAGACCATGCCCGTTGTCGATGGTGCCATCGACGCTGGCGCCGCTCGCGCGCGCCGCCAGCGCGCCATTGAACAGGAATCGCGGCCTGAACGATCGGGCCGTCGCTTCGCGCTTCATCTCGGCGGCGGTGACGGCTCGCGTGGCGGCGGTGATCGCCGGATGTTCCGGTGAGCCCGTTCCGGCGGAAGTCGTGCGAGCCGGCTGATTGGTCAACAGGCTCGCCGGAACCAGCACGAGGTCCAGATCCGGACGTCCCACCGCTTGCGCAATCGCCAGCTTCGCGAGCGCCAACGCCTGCTCCGCCGCCACCAGGCGGTTGCGGGCGGCGGCGGTTTCGGCATCGATGCGCGATTGGTCGGCGCCCGGCTTCAGCTCCGCATCCACTTGCGCCTTCACCGTGCCCTGCAGGGTCTCCAGGCGGGCGACGTTGGCGCGGGCGGCCACCACGGTTTGCTGGGCGCCGAGGGCGGCCAGGTAGGCATCGGCCGCCGCGATGCCGGCGTTGAGGCGTGCGAGGCTGAGCTGCGCCTCACTGGCCGAGGCCTGGGCGCGGGCGGCGTCGACGGTGGCCGATCGCCGGCCGAAGTCGAAGACTTCCGCTGAGAACAGCAGGCCGGCGGCGCTGCCCCAGGCGCTTTCGAAGCTGTCGGTGCCGAGCACGGGACCTGATATGGCGGGGACGATGCTTTGCGGCAGCAGCAGGCCGAACACGTTGTTGCGGCTCGCGCGATTCAACTGCCACAGGCCATCGACGCGCGGCAGGTAGGCGGCCCTGAACTCGCGGATGGCCTCCGATGCCGCGGTTGCCCGGGCGGCGGCTTCGGCGACCGCAGGGAGGTCCCTGCTGGCCGCCGCCACGACCTCGCCAATCGCCATCGGGGTGGCCGGCGCTTGCGCGGTCAGCACTCGGCTGCCGGCGCCCGTGAGGGCCAGCGCCGCGAACACCCAAACCATGCTCGGCCGCGCCGCGCATCTCATCACCAGGTAGTTTACTTGGGGATTCGGAATCGAGGGGAAGGGCGGACGCGCGGGAATTCCGGCCGGCCGTGGCTGGTTTGACTTGCGCTTGTCCGCGACCCCATACTGCCTGGGCGTGTTTTCATCCACGATCGCTCGCAGCCTTGTCGTCGTCGCCGCCATTGTGGTGGCGTTTGGCTGCCTGCTGCCCGCGCCGCATGCGCACCTCGATCGTGACCGGGCGATTGTCCATGTGCACGCGGTCGCTGACGCGGGTGTCTCTCATTACGGCGCCGGTGCGGACCACGATCATGCGGCGTTCGATCACGGCGGCCACCTCGCCGCGCCGACGAAGGTTTCGGCCTACGACATTGCCTCCCGCTTCGTCCTGACCGTCATGACCGTGGGCGCGGGTGCCGCGTTCGAGGCGCCTGCCCCCGGCGGCATGCGCCAGCCACGCCGCACGGCGCTGCTTCCGACGCACGATCCTCCACTCAGATTCGTGTCCTCGCCCGCTCCGCCAGCCGTCGTCTGACGACCTCGCACGTACCTGTAATTTCCAATCAATCGATCGTGTTGTCGGCCGCCACGCGGCCGGAGGGTTATGCCATTGCCCGGCTGTCTTTCGCCGTCTCGTCGTCCGCGATGTTTGCGCATGGGGAGCATCGTGGCCCTGGTGGTGACCACGGCCGCCCTGCCGGCGGGCGCTCAAACCGTTGAGCCACGACCGCTTGGGGCCGGGTTGGCGGTGATCCGGCCGTCGGTGGATGCCGCGGCAACGCCGGGTGGCCCGTCTGAGAACCCCGCCGGTCGCATCACCTTGCGCGACGCGCTGACCCTGGCACTCCGGCAGAGCCCCGAGCTCGCGAGCTTCGCGTGGGAAGTGCGTGCGCGGGAGTCACTGGCCATGCAGGCCGGCCGGCCGCCGAATCCGGTGGCCGACATCCTGTTCGAAGATCTCGGTGCGTCCGGGCGCGCGCAGGATGGCACCCGCGTGGTCCAGCCGCAGGCCACCGTGCAACTGAGCCAACTGATCGAGCTCGGCGGCAAGCGGACGGCCCGCCGGAACCTCGCGGGTCTTGACCGCGACCTCGCCGAGTGGGATTTCGAGACGGCGCGCATCGATGTGCTGACCCGCGTCACGGCGGCGTTCCTCGACGTACTGGTCAGCCAGCAGGCCGTCGCCCTGGCCGAGCGCACCCGCACGCTGGTCGAGCAGGTGGATCAGACGGTCCGGGCGCGGGTTGAGGCCGGCGTGGTGTCGCCCATCGACCAGACCAAGGCCGGCGTGGCGCTGGCGATGACGCGCATCGACGAGCAGCGGGCGCGGCGGGCGCTCGCCGCCGACCGGACGGCGCTGGCGGCACTGTGGGGACACGGTGCGGCGGCGTTCGAATCGGCGGCAGGCGAGGTGCTGCTGCCGGCGTCACTGCCGGCGTTCGACACGCTCGTGCGGCACGTGGCGCGGAGCCCCGAAGTGGCGCGATGGACCACGGAGATCGCGCGCCGCGACGCGGCCCGGGCGCTTGAAGCCACGCGGGCGGTGCCCGACGTCACGGTGAGCGCGGGGTATCGCCGCTTCACGGACGTAGACAGCAACGCCCTCGTGATCGGCGCCTCCATTCCACTGCCGTTCGCCGACCGCAACCGGGCGGGCATCCGGGCCGCCGCGCAGCGGGTCGCGCAGGCTCGCGAGGCGGAGCGTGCGGCGCAGGCGCGGATCATGTCGTCACTGGCGGCCGCCTACCGCGACCTGGCCGGCGCGCACGACGAGGCGACGGCGCTCGCCGGCAGCGTGCTGCCGGGCGCGCGGTCGGCGTTCGCCGCCATTGAAGAAGGGTATCGGCTTGGCCGGTTCGGGTATCTCGAGGTGCTGGATGCCCAGCGAACGCTGGTCTCTGCCGAGGTCCAGCACTTGCGCGCGCTGGCGAGCGTGCAGAAGGCGGTGGCACAAGTCGAACGCCTCACCGGCGTTCCCTTCGCCGACGCGGCATCGACGCCGGCCAAGGGCCAGTAGGAACAGTCATGAAAAGCAGAAGTCTCCTCACCATCGTCGCGATCATCCTTGCCGCCGTCGGCGCCACGCTGTGGCTGCTGCGTGACGCGCCTGACCAGCCGGAGGCCGGCGAATCGGCGCCTGGGCCGCTCGACTATCCGCGCGGTCCACATGGGGCGCGCCTGCTCGCAGGCGACGACTTCCAGGTGGAAGTGACGATCTACGAAACGGGCGTCGAGCCGCATTTCCGCATCTATCCACTCGATCGTGACGGCCGACCGATAGCGCCGCGCGAGGTGACGTTGCGGGTCGAGCTGCACCGCCTCGGCGGGCGCGTCGATCGCATCACCTTCGTGCCCGAAGCCGACTATCTCCGCGGTGAGGCCGTCGTCGAAGAGCCGCACTCGTTCGACGTCAAGGTCCACGCGGTGCGTAACGGGCGCACGCAGGAGTGGGCCTACTCGCAGATCGAAGGCAAGGTGCAGTTGGCGGACGACACCTTGAAGAGCGCGGGCATCGAGATCCAGGCGGTGGGTCCGCGCCAGATGATCACGACCTTCGAAGTGCCCGGCGAGATCAAGGCGGATGAGACCCGGGTCGCGCAGGTGGTGCCGCGGCTGCAGGGCGTGGTCGTCGAGGTCATGAGCAAGGAAGGCGACCGGGTCCAGCGCGGCGACCTGATGGCGGTGATCAACAGCCGCGAACTGGCCGATGCGAAAAGCGCGCTGCTGGCGGCCGCGCAGCGCCTCCAGTTTGCGCGCGTCGCCATGGACCGCGAGGAGAACCTGTGGAAGAAGAAGATCTCCGCCGAACAGGAATACCTCGAAGCCCGGCGGCAGTTCGATGAGGCGCGCCTCGGGCAGGACCTGGCGAGCCAGAAGCTGGTCGCGCTGGGATTGACCCAGGCGGCGGTGAACGCGCTCAGCACCGCCGCGCCCGACAGCCTGCCGCGCTACGAGATTCGCGCGCCCATCGCCGGCACGGTGGTCGAGCGGGACCTCACCGTCGGCGAAGCCGTAGCGGCCGATCGCAACATCTTCGTGATCGCCGATCTCAGCTCGGTCTGGATTGAGGCCAGCATTCCCGCCAAGGATCTGGTCCGCGTGCGCCAGGGGCAGCCGGCCACGGTCGTGGCCAACGACCTCGGCTTGGAGGTGCACGGCCGCGTCACATTCATCGGCGCGTTGATTGGCGAACAGAACCGCCGCGCCACCGCGCGCATCGTCGTGCCGAACACCGGCGGCGCGTGGCGGCCCGGCTTGTTCGTAACCGTGCGGCTCGAGCAGTCGTCCGCGACGGTTCCCCTCGCGGTGCCGGTGGATGCGATTCAGGCCTTTCGCGACTGGCAGGTGGTGTTCGTCCGTTACGGTGACTGGTTCGAAGCGCGCCCGCTCGAGCTCGGGCGATCGGACGGCGCCTGGATCGAGGTGCTCAGCGGCCTCACGGCCGGGGAGCGCTATGCGGCCACCAACAGCTTCACCGTGAAGGCGGAAATCGGAAAGCTGGGCGCCACTCATGATCATTGATACGGCACGCCGCCTCCGTCACACACGAGGACCGGCATGATCGAGCGCATCCTCCAGTTCTCCATCGCCCAGCGATGGGCCGTCTTGCTGGCCACCATCGGCGTCGCGGTCTTTGGCGTCTATAACTACCAGCGGCTGCCGATTGACGCGGTGCCCGACATCACGAACGTCCAGGTCCAGGTCAACACCGAGGCCCCTGGGTATTCGCCGCTGGAGGCCGAGCAGCGCATCACGTTCCCGGTGGAAACGGCGATGGCGGGTTTGCCGCGCCTGCTGGAGACCCGCTCGATTTCCCGCTACGGGTTATCGCAGGTCACGGTGGTGTTCGAGGACGGCACCGACATCTACTTCGCGCGGCAGCTCGTCAACGAGCGGGTGCTCGAAGCGCGCGACAACCTGCCGCCCGGCATCATGCCGTCGATGGGCCCGATTGCCACGGGCCTGGGCGAGATCTTCCTGTGGACGGTCGAGGCCGGTGAAGAGGCGCGCACCGCGGCGGGCCTGCCATACACCGGCATGGACCTGCGCACGGTGCAGGACTGGATCGTGCGGCCCCAGCTGCGCACCGTGCCGGGTGTGGCCGACGTCAACAGCATCGGCGGCTACATCAGGCAGTTCCACGTCACCCCCGACCCCGCGAAACTGGTGGCCTACGGTCTCACGTTCCGCGACATCATGACGGCGCTGGCCGCCAACAACGCCAACGTCGGGGCCGGCTATATCGAGCGGCGCGGCGAGCAGTACCTGGTGCGCACGCCGGGGCAGGTCGCGACGCTGGCCGACATCGAGAAGATCGTGATCGGGCACGCCCGGGGCACGCCGACCTACGTGAGTGACGTGGCGCAGGTGGCCCTGGGGCAGGAGTTGCGCACCGGCGCGGCCACCGAAGACGGCCGCGAGGTCGTGGTCGGCACCGCCTTCATGCTGATGGGCGAGAACAGCCGTGTCGTGTCGCGCCGTGTGGCCGATCGGATGGCCGAGGTCAACCGCACGCTGCCCGCCGGTGTGGTGGCGAAGACCGTCTACGACCGCGCGAAGCTGGTGGACGCGACCATCGCCACGGTGCAGCACAACTTGATGATCGGCGCGCTGCTCGTGATCCTCGTCCTGTTCGTGTTCCTGGGCAACATCCGCGCCGCCGTCATCACCGCCTGCGTCATCCCGCTGTCGATGCTGTTCGCCATCACCGGCATGGTCGAGCGCGGCGTGAGCGGCAACCTGTTGAGCCTGGGCGCGCTCGATTTCGGCATCATCGTTGACGGGGCGGTGATCATCGTCGAGAACTGCGTCCGCCGCCTGGGCGAGCGGCAGCACGAGCTCGGGCGCCGGCTGACCCGCGCCGAGCGATTCGCAGTGGTGTTCGACGCCTCGCGCCAGGTCCGCCGCGCCACCATCTTCGGCGAGCTGATCATCATGATCGTCTACCTGCCGATCCTGACGCTCACGGGCATCGAGGGGAAGATGTTCTTCCCGATGGCGTTCACGGTGCTGGCCGCCCTGGCCGGGGCCATGATCCTGTCGCTGACGTTCGTGCCGGCGGCGCTCGCGGTCTTCATGACCGGCCGCCTGTCGGAGCAGGAGAACGCCCTGGTCCGCGGCGCGTTGCGCGCCTACCGGCCGGCCTTGAAGCTGGCCCTCGCCAACCGGCTCGCCACCGTGGTGGCCGCGGCCGCCCTGATGCTGGTCACCGGCGCCATGGCGACCCGCCTGGGATCCGAATTTCTGCCGAGCCTCGACGAAGGCGATCTGCTGGTTCACGCCCTGCGCATCCCGGGCACCAGCCTGACCACTGCGGTTGAGATGCAGCACGCGGTCGAGCGGAAGCTGAAGACCTACCCCGAGGTGGACTACGTGTTCTCGAAGCTCGGTACCGCGGAGATCGCCAACGACCCGATGCCGCCGAGCGTGGCCGATACCTATGTGATGTTGAAGCCGCCGACGGCCTGGCCCGACCCGGCCCGGCCGAAGGCCTCAGTGGTGCGGCAGATGGAGGCGGACCTGTTACACCTGCCGGGCAACAACTACGAGTTCACCCAGCCGATCCAGATGCGCTTCAACGAGTTGATCGCCGGCGTGCGCAGCGACGTCGCCGTGAAGATTTTCGGTGACGACATGGACACCCTGGGGACGGTGGGCGCCGATGTCGAGAGCGTGCTGGCCGGCGTCCCCGGTGCCGCCGACGTCAAGATTGAGCAGACGACCGGCCTGCCGATGCTGACGGTGCAGCTCGACCGGCCGGCCATGGCCAGGCTCGGGCTCAACGTCACGGACGTGCAGGAAGTGGTCGAAGTGGCAATCGGCGGACGAACCGCCGGGCAGGTCTACGACGGCGACCGCCGCTTCGACATTGTCGTGCGCCTGCCCGAGGTTCTTCGCACCAACATCGAAGGGCTCGGGCAGCTGCCGGTGCCGCTACCGGCCACGCCCGGCGGACGCGGCTATGTTCCACTGGGGTCGATCGCCAAGTTCGAGATCGCGACTGGCCCCAACCAGGTCAGCCGCGAGAACGGCAAGCGCCGCGTCGTCGTGACCGCCAACGTTCGCGGCCGCGACATCGGTTCGTTTGTCGAGGACGCCGAGCAGCGCATCAAGGACGAGGTCTCCATCCCGGCCGGGTACTGGACGGCCTGGGGTGGCCAGTTCGAGCAGTTGCTGTCCGCGCGCACGCGGCTGCAACTGGTCGTCCCGATGGCGCTGTTGCTGATCTTCCTGTTGCTGTTCGCCACCTTCGGCAACATGAAGGACGCGCTGCTGGTGTTCACCGGCGTGCCGTTGGCGCTGACCGGCGGTGTGCTGGTCCTCTGGCTGCGGGACATTCCGTTCTCAATCTCGGCCGCGGTCGGCTTCATCGCGTTGTCGGGTGTCGCCGTGTTGAACGGACTGGTGATGTTGACCTTCATCAATCGGCTCAGGGCCGGCGGCGCCTCGGTGGACGAGGCGGTGTTCAACGGCGCGCTGGCGCGCCTGCGCCCGGTGCTGATGACGGCGATGGTCGCGTCACTCGGGTTCCTGCCGATGGCGCTGGCCACCGGGACGGGTGCCGAGGTGCAGCGTCCGCTCGCCACCGTGGTCGTCGGCGGCATTCTGTCGTCCACCGTCCTCACGCTGCTGGTGCTGCCGGTTCTCTACGCGGTATTCGCGCGCGAGCGCCGGGAGGTTGAGCTGTGATGCGAGCGTGGCTTTCCGAGTTCAATCGAATTGCTTGACCCAGCCTTTCTTTGGCGTTCAGAATAGAAATACCGTGCCTTTGCCTCGACATCGGCGGCGTCGGCTCGCAGGGTGTGTGCTGTTCGCGTTCCTGAGCAGTGTGGCGCTGCCTGGCCTCGACGCACACACGATCGGCGCCGACGACGATGCGGCGTGCCGGCTGGTGTCGGGGTCGGGCGAGCATGACGCGCTCAGAATCGGCGCGCCCGGGTCTCGACAGACACGGCCCGAACACTGCGTTGTCTGTCACCTGCAGCGGGCTTTCAGCGGAGCATTCGTTTCCTGCCCGGCTGCACTCGCATCACCGTTGTCCTCAGCGGCTTGCCTGGAACCCGGTGACAGTCATCCCGTTAAGCTCGTCTGCGCTGCACCGTCCTCCCGCGGCCCACCCGCTTTCCTCACCATCTAATCTTCGCCGGTCGCCTTCCTTGCCCTGAGCTTGACGCGCATGTCACGCGCGCGTCGCCTGATCGTGGCCGGCGATCGCTATCGGTTTCTAGAGATGTGTGTTGAGGAGTGTGGTTTATGGACGTTATCCGCTTGGCTCGTCTCGTTGGTATGTCGGTGGCGGTTCTCGCCATCATGACTCAAACCCATGCCTGGGCGCAGACATCCACGACGCTCGCCGGAACGGTGACGCAGGGCGGCAATAATCAGCCGCTGGCCGCCGCACTTGTCGTGATCGACGAGTTAGGTCGCGAAGTGCGCACCGATGACGAGGGCGTCTATAAGTTCGAGGGTGTGCCACCGGGTTCGTACCACGTCGGTGTCCGCGCGGAGGGCTACAGCACCCGGCGCACTGAGGTGACCGTCGCGGCGCAGCCAGTGACGCTCAATCTTGCCGTCGACTTCGACCTGCACTTTGCTGAAGTGCTGTCGGTGAGTCCGAACGCCCGTCCGCAGTTCGAATCGTATCAGCCCACCTCCGTGCTGGCGGGCCAGGAGCTGGCCAAGCAGCTTGAATCGACGATTGGAGCCACGCTGTCGGAAGCGCCTGGCGTGGCCACGCGCGCCTTCGGCCCCGGGCCGGCGCGTCCAGTGATCCGCGGTCTCGACGGTGACCGCATCGCGGTCCTCGAGGACGGCCAGCGCATGGGCGACCTGTCGAGTCAGTCGGGCGATCACTCGGTGCCGAGCAATCCCGCGGCCGCGAAGAAAATCGAGGTCGTGCGCGGACCGGCCACCTTGCTCTATGGCGCCAACGCGATCGGCGGCCTGGTCAACGTCATCACCGATCAGATTCCCACCGAGAAACAGGAGGGGGCATCCGGCACGATCACCATGGATTACACCAGCAACGGTTCCCAGACTGGCGGAGCTGGTGACATTCACGTCGGCAACGGCAAGTTCGCCGCGCATTTCGGCGGCGCGGGTCGGCGTGCGGGCAACTACATGACTCCACAGGGCAAGGTGGACAACTCGGGCTCGCGGATGGGCCTGGGGACGCTCGGCGCCGCGTGGACGGGCGAGCGCTCGTACGTCGGCGCCAGCTACGGTTACGACGACACGAAGTACGGCATTCCGATTGTGGAAGAAGGGCAGATCAGTCTGACGCCAAAGCGCCACTCCTTCAGCGTGCGCGCTGGCGGGGCGCAACTGGGAGGGTGGCTGCAATCGTATCGGGCCACACTCGGTGTTCGCCGCTACGAGCACTCGGAGCTGACGGGCACTGAAGTCGGCACCACGTTCAACAACGACACAGTGGAAGGCGAAGTGCTGCTCTCGCATCGTCCCGCCGGCAAGTTGACCGGAAGCTTCGGCGTGTGGTTCCTGGACCGCGACTTCGCCGCGACCGGCGAAGAGGCGCTGTCCCCCCCGGTCGGACAGCGATCGTTTGCTGGTTTCCTGTACGAAGAGTTCGGGTCTCCCCACGCGACCGTGCAGTTTGGCGGCCGTCTCGATCACGCGGCATATCGACCCGAGAACGGCCTGAAGGCCCGCGCCTTCAACGAGTTGTCGGGATCGGTCGGCCTGCTGTTGAAGCCGCGGGCGGCGAACGAGAATGTCGTGGTCGCAATCAACGTGGCGAGAGCGGCACGGTATCCCGCGCTCGAAGAGCTCTACTATCTGGGCCCGCACCCGGGAAACCTGGCGTTTGAAGTCGGCAACGACGAGCTCGGAGCCGAGCACGCACTCGGGTTCGACGTATCGGTGCGGGGACGTTCGCGGCGCTTTGGAGGAGAACTCACGATTTTCCGAAACGACATCAAGAACTACATCTTTCGGCAGCCCACCGGCGAAGAGGCAGAGGGCTTCCCGGTGGTTCAGAATATCGCGGCCGACAGCGTGTTGCTTGGCGCCGAGGCCCACGCCGATGTGAAAGTGACCGACGAGCTCACCGTGGAAGTCACCTACGACTGGGTCAAGGGCGAGTTGTCGGCGTCGGGGCAGCCGTTGCCGCGCATCCCGCCCTTCCGCGTCCTGACGGGCCTCACCTACCGAAAGAACGCGTTCCAGTTCGGCGGCAGCGTGTCCATCGTCTCGGACCAGACCCGCGTCTACGGGGCCGAGCTGCCGACCGACGGCTACTCGACCGGCCGGGCGTTTGGATCCTATTCCTTCAGCAAGGCTGGCGTGCTTAACACGATCACAGCGCGGCTGGACAACGCCACCGACGCGCTGTACCGCAATCATTTGAACTATCTGAAGGACGTGCTGCCCGAAATCGGCCGCACTTTCAAGCTGGTGTATTCGATCGGTTTCTAGAGCGCGACTGGTCGGCGGCGCGCCATCGCCTTCCGTGGGCGACAGGATCCTGTTAGGATCGTTCGACGTCCCGGTCTGGAAGGATGATGTCGCGCGCATGGTGCGCGCGGCCGCGACCGCGGTTGTGGAGGATCAACGCATGAACGCCCCGCGCGTCGTCGCGCTGCTCGCTGTGGTGGGATTCGCTGCCTCGTCGTGCCGGGCGACGCCACAATCGGCCGCGCCCGCGGTGGCGGTGCCGCGTGGCACGATTACGGGACACGTCCGCCTGGCCGGGACACCGCCCCGCAACCCCACCATCGGGTTGCGCGACGACCCGATGTGCACCGCGACGAGCACGGCCACCACGGTGGTCCAGGAGACCGTCGTCGCCGGGCCCGATGGCCGTCTCGCCAATGTGTTCGTCCAGTTGCAAGGGTCGTTCCCCGAGACGGCAGCGACCACTGAGCCGGTCCGGATTGACCAGCGGGGGTGCCTCTACAGTCCGCGCGTCGTGGGCGTCCGGGTGGGCCAGCCGCTTCGGGTCTCCAACAGCGACCCGGGCCTTCACAACGTGCACGGCATCTCGAGCGGGACCGATGGATTCAACGTCGCCCAGCCGATGGTGGGCATGGCCAACGAGTTCCAGCTCAAGACCGAAGGCATCCTGCGGCTGGTGTGCGACGTCCACCCCTGGATGATCGCGTTCATCGGCGTGGTCAGCCACCCGTATTTCGCCGTCACCGCCACCGACGGCACGTTTGAGATCCGCGACGTGCCCGCGGGCGCCCACACGATTCAGGCCTGGCACGAACGGTTCGGCGTGATCACGAAGAGCGTCGGCGTGGAGGCGGGCGGCGTCGCCGAGGTGGAAATCGTATATTCCACCCAGAGCCACGAGAAGTAGATATCGAGCGCCCGTGACGACACGCACGAAACTAAAGGGGGCCGTCGTCGCGGTGCTCATCGGCGCGGCGATCGTCGCATTGCGATTCGACTGGCCACGCATCGAGTCGATGGCCTCTCGTAACGCGACGCCCGTCGCGGACCCGCGGCTGCAGAGCGTGGCGGCCGGTGAACGCCCCGCGGCAACCGGGGAGGAGCTGTACTCGACCTTCTGCGCCGCCTGCCACGGATCTGAGGGGCGCGGTGATGGTCCCGCCCAGGGGTTCTGCCGGGTCCCACCCGCGGACCTCACGCGGGCGGAGTTCAAGGTGCGCTCGACGCGGACCGGTTCGCTCCCGAGTGATGCCGACGTCGCCGGGGTGATTCGTCGTGGCGCCGGCGGTGACGGCGCGATGCCATCGTTCGCCTTCCTGAAGGACGAGGACGTGGTCCGGTTGGTCGCGCGAATCAAGACCTTCTCGCCGCGCTGGCAGCGCGAACAGGCCCCACCCGACGTCGTGCCGCCGCGCCGCGTCGAGGGCGACCTGCCGCGGGGCGAACAGGTCTATCGCGCCTGGGGATGCGCCGCCTGTCACGGGCCGTCAGGCAAAGGCGACGGCCCTCGCGCCAAGGAGCTGCGCAGTGCTCGTGGGTTCGCCGATGTCCCGACCGACCTCACGCGGCCGTGGACGTTCAAGGCGGGAAGCGACGACCTCAGTCTGGTCCGCTCGGTGCTGACCGGCTTCAATGGCACCACGATGCCCGCCTATAGCCTCCAGCCGGGCAGCGAGAGCAGTATTTGGGACCTCGGCGCCTACCTGCGGTCCCTGCAGGTGCCACCGCCCGTCATCCCGGCCGCCGCGGTCGATACCTCCAACGTGGGCGGGTACTGGAACACGCCGATTCCCCTGCAAGGGGGCGAGTTGTCGGCGGCGTCGTGTGCCGGCTGTCATGCGGCCCAGTTCAGCGACTGGTCGCGCACTCGCCATGCCATGGCCATGGGGCCAGGCGTGTGGGCGCAGATGAACGATCGACCCGAAACGAGTGGAATGTGCGCTCGTTGCCATACCCCCCTTCGTGACCAGTGGACCGATGCCTACCTCTCCGCGGATGGCGTCAGCTGTTCAGGCTGTCACTCGCGGGCGGGCCAGAAATTCGGCCCGCCACGGCTGCCGACGACGATCGCACCGCTCGTCTCGCAGTACCCGGCCCCTCACGGACCAGTCAACCCGAGAGACTTCTTCGAGAGCGTGGACTTCTGCGCCGGCTGCCACCAGTTCGCTGAGGGCAGAGCGCCCGTGGTCAACGGGGCTTTCCTCGAAAACACGGTCGAGGAATGGCGGAGCTCGAGAGCGGCGCGCGAGGGCAAGACCTGTCAGACCTGCCACATGCCAGACCGCCGGCATCTGTTCCTGGGCATTCACGATCCCGCCACCGTTCGCGCCGGCGTCCAATGGAACTTCGACGCGCGCCTGTCGGGTGACCGGGTCGCCAGCCGGATGACGCTCACCAACACCAACACGGGCCATGCCTTCCCCACCTATGTGGTGCCGGAAGTCTGGATGCGGATCGAAAT
Organism: uncultured Acidobacterium sp.; assembly: GCA_964355095.1. Lineage (GTDB taxonomy): Bacteria > Acidobacteriota > Vicinamibacteria > Vicinamibacterales > UBA2999 > 12-FULL-67-14b. The sequence goes on from CAYHCX010000041.1 coordinate 20,578, forward strand.
GGCCGGCCGCTACGGGGTGGGCCCGGTCGTCGCGGAGCGGCTGATTTCGCGGAAGGTCGTCTTCGAGCGCGGCGAGTGGACCGAGCTGAGCGACACGCGGCTCGGCCAGGACCAGACGGCCACGCTCGACTACAACGGCCCCATTCCGCCGGGGACTGTCGCCATCGTCGGCAGCGTGATCGTGCGCCCTGACGCGTTCCACGTGGTCAGCCTCGCGCGCCACCTCCGCGACTCACGTTCGCCGGCATCGCGGCGATCCTATGAACAAGCGCTCGCCGAGATGCGGAGCTCCGACTACGTGCTCTTCAGAGAGGAGCGACGGCTGCCTCGCTGAGCGCAGGAGCGAATGCCTCCAATTGCGGGCGCGTCAGGGCCCCGGGTCGGAGGATGGGCTTGTGTTCAGAACCGGTAGCCGAGTCCAACCGTCACGACGGCAACCGCGTAGTTGTCGCCGTTGCCAAACACCACGAGCGCGCGCGCGTCCGGCCGGAGGAACCAGTGCTCGGTCAAGCCGATCGTGACGCCACCGCCGATGCTGACGGCCGGGTCCGTGAAGCCGCGCATGCCCCACCCGTTGTTCGCCGGCACCGACATCACGCCCATGCGCTGTGCGTAGAACGCCGGCATCTGCCCTGGATAGAACGTGCCCAGCGTCTGGTTTGAGCCCCCACCCATCATGCCGAAGCCGTGCATGCCGGTCGTAAGGGGTGTCATGACCGTGCCCGGAGCGTACGTGGATCCCATGCCACCGAAAAAGCGCTGGTGGTTCAGGTCGAACATCGCGCGATAAAGACCTCCGCCGATCGCAAGGTAGGGCACCGCCCGATGGCCGGATGGGAGCACGTGGAGAAGGAGGCTGCCGACCGCATACACGGCTCCGGCGCCAGGGCCGCGGTTCGCCATGCCGACCGTGCCTTCCACCGTGACTCGCTCCGTGAGATCGAACGAGAGCGCTCCCGCGAGTGCTGGTCCTGTCTCGGACGCGCCTGTGGCCACCCCAGGCGCGATGGTGAGGCTGGTCGTGACTTGCGCGTTGGCGGTTGCCGCAAGAAACGCAAGGATGACTGCGCTGACGATGAGCCGGATATGAATCTTCATGAAGGTTCCTTTACTTGAGCATGTCCCTGGAAACGGTTCCGGAACGCCCGTTGACGGCGCGCCAGAGTTCGTCGTAGAACCCGGGTGGCAGGTCCTTCTTGAGCGTGAAAAGAAACGGGCGCACGTGCTCGCGCGGACCCTCGTAGACCGCGATCTGCAGCCGATAGCGGTCCTGGAGGAGCACCGCGTCCAGGTCCGTAAAGCGCCAGAAGCGCGCGAAACCGTCGCGGGGCGTCTCGAAGGCCAGCCCGTCCGAATAGAGCGCGAGCCGGCCTCCGGTGTCGGTCCCCTCGTGGTGCACGTCGGCGGTGAACTGCGCCGGCGCCGTCCGGGGCGGGACCACTGACGTGACCACTGGGCGGGTGATGCGCGACAGGACATCGGCCACCCATTCGGGCGTCACCGGCGTCGTGGTGCGGTATTCGTAGGTCCGGCTGTGACCCAGACGACTCCACCCGCGCGACTGATAGGTTTCCACGACGATGCGGCGAGACGATTCGATGCGCAATTGGCGCACCTCGTCGAAGGTCCAGCGCCGGCTGCGCTTGGCATCGCCTGCGTCGAAGGCGAGGCCGTCGCCGTCGAGCCGCAGGGTGCCCGGATGCCCGCCGAAGGCGGTGTCCTCACGCACCTCGATGGGCGCCGGCTGCGCGGTGGCGGGCGATACCGGCCCGGTCCAGGCGGCCAGGCACGAGAGAAGCAGGGCGATGCGCATCCACATAAAGTCTCCAGACTAATCGGCCGGGCTGACGCGCGCGGGTTTCACTTCCGCATGCCATTTCCACAGGGTGTAGACCACCGGGTAGATCAACAGCTCGAGGGCGAACGACGTGACGACGCCGCCCACCATCGGCGCGGCGATGCGCTTCATCACATCCGCACCGGCGCCGTGGCTCCACATGATCGGGAGCAGTCCCATCAGGATGGCCATCACCGTCATCATCTTCGGGCGGATGCGCTTGACGGCGCCGTCTTCCACGGCCTCCTGCAAATCGGCAAGGCTGTTCATCCGTCCCGCCGCCTTGAATTGCGCGAACGACTGGTCGAGATAGAGCAGCATCACGACACCGGTCTCGGCGTCGACGCCGGCGAGCGCGATGATGCCCACCCACACGGCCACGCTCATGTTGTAGCCCAGGAGGTAGATTAGCCAGAACGCGCCGATCAGTGAGAACGGCACGGCGAGCAGCACGATGAGAATCTTCGCGGCGCTGCGGGTGCTGAAGTAGAGCAGCACGATCACGATGAGCAGCGTGACCGGAATGACGATGCGGAGCCGCGCCGCGGCGCGCATCATGTACTCGTACTGGCCGCTCCACTCGAGGGTGTAGCCCTCCGGCAGCTTCACCATCTCCGCGACGACGCGCTTGGCGTCTTCGACGTAGCCGCCGATGTCGCGCCCCGCCACGTCGACGTAGACGTAGCCGAGCAACTGCGCCTGTTCGGTTCGGATCACGGTGGGACCGCTGCTGACCGAAATGTCGGCCACCTGCTCGATGGGGATCTGGGCGCCTCCTGGTGTCGCAATCAGGGTTCGCTTGAGCGTGTTGAGGTCGCTGCGGTAGGCGCGCTGGTAGCGCACGCTGACCGGGAAGCGCTCGCGCCCTTCGATGGTCGTCGTGATGTTCGCGCCGCCGATCGCCGATTCGATCACCATCTCGACGTCCTGGATGGTGAGCCCGTAGCGGGCAATCTGGTCCCGCTTGATCGTGAAGTCGAGGTAGTACCCGCCGGTGACACGTTCGGCGAAGACATTGCGCGTGCCGGCCACGCTGGCGATGGCCCCTTCGATCTGGGTGCCGATCTCGTTGATGGTTTCCAGCTTCGGGCCGAAGATCTTGATCCCCACCGGCGTGCGGATGCCGGTTGAGAGCATGTCCACCCGCCCCTTGATGGGCATGGTCCAGGCATTGACCACGCCGGGCAGGCGGACCGTCTGGTCCAGTTCCGCTTCGAGCCGTTCCACCGTCATGCCCGGACGCCACTCCGATTCGGGCTTGAGGTTGATCACCGTCTCGATCATCTCGAGCGGCGCCGGGTCGGTGGCCGTCAGCGCCCGGCCCGCCTTGCCGAAGACCGATGCCACCTCCGGCACCGACTTGATCAGCTTGTCCTGCAGCGTCAGGATCTGCTGCGCGGTCTGCACCGAGGCGCCCGGGAGCGTAATCGGCATGTAGAGGAGCGTGCCCTCGTACAACGGCGGCATGAACTCGGAGCCGAGCTTCAGGTAGATGGGGACCGTGCTGGCCATCAGAAGCAGGGCGGCGATCAGGGTGATGGCCCGGTGCCGGAGGACGAATCGGACAAACGGGTGGTACGCCCAAATCAGGAACCGGTTGACCGGGTTCCGTTCCTCTTTGGGAATTCGGCCGCGAATGAAGAGGACCATCAGGAACGGCACCACCAGTACCGACGTGAGCGCCGCGAAGCCCATCGCAAACGTCTTGGTGAAGGCGAGCGGGTGGAAGAGCCGGCCCTCCTGGCCTTCAAGGGTGAAGATGGGCAGGAAGGAGACCGTGATGATCAGCAGGGAGAAGAACAGCGGCCGGCCCACTTCCTGCGCCGCCTTGATGATGATGTCGGTGCGGTACCCGGTGCCGGTGTCGTGCTCGAGGTGCTTGTGGGCGTTCTCGATCATGATGATCGCGGCGTCGATCATCGCGCCAATGGCGATCGCGATGCCGCCCAGGCTCATGATGTTGGAGCCGACACCGAGCGCCTTCATGGCGACAAACGACAGCAGAATCGCGAGCGGCAAGGTGAGGATGGCGACCAGGGCGCTGCGGACGTGCCAGAGGAAAACGACACAGACCAGGGAGACGATGATGCCCTCTTCGATCAGCTTCTCCCGCAGGTTGCTGATCGAGCGCTCGATCAGCTCGGAGCGGTCGTAGGTCGTGACCAACTCGACCCCCTCAGGCAGGGCCGGCTGGATGCGGCCTGTCACGGCGGTCTTGATGTTCTCGATCACGCTGTAGGTGTCGACGCCTGAGCGGATCACGACGATGCCGCCGGCGACGTCGCCTTCACCGTTCAGGTCGGCCACGCCCCGGCGCATATCGGATCCGATTTGCACGCGACCCACGTCCTTGACCAGGACGGGAGTGCCGTTGGGGCGGGCGCCGAGACTCACCATCTCGATGTCCGCGACGCCGGTCAGGTAGCCGCGGCCCCGGACCATGTACTCCCGCCCGGTCCACTCGACGACCCGCCCGCCGACATCGTTGTTGCTCTGGCGAATGGCGGCGATCACCATGTCGATCGACATGCCGTAGGCCACTAACGCGTTCGGATCGATCTCGACCTGGTACTGCTTGACGTAGCCGCCGACCGGCGCCACCTCGGCGACCCCTGGCACGCTGCGCAGCCAGTACTGCACGTACCAGTCGTTGAGCGTGCGCAGGCGCGCGAGGTCGGTCTTGCCGGTGCGATCGACCAGCGCGTACTCGAATCCCCAGCCCACGCCCGAGGCGTCGGGCCCGAGGACCGGCGTGACCCCGGCCGGCAGGCGGCCCTGCAGGCCGTTGAGATACTCGAGCACGCGGCTGCGGGCCCAGTACGGATCGGTGCCGTCTTCGAAGATCACGTAGACGAACGCGACGTCGAAGTACGAGAACCCGCGCACCACTTTGACTTGGGGCGCGGAGAGCAGCGCCGTCACAATCGGATAGGTCACCTGGTCCTCGACCAGGGTCGGGCTGCGACCCTCCCAGTTGGCGCTGATGATCACCTGGACGTCCGACAGGTCGGGGATGGCGTCGATCGGCGTCTGGCGAATCGCCCACACGCCGCCGCCGGTGATCGCGACGATCAGCAGCAAGACGACGAAGCCGTTGCGGGCGCTGAAGGCGATGAGCTTGTCAATCATGACGGTCCCTTCGCCTACTGATGCCGGTGCGGTTGCGGCGGCGTCATGTTGCCTGGTGCCGGCGCTGGTTTCGGAGTCATGTCCATCCCTGGCATGTCACCCGCGCCGCCCCCCATGTCCATGCCGGGCATGCTCAGGGACATGGCCTGCATCGCCGCCTGCAGGTTCGTCTCGGAGTCGATCAGGAACTGCGCCGAAGTGACGATGCGGTCACCCTCGGCCAGGCCCGTGAGGACCGGATAGAACGCGTCGACGGGTGCGCCAACCTCCACGGGTCGCGGCTCGAAGTAGCCGTCGGCAAGCGCCACGATCACGTATTGCGCGGTGCCGGTGTCGATCACGGCTTCGCGCGGCACGGCCAGCGCGTGGCCGCCGGCGACGTGAATGGTCACCGTGACGTAGGTTTCCGGCTTCAGTTCCAGTCCGGGATTGGCGAACTCGATGCGCACGCGGGCGCGGCGGGTCTGCGGATCGATGTCCGGATAGATGAACGTGATCTTCCCGGTAAGCTTGCGCGTCGATTGACCGTATGGAAACTCGATCTGGGCCTCCTGCCCGAGCTTCACCGAACGCGTTTCGTATTCGAAGATTTGCGCCACCACCCAGATCCGCGAGAGGTCGGCGATTTTCGCGGTGGCCGTGTCAGGGGTGATGTACTGCCCGGCGTAGGTGTTGCGTTCGAGCACGACCCCGTTGAACGGCGAATACAGGGTCAGGGTTCGTTGCACTTCGCCGGTGCGCTCGAGCGCCTCGACCTGCGCGTCGCTGACGTCCCAGAGGCGCAGGCGGTCCCGGGTGGCTTCGAGCAGCGATTCGGCGCCGCTGCGGGTCTCCGCGAACGCGCTCTTGCTCAGTTGCCCGCGCGCGCGCAGCGCCAGCAGGTACTCGTGCTGGGTCGAGACGAGGTCCGGGCTGTAGATCGTGAGCAGGGGCTGTCCGCGCCGGACGGTCTTGCCGACGTAGTCGACGAAGGTACGCTCCACCCATCCGGCGATCTTCGGGTGCACCTCGGTGATGCGGGTTTCGTCGTAGGCCATCGCGCCCACCGTTCGAATGGTCGAGTCCATCGACTGGTGGCCGACGATTGCGGTTCGCACGCCGATCGTCTGTTGACGGGCCGGCGAGATGAGCACCCGTTGAGGCCCAGGCGCGGTGGCCGGCGTCGAGTGGCCAGCCTGCGCGTGCTCGGCGGTTGCCGCGGGGCCGGCCACGGCCGGTGCCGCGCCGCGGCGCGCCAACGTGTAGGTGATCCCGGCGCCCAGCGCCAGTGAGCCGACGGCGACGGCGGCCAGGAGCAGGCGCGACGTGTGGGGAGCGGACGACGGGGTGGTCATGGTGGTCCTCACTAACGAATCAGGGACAGCCCCGTCAGGGGCTCGATGCGCGCCAGTGCCTTGAGGTGCAGCGCGTGCTGTTGTTGGGAGGCGAGGTCGTAGGTCAGCACGCTCGTCACGTTTGCGAGCAGTGTGAGAAAGTCCACCGCCCCGGTCTGGTACGACGCCATCGCCGACTCCAGCGCGAGGCGCGCCTGCGGCAGGATGGAGTCGGCATAAAGCGTCATCAACTCGATGGCGGCGCCGGCGTCCGCGGCCGCGATGGCCAGTTCGGCATCGGCCTGGACCCGTGTCGCCTCGCGCATGTCGCGCGCGGCGCCCAGCATTGCCGTGGCTTCCGCGACCATCGGCCGCTGTTTGCGTTGCCAGAACACCGGGACCGTGGCCATCAGGTCAACACCGTACATCCACGGCATGCCGCCCACCTTGCGCTGGGTCGTCACGCTGACGGCGAAGTCGGGCCGGATCTCCCTGCGGGCGAGCGTAAGGGCCGCTTGCCCTGAGGCGATCTGCTGGTCGTCACGGCGCGCCCGCGGATTGTGCTCGTTGGCGAGCCGCTGGAGCTCGGCGAGCGGGGGCGGCGGGCCGTAGGCGACGGGCTCCGTGCGGAGATCGGTGTCGGGTGCGCGGCCGAGCACGGCGTTGAGCGCCGCCACCGCGGTGCGCCGGTCGCGGAGGAGCATGGTCCGTCGCTCGATCAGCATCGAGATCTCGAGCTGCGCGCGCAGCACATCCTGCTGCGGCCCCCGCCCGACCCGGAAGCGCGTTTCCGCGTGCGAGTGCGCCTGCTCGAGCACGCCGCGCGTGCCATCGAGGATCGCGAGGCTGCGCTCCGCCAGCTCGAGGTCGGCGTAGGCGGCCTTCAAGGCGGCCACCAATTCGACGCGCCTGACCTCCACGCGCCAGCGCGCTTGTTCGGCGACGGTTGATGCGATCGCCGTCTTGGCGGCGAGCTTGCCCGGATATGGGATCTCCTGCGTCACGCCGAACTGCCAGAACCCATCGGGCGTGGTCGCCGAGGGGAAGAATGGCGGCCGCAGAAATCCGCTCATGTAGCCCGTGGAGATGGTCGGGTCCGGTGGCGCCCCGGCGGGCCGGATCCGGGCGACCGAGGCATCGACTTCCCGCCGGGCCGCCGCCAGTTCCGGGTTCAACGCATCGATCTGCGCAACCAGTTCGGCCAGCGGCGTCGCCGGAACCCAGTCGCGATCGGACGGCTGCGCCACCGCTACGAGCGGTAGCAGGACGAATACCGCACACTCTAAGAACTTGCTCATGTAACGCCTCAACCATGGTCGTGACGACAAACGTCACGGAGACTGCTGTTCCGGGCCTCACGCGTGCGGGTCACGCGCAGCTCACGCCCGATGCCGTGGGTACGGCGAGACAGACTCAGATTCTGAGGATGGTTGAGAGAGGTGGTGGGCCGAGCGCCCGTGGACGCCCAAGCTCATGGCCAAGGCGGCCATCGTTGGAGCGACGGGCGAACTGGTAGCCGTGCCCCGGAATGGCCTGGGTCACACCCGGGGACGACACGGTGGTAAGCGGATCCTTCACGAGGGCCGCTGGCACGCCGGCCTCGACACCCGCGCAGCAGTCACCAGCACCAAGGACCGGCGATTGCTCCGAGCCTTCGTGGTGGCACTCGTTCGTGGCGGCCTCGGCACCACACCAAGCCCGGCACAAGGCGCTGGCGTCAGGGCCGGTGGCCAAGGTCAGGACGGTGAGGAAGACGGAGGCTCGAAACATACCAGAGTGCTGTCAACTCAGGATAGCAGGAATGAGGCCACCCGACGCGTGGATCCTGCTAACCGCGGGCGTCGTGAGGAATCCCACGCCCGCCGCTAATCGCACGCGAAGTTGTCCTGAATTACTGCTGAAAATCCCCCACAACCAGTGTTTCATGTCGCCCATTTGCTTCATCATCGCGGACCGTCACGCGGCCGCTGTCTTGCCGGGCTGACGGATGCCTGCGAGTGTGGTCCGCTTCAACATCAACGCATTAATCGCCACGATGAGCGTACTGCCGGACATCGACAGGGCGGCGATCTCCGGACTCAGGACGAATGGGTACAAAACGCCCGCTGCCAGCGGAAATGCGATGACGTTGTAGCCCACCGCCCACCACAGATTCTGGTGCATCTTTCGCAACGTCGCCCGCGAGAGTTCGATGGCGGCGACGATGTCATACGGGTCGCTCTTCATCAGCACGACATCGGCGCTGTCCATGGCGACGTCGGTGCCAGCGCCAATGGCAAACCCCACGTCGGCCTGGGTGAGCGCTGGCGCGTCGTTGACGCCGTCGCCCACCATCCCGACCTTCTTCCCCGTGGCCTGAAGCTCCTTCACCTTGTTGGCCTTCTGGGCCGGCAGCACGTCGGCCAGCACGCTGTCGATGCCGAGGTCGGCGGCGATGCGTTTGGCGGTGGCCGCGTTATCGCCGGTCAGCATCACCACGTCGATCTTGCGTTCGCGCAACTTGGCCACGGCGGCTTTGGAGGTCGGTCTGATCGCATCGGCGATGGCAATCAGCCCAATCACGCGAGCGGCCTGCGACACATGGACGACGGTGCGGCCGTCCGCCTGGAGGCGGGTGGCTTCGGCCTCCAGCGGGCCGAGCGCGAGCTTCTGGGTATCCATGAGCAGCCGGTTGCCGAGGAACACCGTTCCACCAGCGGTCTCGGCCCGCGCACCCATGCCGTCGAGGCTCTCGAATCCCGTCGGTGCCGCGACGGTCAGGTTCGCTGCCCGGCGCAGGATGGACTGGGCGAGCGGATGGTCGGACCCCTGCTCGACGGCCGCGGCGGCGGTCAACAACACGTCCTCGGTGATCCCTTCCGCCGTCACGATCTCCACGACCTCCGGCTGGCCGATGGTGAGCGTGCCGGTCTTGTCGAAGACGATGACGTTGAGCCTGGTGGCGTCTTCGAGCGCCGAGGCGTTCTTGAAGAGAATGCCGTTCATGGCGCCGAGGCCCGTCCCCACCATCACCGCCATGGGTGTGGCCAGTCCCAACGCATCCGGGCAAGCGATCACGAAGACCGTGATGGTCAGCGTCACCGCGAACAGCAGCGGCTGACCGATCCACCAGAACCACACGGCAAAGGTCGCCAGACCGACGACGATGGCGGCAATCACCAGCCACTGTGCGGCCTTGTCCGCCAGCAGTTGCGCCGGCGCCTTGGAGTTCTGTGCTTCCTGCACCAGTTTGACGATCTGCGCCAGCGCCGAGTCGGCCCCGACCTTCGTCGCCTTGTAGCGAAAGCTGCCACTCTTGTTGATGGTCGCCCCGATCACCGTCGCGCCCGGTCCCTTCTGGACCGGCATCGACTCACCAGTCAGCATGGACTCGTCGACCAGGGAGTCGCCGGTCTCGACAATGCCGTCCACCGGAATCTTGTTGCCCGGCCGGATCACGACGATCTCGCCCGCCAATACCTCCGCCGTGGGCACTTCAGTCTCGACGCCGTCGCGGATCACGGAGGCATTGGTCGGCGTGAGATCCATCAACGCCGTGATGGCGGACGAGGCGCCGGCACGGGCCCGCATTTCCAGCCAGTGGCCGAGCAGGATGAACACCAGCAGGACGGCGACCGCTTCATAGAACTGTCCGCCTTCCTTGAAGAGGAAGGTGGCGCCGACACTGAAGAGATACCCGGTCCCGACGCTCAATACGACCAGCGCCGCCATGCCCAGCACGCCCTTCCTGAGCGCGCGCCAGGCGGAGACGAAGAACGGCCAACTCGGATAGACGATGGCGAGAGTGGCAAAGCCGAATAACCAGACGTTGAGGTCCAGGCCAAATGGTGGCGCGGGCGGGGTGAACATCCCCATTGGTGAATAGATGAAGAGCGGCACCGTAAAGAACAGGCAGATCCAGAAGCGGTTGCGCATGTCGCGGACCATGGCCGGCAGGTCCGTGCCGCGATGGCCCATCTCATGCGCCATGGCGGTCGACATGGCGGGAGCCGGCGGCATTCTGTCCATTGACAAGCGTCGCGGGGATGGGGTCACGGCTTCTTCACGAAGAGGCCCCACATCACCAGCACACCGAAACCGATAACGATCAGAGTGGGAATCCACATCCAGCCGAATCCGCCCATTCACGCGTTCCCCATCATGTTTCCACCCATCACTTCCCCCAGTCATTGTTCCGTGCGAACGCCACCGGGCCCAGACGATCAGGGTTTCATGTTGCCCATCTGTTTCATCATCGGGCACATCGCCATCGAGTCTTTCCCCTCCTGCATGTGCTCCATCATGTGGGGCATCATGCCCTGCTGCATCTTCATCATGCCCTCGCGCATGGTCCGGCTCTGCGCCACCATCTCGGTCACGACCGCGGCGGTCGCCGTCGTCTTCTCCGCGCCCGACGCGCTGTTCATCCTGGTGACGAGGTCAGTGAGCCGCTGGTCGGCGGCCTTCATGTCGGCCATCATTTTCTCGCGCTCGGCCATCATGGCGTGGTCCTTGGCCGCCATGCCCGATGCCGGCTTCGCCTGGTCGGTGGCGGCGTGCTGGTGCTCCTGAGGCGTTTGCGCGGCCAAGCCGGGGACCGCCGATATCACGACCGCTGCGCAACCCGCCACGATCACCGTCACGATGCTCTTCATTCTCATGCTTGACTCCTTCAGAGGTTACGGTCGAGCCAGTAGGGCTCACTCACAGTGGAGCGACAGCGGGCGCCGGCCCAGATTGGATATGCCGTTACCCGAAACAGGGAAAATGCCGGGATGGCAGGGTGGGGCACAGTGCTCTCAGGGTCTCATCATGCAAAGCGATGTCCACGAGCGTCGACCGCAGCCGTGCTGGCTGTGCTCGCCAATTCTCAGGCGCTGGCGCACCCCGGACACGACCACAAGATCATGGGCACGGTGACCATGGCCGTGGTTGACTACCTGATGATCAAGACGCCCGACGGCAGCTGGAAGATCCGGCACTCGCACACGTCGAGCCGGCCACGGCGGCCGGCCCAGTAGGGGCGTCAGCGGACGCGAACGCGATCCCCGTCCTTCAGTTCCCGTAACGCCTGGAACGGC
>CAYHCX010000042.1:0-31617 GCA_964355095.1 uncultured Acidobacterium sp.
CTAGCCACGCGCTGGTCGCTGTAGGGCACCCCTTTATGGGGTGCCCTTTTTCTTGGCGCAAACTACGGCATCACCAGGTTCGGCAAGGCGGTGGCCGAACCGAAGCGGCGCGGCTCACCGACCTCGTCAAGCTGGCGCGCGCCAGCGGCTTCGGCCGCGGATAGAGCCGCGGATAGAGCCGCGGATACAGCCGCGGATACAGCCGCGGATACAGCCGCGGATACAGCCGCGGATACAGCCGCAGATTAGACGCAGATTGAACGCAGATCATGGTCACTTGCTATCGAGTCCTGCTGCACCTGTATCCAAAGTCGTTCCGCGCCGAGTACGGCGATGAGATGCGCGCGTTGTTCGCACGCGAGTTGCGCGCCGCCTCCGGTGCCGGGCTGTGGATGTTCGTCGCGCGCACGCTGCTGGACACAATCGCCAATGCCGCCCGCGTGCACGGCGACATCACCCGGCAGGATCTGCGGTACGCGCTGCGATCGCTCGGCCGCAGCCCCGGCTTCACCGCCACCGCCATCCTCGTCGCCGCGCTCGGCATCGGCGCCACCACGGCGACGTTCTCGGTCGCCGATCACGTGTTGCTGAGGCCGCTGCCGTTTTCGCAACCTGATCGGCTGGTCAAGCTATGGCAGACGCAGGCGTCGCGCGGATACTCGCGATTGGAGCCGTCGCCGCCCAACTACCTCGATTGGCAGCGGATGGCCACGTCGTTTGAGGGCATCGCGGCGTACCGCGGCACCGCCGCGACGCTGCTGGGCAATGGCGAGCCCGAGCGCATCACCGGGCAGCGAGTCACCGGCGGCGCCTTCACCCTGCTCGGCCGCAGTGCCGCCCTGGGCCGCACGCTGGTTGAATCGGACATCGCGTCGGAACAAGACCCGATCGTGATCAGCGACCTGCTGTGGCGTCGGCGTTTCGCTGCCGATCTGGATGTGCTCGGCCGCACCATGGCGCTCGATGACGCGACGGCGGTGATCGTCGGCGTGATGCCACCCGGCTTCGTCTTTCCCGATCGTCGCGAAAGCGACTACTGGCGGCCGCTCCGATTCGACGCGCGGAACAGCGACGACGATCGCAACAACAACTATCTCTCGGTGATCGCCAGGCTCAAGCCGGGCATCACGTTCGAGCAGGCGCGGTCGGAAATGCAAGTCATCGGCGACCAACTCCAGCAGCGCTTTCCCAAAGAACTCGCCGGCATGAGCGCCAGCGCGTTTCGCTGGCGTGACGAGGTGAGGGCCGATTCGCGTCTGCTGCTCTGGGCGCTGGTCGGCGCGTCCCTGTGTGTGTTGCTGATCGCTTGCACCAACCTCGCCAACCTGATGTTGTCGCGCGCCCTGGCGCGCCGGGGCGAGTTCGCCGTCCGCGCGGCGGTGGGCGCCAGCGTTGATCGCCTGGTCAGGCAGATGCTCACCGACAGCCTGCTGCTGGCCGGCGCCGGCGGGGTGCTGGGGGTGGTGCTCGCCGTGGCATCGGCCCCTCTCGTCGTCCGCATGGTCCCGTCATCGCTGCCCATTTCCGAGATGCCGCCGCTCGACCTGCGGGTCCTCCTCGGTGCGGCGCTGCTCACCCTGTTTACCGGCATCGCGTTCGGCGTGCTGCCGGCGTTGAAGGTTTGCCGAACCGCGGATGGGTCGGCGTTGAAGGAGGGCGCGCGCGGCGGCCAGGGGCGCGGCACCGAGCGCCTGCGGTCGACGTTGGTGGTGGCTCAGATCGTGGCCTCGGTCGTCCTGATGGTCTCGGCGGGTCTGCTGATCCAGGCCTTGATGACGGTGCAAGCCATTGACCCCGGCTTCACGACGACCAACGTCCTGACATTGCGAACCTGGCTCCCGACCCCGAAGTACGAACTGTCGAACACCCGCGAGCGGTTTTACCAGCAGGTGCTCGGCGAGGTCCACGCCTTACCGGGCGTGACGAGGGCCGCCTACATCAGCTTCCTGCCGATGACCATGCGTGGAGGAATCTGGCCGATTCTGACGACGACGGAGGATCCGAACAGCCCAGGCGGCTTCGTGGCCCCTGACCCGCGCGACCAACGAAGCGCGAGCCTTCGTTTCGTGACGCCCGGGTTCTTCGACGCCGTCGGCACGCCCGTCCTGCAAGGCCGAGATGTCGGCGGCGGCGATGCCCTCGACACGCAGCGCGTGGCCGTGGTGAGCCAGTCGTTCGCGCGCCAGCACTTTCCCGGTCAGGATCCCATCGGCCGTCAATTTGCCGTGGCGTTTGCCGTGCGGACGATTGTCGGGGTGGTGGGCGACATCCGCGTGCGCGGCTTGGAGCGCGAGAGCGAGCCGCAGGTGTATCTGCCGGCCGCCCAGCAGATTGACGGCCAGTTGGCGTTCTACGCGCCAAAGGACCTGGTGATCCACTCCATGGTGCCGGCGTCAACCTTGGTGCCAGCGGTGCGCGCCATCGTCGGCAGGGCCGATTCACAACAGCCGATCGTCGACGTGCAGACGCTGGACGCCGTGGTGTCGCTCGACACGGCGCCGAGGGTGGCGCAGTTGCGCGTTCTCGGCGCCTTCACGACCGCGGCGTTCCTGCTGGCTGCGATCGGCATTCACGGACTGCTGGCGTTCACCGTGTCGGCGCGGTCGCGCGAGATTGGCGTGCGCATCGCGCTCGGCGCCCGGTCGGGCGACATCCTCAAGCTGGTCGTCGGCAGAAGCGCCCGGCTGGCAGGAATCGGCGTCACCGTCGGAGCGGCCGTAGGCCGCTGCCACGAATCACGAACTTCGAATCGAGAGGGACGTCACGTCTGGTCCAGGTCTCTCTCGAATTCGAGGTTCGTGGTTCGTGGCCCGACGCGAGGGCCCCGGCACTCTGCGTAATCTGCGTAATCTGCGGCTGATAAATCCCGGCGCGCGCCTTTGTCGACAGCGACGAGTTCAAGCGCCGCTACGCCGACCATCGGGAAGCCAATGGGCCGGATCCCCTGCCGGCGGAACAGACCGCCGACCAGGTGCTGGCCAGGCAGCGGGCGGGATTCGAGCAGCAAGTCGAGGCTCTCCGCAAGCAGTTCGTGGACGATTCGATTACGCCGGAGCAGAAGGTGACGCTCGAGGCCCAAGGGGTGAAATAGAGTTGAACCCGGCGGGCAATGTGTCTAAGCGTCCGTGGCGGAGGTGGAAGCTTGAGAGAAGGCCCGGAATTCGTCGAATACGTTGCAGAAACGCTGGACATCGGGCCCGGCACCGAGGTCTTCGAGGTCGCCTGCGGCTCCGGCGAATTCCTGCTTCCACTGCATGACAACGGCTTCATCGTCGGCGGGATGGACGCCGACGCCGCCCTGATCGCCGAGGCCCGGGAGGCCATGCCCGGCGGCCGATTCGTCCCTGGGTCGCCGGCCGAGCTCGACCCCGCGCAACCGTGGCAGGTGGTGGTGTGCCGCGCCTTTGGATCGTTCCCGGACGCCGACTACGCCCGCGGTGTGCTCGCGCGCATGGCCGCCAAGGCCACGCACGCCGTCGCGATTCTCGATGTGCCGGAGGAACGCTTCGACCGGCGCTGGGTCTTGCGCGCCTTCGCCGAGATTGGGGTCTCGGCGGTGCAGATGGACGAGGCGAGAGTCGCCGGCGACGGAAGCGGGGAGTCCCGCTTCCATGCCTTTGCGCGACTGTAGCGGCCGGTTACTTCAGGGCCGGCAGCATGGCCGTGAGGCCCTTCGAGGCGTAGTCGACCAGCAGCAGCGACAGCAGGATCACCAGGAAGAACAGGCCGGTGGACACGGTCAGCTTGGTCAGGTGGCTCGCGTACTTCACGTGCATGAAGTACCAGATGACCAGCGACGCCTTGAACACGGCGATGATCATGGCGACCAGGAAGTTGAACTGGCCCAGGTCGACGAAGGCGGCAAACACGGTCGCAGCCGTGAGGACCAGCAGCGCCAGGAAGATGGTGACGTAAAGGCTGACCGGCGAAACGTGTCCAGACATCAGACGTGCCTCTCGACGAGGTAGAGCAGCGGGAACAGGAAGATCCACACGATATCGACGAAATGCCAGTAGAGGCCGGTCATCTCGACGGGCGTGTAGTAGTGCTCGTCGAACCTGCCCTTCCACGACATCCACGTGATCACGCACATGATGCCAATGCCGATGATCATGTGGAGGGCGTGCAGTCCGGTCATCGTGAAGTAGAGGCTCAAGAAAATCTGCGTGGTCAGCTGCAGCTGGTCGGCGTTGAGCGCGAGCTCGCGGTGGCCTGCCCCGGGCGCAGTCGAGGGGCCGCCTGCCTCGGCCGCGGCACCTGCCGCCGCCGCGGCGGCCTGTTCGCCTGCCCCGAGCGAAGTCGAGTGCGCCGATGCCCACTGAAAGTTGTGGCCCGGCACGTGGTGGTGCTCGAACTTGTCCGCGTACTCGACGACCTTCACACCCAGGAAGATCGAGCCGAGCACCATGGTGAGGATCAGCCACCTGACCGTGGCAGCCCGCTTGTTGGTCTGCGCCGATCGGACCGCCAGCGCCATGGTCAGCGAGCTGCCGATCAGCACGGCGGTATTGAGGGCGCCCCAGAAGATATCCAGCGACCGGCTCGCCTCGGCGAACGCGTCGAAGTACCACATCCGGTAAATCATGTAGGCCGCGAACAGCCCGCCGAAGAACAGGATTTCGGTGACCAGAAACACCCACATGCCGACGACCACAGCCTCCTTCTGCTGCGCCATCGTGTCGAAGTGGTGCTGCAGCGCCGGGTGATGGGCCGCGTCCGCGTGACCGTGTCCGTCAGCGTGCACTACCGCGTTAGACAAGATGCTTCTCCTTGGCGACGACGTGCTCGTACTCGTAGGGCTCGCGGTCCACGATCGGCGTCTCGAGGAAGTTCTCGGTCAGGGGCGGCGACTGGATCTGCCACTCGAGGCCCGAGGCGCCCCACGGGTTGGGGCCGGCGACGGCGCCGTTCTTCAGCGACCACAGCAGGTAGATCACCGGCAGGAAGTAGCCGAGGCCGAGCACGCTGGCGCCCGCCGACGACAGCACGTTGAGCACCTGGAACTCGTCCGGATACGAGTGGTAGCGGCGCGGCATGCCGAGGTAGCCGACCACGAACTGCGGGAAGAAGGTCAGGTTGAAGCCGACGAACACCAGGATCACCGAGATGCGCGAGAAGAACTCGGAATACATCCGCCCGGTCATCTTCGGCCACCAGAAGTGCAGGCCGCCCATGTAGCCCATGATCGCGCCGCCGACCATGATGTAGTGGAAGTGCGAGACCACGAAGTAGGTGTCGTGCAGGTGGATGTCGAGGCCGAGCGTGGCCAGGAACAGGCCGGTCAGGCCGCCGATGGCGAACAGGCCCATGAAGCCGTAGGCGTAGAGCATCGGCGTCTCGAACGAGATGGCGCCCTTGTAGAGGGTCGCGGTCCAGTTGAACACCTTGACCGCCGACGGGATGGCCACCGAGAAGCTCAGGAACGAGAACACCATCGCCGCGTAGGTCGAGATGCCGGCCACGAACATGTGGTGCGCCCACACGATGAAGCCGAACACCGCGATCGCCAGCGACGAGAACGCCACGAAGCTGTAGCCGAAGATGGTCTTGCGCGAGAAGGTCGAGACCAGTTCGCTCATCACGCCCAGCGCCGGCAGGATCATGATGTAGACCGCCGGGTGCGAGTAGAACCAGAACAAGTGCTGAAACAGCACCGGGTCGCCGCCGCGGGCCGGGTCGAAGATGCCGAAACCGAAGGCGCGCTCGACGCCGACCATCACGATGGTGATGGCCACGACGGGTGTGCCGAGCACCTGGATCAGGCTGGTCGCATAGTGCGCCCACACGAACAGCGGCAGGCGGAACCAGGTCATGCCGGGCGCGCGCATGCGATGAATGGTGACGATGAAGTTGAGCCCGGTCAGGATCGACGAGAACCCGGCGATGAAGATGCCGAGCGCCATCGGCACCACGTGGCTGTTCGAGCCGGTGGTGCTGTACGGGGTGTAGAACGTCCAGCCGGTGTCGACGCCGCCCGAAACCATGGCCACGATCGCGAAAATGGCGCCGAACCAGAGCAGGTAGAGGCTGAGCAGGTTGATCCGCGGGAAGGCCAGGTCCTTGGCGCCGATCATCAGCGGGATCAGGAAGTTGCCGAGCACCGCCGGGATCGACGGGATCAGGAAGAAGAACACCATGATGATGCCGTGCATGGTGAAGAACTTGTTGTAGGTGTCGGCCTGGACGAAATCGCCCTGCGGCGTCGCCAGCTCGAGGCGGATGCCGACGGCGAACAGGCCGCCGAGGAAGAACATCACCGAGATCGAGATCAAGTACATGATCGCGATCCGCTTGTGGTCCTTGGTCAACAGCCACGACGCCAGGCCGTGGCCGTTGTTCAGGTAGTGCCGCTCCGGAATCTTGAGCTTGTCCAACATGGCCTATTTCTTCTCAGCCGGTGGTGCGGCCGGCGCCGGTGTCGTGGCCGGCGCCGTCGTGGCGTTCGGCGACAGTGACTTGACGTGTTCGATCAGCGCGACCAGGTTCTCTTCGCTGATCAGCCCCTGGAAGGTCGGCATCAGCGGCTGGAAGCCCTTCACCACCTTGGCCTGCGAGTTCAGGATCGACTCGCGCAGGTAGGCCTCGTCCACCACCACGGTGGAGCCGTCCTGCAGCTCCACGGGCTTGCCGACAATGTCGTGCAGCGACGGCCCGCGGCCCTGGCCGCTGTCGAGATGGCAGGTCGAGCACGCCAGGTCGTTGAACTGCTTGGCGCCGCGCTCCGCCAGCGTCCCTTCCATGCCGCCGCCCTGCAGCCACGCCTGATACTGGGCCGGCTCCATCACCGTGACCGTACCGATCATGCCGGAATGGTTGGTGCCGCAGTACTCGGCGCAGAAGATGTGGTACGAGCCCGGCGTCTGCGCGTCGAACCAGAGCTCGGTGTAGCGGCCCGGGATGGCGTCCATCTTGGTGCGGAACGCCGGGAAGAACAGGCTGTGCAGCACGTCCTCGGAGCTGATCGTGATCTTGACCGACCGGCCCGCGGGGATGTGCAGCTCGTTGATTTCGCGCTGCCCTTCGAGGTGCTGGAACTTCCACATCCACTGCTTGCCCACCGCGTAGATGTGCATGGCCTCGGCCGGCGGACGGCGCAGGTGAAAATACACCGACGCGCCCCAGCCGAACATCACCATGGCGATGATCATCGGGATCACGCTCCACAGCAGCTCGAGCGGCAGGTTGCCCTCGATGCGGGCGCCGATCTCGCCGTCGTGCGTCTTGTGATAGCGGATGCCGAAGTAGATCACCGCGATCGCCACGGCGATGGCGAAGAACGCGCTGACCGCGATGATGAAGAAATACAGCGCGTCGACGTCCTGGGCGAACGTCGAAGCCTGGTCCGGGAAGATGGGAATGCCGAATATTTTCATTGTCTAGTGTCCGGCCGCGCGGTGGTCGCGCCGAATCGACACGAACATGAATCCAAACAGCGCCACCAGCGTCACGGCGCCGCCAATCCGAACGGCCCTCATGGCCACGAACCCATAATTACCGGCGGCCGGATCGTAGTGATAGCAGTAAAGCAGCAACTGATCCGCCAGCGACCCGATCTTGCCGGCCGACGACTCGATCAGCGCGAACTTGACGTCGCGCGGCGAGTAGTCGATGCCGAGGAAGTAGCGCGACAGCTTGCCCTCTGGCGTCGCCACGATGATGCCGCTGGCGTGCGCGAACTGCTGCGAGGCCTCGTCCCACGCGTAGCTGAATCCGGCCGACCTGGTCAGCGCGTCGATCGAGGCCTGGCTGCCGGTCAGGAAGTGCCAGCCCTGCGCGGCCTCGGGCCGCTGGTAGCGGTCGAGATACGCCTGCTTCTTGCCGGCGGCCAGCACCGCCGTCTCGCGCGGGTCGAAGCTCACCGTCACCACGTCGAATTCCTTGCCGATGCTCTCGTCGATCACCCGCAACGCGCTCTCGAGCCCGTTGAGCACCTGCGTGCACAGCATCGGGCACTCGTAATACACGAACGCCAGCACCACCGGCTTGCGGCCGAAATAGTCGCCCAGTTTCACCGTCTTGCCGGTTTCGTCGGTGAACGGCAGCGCCAGCGGCAGCTGCTCGTTGAGGTGCTGCTCGAAGGCGACCTTGCCGAGAATGCCCGGCACCTGGCTCGACGGCGGCGACGACCGGGGCCGCAGGCCGGGGTCGCCCTGAGCCGACACCGCGACCGTCATGAGCGCCAGGGCGCCGGTCGCGATCGCTGATCGAAGGGCAGTGCGTAACATTTCTTCTTCTTCTTTCTTTCGTTCTCGTTCCCGTGGTCTATCTCGGCGCGATGGTGCGGCCCGACGAACTGTCTTGCGTCACGACGTTGACGCCGTCGCCGCCGCCGCTCCGCGCCGGCAGGCCGCGCTGGAGCGTCAGTTCCATCGCCCGGTCGATCGGGATGCGGGCAATGCCGCCTTCCTTGTCCACCCAGCCGTAGCTGTCGAGGCGCTCGGCCTCGCTGTGGCGCAGCATGTAGATGTCCTTGAACGGCTGCGTCTGCAGGTTGGGCGCGGGCGGCGCCTTCTCCTGGCTCACGGCCAGCGGGTACTTCTGCATCACGGCGTCGGACGCCTGCTGCCGGCCCTCGAAGAACCACAACGTGCCGTAGACGATGCCCGCCCCGATCAGCATCGCCACCGACAGCCACAAGGCGAACTTGTAGCCGATCGAGGTGTCGATGTCGGTGTGTTCGTGCCCCGCGCCGGGTGGTGTCGGCCCGTACTCGAGGTCGTGGTCGCTCACGTGCTCGTTAGTGGACATGATGGGTCAGTGCCTTCTCCAACTGGGCGTCGTTCACGGGCAGCAGCGAGCGGCCGGCGAGCTGTGACACGAAGATCGAGATGAAAATCCCGCCCAGCGCCAGCGGCAGCGCGATGTCGAGCAGGCTGAAGGTGAAGCCGTCCTTGTGGAACTCCGGCGCCACGTGCCAGTAATAGTCGGCGACGCGGGCGCAGATGATCCAGGTCGCGATCAGGCGCAGCTTGCGGGCGTTCTTCTTGAGGTCGCGCGACAGCAGCAGGGCGTAGGGCACGATGAAGTGGCCGACGATGATGAAGATGCTGAGGTACTTCCAGTTGTTGTCCCACCGCGTCAGGTAGTGGGGAATCTCTTCCGGCAGGTTCGCCGACCAGATGATCAGGAACTGCGAGAACGACAGGTAGGCCCACAGCATCAGGAACGCGAACAGGAACTTGCCGAGGTCGTGGAAGTGGTGCGTGGTCAGCACCTTGCTCATCGGCGAGGTCTGCGACAGCATCACCAGCACGGTGATGCCGAAGGCGAAGGCCGACAGGCCCTGGCCGCCGATGTAGAGCAGGCCCCAGATGGTCGAGAACCAGTGCGGGTTCACCGACATCGTCCAGTCAACCATGGCGAAGGTCACGGTCAGGAAGTAGATGACCAGGCCGGCCCCCGAGAGGCGCGACATCTTGTCCACCAGGGCCTGGTCGCCGGTGCGGTCGTGCTCCGCCGACCACGAGGTCAGCAGGTAGCCCATCGCCGACCAGATCACGAAGTAGAGGGCCTGGCGCACCAGGAAGAAGGGCGTGTTCAGGTACGCCGCCTTCTGCATCAGGATCGGGTCGGTCAGGGCGCTCTCGTGCGTCCACTCGTAGAGCGAGTGCATGCCCAAGACGATGGGCAGGAACAACACCGCCATGAACGGAATGGTGCGGACCGCGGCTTCGAACGGCCGTCGCAACACCACGCCCCAGACGCCGCCGGACAGGTGCTGGACCATGAGCAGCGCCAGGCTGCCGAGCGCCACGCCCATCCAGAACGTGTAGGCCACCAGGTAGGCCTGGTAGAAACGGTCGGCCCCCGACATCATGAAGCCGGCGCCGGTCAGCACGACGCCGAGCACGGCGGCGATGAGGCCGAACTGCTTCATGCCGGGGAGCGGCACGTCGACCTTGAACGATTCGGAAGTCACGCTCACTGGTGTTTCATCCCCGGAATTTGAACCGCGACAGCGGAGCGGTTCGCGAGTTGTCCCGCCATCAGTGTTTCTCCGCCGGAGCCGCGGCGGCCGGCTTCTCCGTGGATGCCGGGGGCACCGGCGACGCCGAGGCGTCCAGTCCCGCGCGCTGGTCGGCCGGCACGTCGTCAACCGACGCATGCTGGCTCAGTTGCAGCGCGCGCACGTACGACACGATCAGCCAGCGGTCGCGGGCCGGGATCTGGTCGGCGTAGCCCTGCATCGCGCCGAAGCCGTTGGTGATGACGTCGAAGAAGTAGCCGACCTTCTCCTGCCGCAGCCGTTCCTGGTGATACGACGCCGCCTGGCGGAGGCCGCGCTGCACGACCATGCCCTTGCCGTCGCCGAGCTTGCCGTGGCACGGGGTGCAGTAGATGTTGAAGCGCTGCTGGCCGCGGTGCATCTCGGCCTCGCCGATCGCGAACGGGAACTGCTCAACCAGCTGCCCCGCCACCTTGCCGGTGTGGAGCGCGTCGTCGTCGCGCAGCCAGCCGCGTGCGACCGTGCCGGCCGGCGCCGAGCGCGAGGCGCGGCCGTCGGCGAACGTGTCGCTGGCCTCGAACGCTTCGTAGCGCGGCGTGTCGTGCATGTCCTGGCGGCAGGCGGCGGTCAGCGCCGCCGCGGCCAGCAGCGCGAGCGTGACTGCCTTACTCTTCAACTTCGTACACTCCCTTCGCGCCCGTGGTCTTCAGGAACTCGCTGGTGGCATGCGGGTCGAACTTCGGGTCGAGCGACTCCACCACCAGGAAGAACTTGTCGGAGCTGGCCATCGAGAAGCGACCGACGTTGAACACCGGGTGATACGGCTGCGGCAGCCCGCTCAGCACGATCATCCCGATCGCGGCGGTCAGCGCCGCGAACAGGATGGTCAGCTCGAAGGACGGGATGATGAAGGTGGGCCAGCTCGCCTGCGGGCGGCCGCCAACGTTCATCGGGTACTCGATCACCGACGCCCAGTACTGCAGGGCGAAGCCGGTGGCCATGCCGGCGAGGCCGCCGCCGAGCACCAGGGCCGGCAGAATGGTCCGCTTCTGGTGGATGACGTCGTTCAGTTCCTCGATCGGCACCGGCGAGTAGGCCTCCACTTTCGTGAAGCCCTGCGCCATGGTCTGGCGCGCCGCGTCGACCAGCGCCTGGCCCGAGTCGAACTCGGCCATCACGCCGTGGAGCCGGTTGCTCGGCTCGTCAGTGTGCATGGTGATCCGCCTTGATCTTGCCCTGCGGCAGCAGCGTCTTGACCTCGAATATCGAAATCATCGGCACGAACCTCAGGAACAGCAGGAACAGCGTCAGGAACAACCCGATGGTCCCGAAGAACGTCATGAAATCCCACTGTGTCGGGTAATACATGCCCCACGACGCCGGGATGAAGTCGCGGTTGAGCGAGGTCACGATGATGACGAAGCGCTCGAGCCACATGCCGATGTTGACGAAGATCGACATGATGAACAGCAGCACGGTGTTGCTGCGCACGCGCTTCAGCCACAGGAACTGCACCATCACGACGTTGATCGAAATCAGCGTCCAGTACGACCACCCGTAGGGGCCGAACATGCGGTTCCACATCATGAACTTCTCGTGCGGGCTGGCGCTGTACCACGCGAAGAAGACTTCCATCGCGTAGCCGTAGCCGACCATCAGGCCCGTCGCCAGCATGATCTTGGCCATGTTGTCGATGTGGCGCATGGTGATCAGGCTTTCCATGCCGTAGAAACGGCGCACCGGAATCGCCAGCGTCAGCACCATCGCGAAGCCGGAGTAGATCGCGCCGGCGACGAAGTAGGGCGGGAAGATGGTGGCGTGCCAGCCGGGAATCACCGACACCGCGAAGTCGAAGCTCACCACCGTGTGCACCGACAGCACCAGCGGCGTGGACAGGCCGGCCAGGATCAGCGAGGCCACTTCGTAGCGGTGCCAGTGGCGGGCCGAGCCGCGCCAGCCGAGCGAGAAGATGCCGTAGAGCTTCGCCTTCACTTTCGACGCCGCGCGATCGCGCATCGTCGCCAGGTCGGGAATCAAGCCGACATACCAGAACACGATCGAGACGGTGGCGTAGGTGGAGACCGCGAACACGTCCCAGATCAGCGGGCTCTTGAACTGCGGCCACAGGCCCATGGCGTTGGGATACGGGAACAGCCAGTAGGCCGCCAGCCAGGGACGGCCGGTGTGGAACACCGGGAAGATCGCCGCGCAGGCCACCGCGAAGATGGTCATCGCCTCGGCGAAGCGGCTGATTGACATGCGCCACTGCTGCTTGAACAGCAGCAGGATGGCCGAGATCAGCGTGCCGGCGTGGCCGATGCCGATCCACCAGACGAAGTTGATGATGTCGAAGGCCCAGCCGACCGGGATGTTGTTGCCCCAGATGCCGATGCCCTTGATCAGCAGGTAGCCGAGGGCCATCTGCAGCATGCCGGCCAGCAGCAGGCCGATCAGCAGGACGCCGATCCAGCCCAGCGGAAAGCGCTTGGAGAGCGGGATCTCCGCGACGGTCTCGGTGACCGTCTCGAAGTCGTGACCCGGAAGGATGACCGGCGTCTCTTCGAGCAGCGCCGTGGACGAGGGAACCTTGTCAGCCATTAATGTCCGCCCTCAGGAGACGCGGCCTCGTGCGACTCGGTCGTCGCATGGTGGCCGCCGACCATCGGGTTCGAAGGCAATGCCGGGTTCGGATTGCGCACCGCCGCCAGATAGGTCGTGCGCGGGCGCGTGTTGAGATCATCGAGGGTCGCGTAGTTGCGCGGGCTCGCCTTCAGCTTCGCCACCTGGCTGTTCGGGTCGTTGATGTTGCCGAACACGATGGCGCCGGCCGGGCACACCGCCTGGCAGGCGGTGACGATGTCACCGTCGCGAATGGCGCGGTCCTCACGCTTCGACTGGATGCGCGCGGCGTTGATGCGCTGCACGCAGTAGGTGCACTTTTCCATGATGCCGCGGCTGCGGACGGTGACGTCCGGGTTGCGCTGCATCTTGAACTGCGGCGTGTTCCAGTCCTGGAACAGCAGGAAGTTGAAGCGGCGCACCTTCCACGGGCAGTTGTTCGAGCAGTAGCGGGTGCCGACGCAGCGGTTGTAGACCATGTCGTTCAGGCCTTCGTCGCTGTGGGTGGTCGCCGCCACCGGGCACACCACTTCGCAGGGCGCGTTCTCGCACTGCTGGCAGGGCATCGGCTGGTAGTAGGTGTCGGGCGTGTCGAGGTTGCCGGCAAAGTAGCGATCGAGGCGCAGCCAGTGCATCTCGCGGTTCTTGCTGACCTGCTCCTTGCCGACCACCGGAATGTTGTTCTCGGCGACGCAGGCGATGACGCAGGCCGAGCAGCCGGTGCAGGCGTTCATGTCAATCGCCATGCCCCACTGGTCGCCCTGGTATTCCTTGTCGGCGTAGAGTGAGAGCCGCTTGTCGAGCTTGGCGTGCTCCATCTCCTTCACGAACGCCGGATTGGCCTTGAACTCCTCCAGCGTCGCCGAACGGATGATGTTGCGGCCTTCGATCGACCAGTGGTCCTGCGTGCCGACCAGGTCGTAGGTGCCGCCGGTCTTGGTGATCGTGGCGGCGCCGAACCAGGGCGCCGACGAGCCGCGCAGCGCGTAGGCGTTGAAGCCGGTTCCGTTGCCCAACTGGCCGGCGCGGGTGCGCCCGTAACCAACCGACACCGTAATGGCGTCCTTGGCATGCCCCGGCAGGATCCACACCGGCACGTTCAGCGTCCGGCCCTCATGCTGAACCGCAATCAGGTCGCCGGTCCGCAGCCCGTTCGCCTCAGCCGTGGACGGCGACATCAGCGCGCCGTTGTCCCACGTCAGTTTCGACACCGGTTTGGGCAGTTCCTGCAGCCAGCCGTTGTTGGCGAAGCGGCCGTCGTAGATCGTCTCGTCGCGGCGGAAGCTGATCTCGATCCCGTCAACTGCGGTCGGCGCGGTAATCCGGGTCGCGACATCGGGCGTCAGGACCGCCGCGGCCGGCGCGAACGCCGAGCCGGCAATGAAGCCATCGTGAAGCCACCGCCGCCAAGTCTTCTCGAACCCGCCTTCGCCCGCTGGGGCTTCCGCGGGCTTCGGCGCGGTCGCGCCGGAGCGGCCTGCGGCCGCGGAGGCGGACCAGTACTCGCGAACGACGTCGTAGCCGTTGCGCTCGGGGCGGTCCGACAGCGTCGCGATCATCTCGTGCGCCGACTTGCCGCCGTAAAGCGGCTGGATCAGCGGCTGCACAATCGAGATCGTGCCGTCGCAGCTGCGCGCGTCGCCCCAGGCCTCGAGGTAGTGAGTCGCCGGCACGTGCCAGTGGCTGAGCGTGGCCGTCTCGTCGAAGAACAGGCCCGAGTGCACGCGCAGCGCGACCTTGCTCATCGCCTCGGCGAACTTGAAGTCGGCCGGCGCGCTCATCACGGGATTCGACTCGCCGATGATCACCAGCATCTGCACACGGCCGGCCTCGATGTCGGTGACCAGCTCGCGCAGCGCCGCGTGCTGCTCGCTCGGCACCGCTTCGGGCGTCGGCAGGTAGCGAACAATCGCGTCCGCCGCCGCGGCCGCAGGCCGCTCCGGCGAGACCTCGCCGGAGCTCGCCTGAGATCTGGCGAGCGAAGGCGGGCCGACGGCGCCAATGGCGGCGTTCAACGCGTGCGCGAGGGCGTGCACCGCGGGCGGCTGGGCATCGCCCACCATCACCACGGCGCGGCCGCGATGCGCGGTCAGATCCTTGGCCACCGCGTCGGCAAACGCTTCGCTGCCGGCCGGCGCCGTGCCGGTGACGCCGGCGACACCGGCGTGCTGGACCACCGCGCGGGCGAAGGCTTCAATCTGGCTCGGCTTGAGCGGCAGGCGATTGTCGGCGCGGCCGCCGGTGACCGAGTGATCGGTCTCGACGACGTAGAGGCGATTGAGGTTGTCGGCGCTCTCTTCAACCCTGCGGCGCGCTGCGAACTGGCGCGCGTGGCGCAGGTTCGCCGGTCCGGCCGAGGCCAGGAAGTCGGCGTCGAGCGAGAGGATGACGTCGGCCTTCGACAGGTCGTAGACCGGTTCGAGGTATTCGCCGAACGCGGCGCGGGCGCCGGCGCGGGCGTTGTCGCGCGGCATCGGCTCCCACTGGATCCACTTGGCGTTGGGCTGCTGCTGCAGCACCTGCTGGATCTGCGCCGCGAGCGAGGGCGAGTTCACCGTCTCGGTGAGGATGCGAAGCCCGCCGCCCTTGGTCGCCGACTGCGCCGACAGGCCGCCGCGCATGGCGGCAATCACCGCGCTCCACGGACGAATCTCGCCGAGCTGCGTGATCGTCTGCGAGCGATCCGGGTCGTACAACGTGAGCACCGAGCCCTGCGCGAACAGGTCAGTCGCACCCTGGCTGGCGGGGTGATCCGGGTTGCCCTCGACCTTGGTCGGGCGGCCTTCGTGGCTTTCGACGAGGAGGCCGGTGGCGACGCCGCCAAGCGACATCGCGGTCGCGAAGAACAGCGGCTTGCCGGGGATTTCCTCTTCGGGCTGCCGGACGTATGGGACGATCATTTCCGTCGGCTGCACCGTGCAGGCGGTGACGCCGGCCAGCGCCATCGACGCGCTCATCAGCTTCAGGAACGAGCGGCGCCCCACCGGGTCGAGCCATTCCGACGCGTTGGTCGGGAACTCGCGGTGGAGGTAGTCCTTGAATTCGGCGGTCTCGGCGACCGACTCGAGGCTGCGCCACACTTGCGGCCCGCCCTGCTGTTCGAGGCGGGCGCGGACGGCCTGGATGTCAATCGGCGCGCTCATCGTTCGGTGAGCCTTGGGGTCCTCCTCCGCGCCGCGCGCTTTGGAGGACAAGTCGGTGGCAGAAAACGGTTTCATCGGCATCATCGGTGGCATACCGAGCAACTGGTCATGTGTTCGAGACCGGCAATCTTGTATTCCTTGACCAGGCGCGGGCCGAGTTCGGCCTGCGCAATCGCCGGCTGATAACCCATCGTCGTGATTTGGTCGCGCGGACGCACGAACTGCGACGGGTCGCGATGGCAGTTGAGGCACCACTCCATCTGGAGCGACACCTTCTGAATCATCAACGGCATCTTGTCGACGCGGCCGTGGCAGGTTTCACAGCCGACGCCCTTGGTGACGTGGATGCTGTGGTTGAAGTAGACGAAGTCCGGCAGGTCGTGCACGCGGACCCACTGCAGCGGCTGGTCGTCGCGGAAGCTGGCGCGCACCGGCTCGAGGAACGGGCTGGTCGTCCAGATCTGCGAGTGGCAACTGATGCAGGTTTTGGTCGGCGGGATGCCGGCCGACGGCGAGACCTCCACCGAGGTATGGCAGTAGCGGCAATCGATGCCGATGCCGCCGGCGTGGTGCTGGTGGCTGAACTGGACCGGTTGCTCGACGAACCGATTCGCCGAGGTGACGAAATCCGAACGTTGAAGCGTGAGTACCACCCAGCCGAGGCTTAGCAGCACGAACACGATGGCGAGCACGCTGGCCTTGGACCAGGCATTAGCGCTCTTTGGGAATACCTGCGACATGCGTTCTTGCAGCCCCTGGGGTGTTAGGGCACCAACTGAACAAGCTCACCCCGTCATTGGGCGCGGGCTAATCAGGGATAGTGCCGAAGTCGCACATTTATACCCTGTTTGCGCAGAGCAGATGTCTTTGTGAAAGATTTCGCAAGCAGATTGTAGGCTGTACAGCCGTCCCAAGACAAGACCCGGTGGATTACCGACCTATTTGGTCGGATCAGCCGCTTGGGGTTGGGACGGCTCCCTACCGCTATTACTGGACCTGCCCGGCTGCCGTCGGAACCTTGGCCGGGTCCTTCTTTTCCTCGCCCGGCACTTTTTCCCAGGCATAGGCGCGATCGTGGATGTGCTTCTCGAACCACTCCATCTCGATCTGGAGCTTGAACAGCCGGTGCCGCAGCTCGGTCCAGCCATGCCCTTCACGGGGCGCCACATACAGGTGGGTCGGCACGCCGTTCGACTTGAGCGCGCGGTACATCTCGACCGATTGCGGCAGCGGCACCCGCGGGTCCTCCTGGCCGACCAGGAAGATCGTCGGCGTCTTCACCTTCGACACGTCCTTCAGCGGCGAGTGGTTCCAATACAGATCGATCGGCGCGTTCGCCTGCCACGGCGTGCCGCCGAACCACGGCGTGCGGAACTCGCGGTGATCGCTCTGCGCATACATCGAGATCCAGTTGGCCGCGCCGGCGCCGCTGCTCGCCACCTTGAAGCGATCGGTGAACGTGATGATCTTGTTCGTCATGTGGCCGCCGGCGCTCCACCCCATCTTCACGAGCTTCGCCGGATCGGCGAGGCCCATTGCGATCACGGCGTCGGTGCCCGCCATCACGTCCAGGTGCGCCTGCTTGAAGTAGCCGTTGATCATGTCGCGCAGGAAGGCGTCGCCGTAGCCGGTGCTGCCCCGGTAGTTCGGCTTGAGCACCGCGTAGCCCTTGCCGGCGTAAACCTGCGCATCGCCGCTGAAGCCGAAGCGATCCGACGCGGCCGGGCCGCCGTGCGTGCTGACGATGAGCGGATACTTCTGCCCGGCCCGGTAGTCTACCGGGTAGAACAGCAGGCCTTCCACGGTCACGCCGTCCTGGCCCTTCCAGGTGATCTTCTCCTGCCGCGCGACCTTGAACTTCGCCAGGGTGTCGTCGAACACCGAGGTGACGCGCCTCGCTTCCGAGCCGTTGGCCATCGTGTGGATTTCGCCCGGCCGCGAGGCGGAGTTGCGCGTGAACACGTGCAGGCCGGCCGCGTCGTTGAAGGTCCAGCCCTGGAGCGCATGCTCGCCCGCCGAGAGCTGGGTGACCCGCCGGGTCCCCACCTCGACGCGCATCACCTCGGTGTGCACGCCCATGTTGGCGATGAAGTAGATCGACTTGCCGTCGGCGCTCCACGACGCGCTCTCCACCGCGTACGGCACGTCCGGCAGCAGCACACGCGCCGTGCCCCCGGCCGCCGGCACCAGGAAGAGCTTGCCGTTGTAATAGAGGTCGAACTGCTCGTTTGACGCCGACGTGAACAGCACGGTTGAGCCATCGGGCGACGGGGCCGCGCCACTCTCCGGAACCTTGTTGCTGGTGAGCTGCTTCGCGTTCGCGCCCGAAGCGTCCATCACCCACACTTCCGTGCGATCGGTGAATTCCAGCAACGGGCTCGGCGTGCGCGTCATCGCGATGCGCGACCCGGTCGCCGACAGCTCGAAACCGCCGACCGACCAGTCGCCTTCCGTGATTCGCGTGGTCTTGCCGGCCAGGTCCGCCGTCCACAAGTGGCGCTGCTTGAAATTGTTCTCCTCGAACGCGTAAACATCGTCCAGGAGGCGATCCTTTTCCTTCTCGTCCGCCGACTTCGCGTCGGGGGCGGTGAAGTAGATGGTCTTGCCGTCCGGCGCCCACGTGAGGTTGCCCGGCGCCGTCGCGTGATTCGTGAGGCGGCGCGCCTCGCCGCCGTCGGCGCGCAGCAGGTAGATCTGGTTGTTGGTGTCGGGGTCGCGGCGGGTCGTGAAGGCAATGGACTCGCCGTCGGGCGACCAGCGCGGGCTCGATTCGCCGCGCTCCCCAGACGTCAACTGCACCTGGTTGGTGCCATCGGCGTTAATGCGGTAGATGTGGCCAACTCTCCGGTTGGCCTTCCAGTCTGGCCGGTCCATGACGAACAGAAGCTGCTTGCCGTCCGGCGACAGCTGCGGATCCTGGAGCGTCGGCAGCTCCAGTATGTCCACAAACGACATCACTCGCTTCTCTTGGGCGATGCTGAATGCCGCTGAGCAGAGCAGCGAGAAGACCACGAGGAAACCGAGGCGGGGAAGGCGAATCACCATGGAAACTCCGTTTTCGAAACGGCCCCGCAGGGGCCTTGGGCGCGAAAACCAACCCGATCATAGCGGTGAACGGCCCCGGCCGGACGCGAAAGCCAAACCGCCGATCCCATAGTCCGGCTTTTGGCGGGATAAGCCGGGCGATAGGATCCGTCTTGACAAACAAATCCTCGGAGCGCATAACTAGCATTCTGCCAGCGCATGGTGGCGGGCCAACCCGGTGCTTCCCCCACTGTAAAACCGCGCCGTAGCGCTCAGGCGCGAAGGCGGGTCGGTTGCCCACCCCATGCGTCTCGGCACTTCTCCCCCGCGATTCTCGCCGGCTCAAATGCGTCCGCAGATTCCGCAGATTCTCGAGGGCCCGCGTGGCCTTCGGCCGGGCGAAGCCCGGCGCTGCGGGCCCGTTATCTTGTTGCTGCGAATCGCGCGAAGTAGTTGAATCTGCGTAATCGGCGGAATCGGCGGACAACAAGGACAAGGGATTCGGGGTTCTTCAATAATGTCGGACGACCGCAAATACAAGCAGCGCGGCTACCAGGAGAGCGGCGAGCGCAAACCGCGCGGCGACAGCCCGGAACGGTCCACGCCCAAGCCCGAGCGCGAGCCCGGCGCGCCGGCCGGGGCCAGGCGCATCTCCTCTGAAGGCGCGCGCAACCCGCGCATGATGAGCTCGCGCCAGGTGGCCCGCTGCTCACGCTGCGGCACCATCGTCGACACCGAGATCATGTCGCGCAGCAAGTGCCCAAAGTGCCAGGTGGATCTGCGGTCGTGCATCCAGTGCGTGAACTTCGACCCCAGCGCCAGCCTCGAGTGCGCCGAGCGGATTCCGGCGCGGGTGTCGCCCAAGGACGTCGCCAACGACTGCCCGCTGTTCTCGGGCCGCACGTCCTGGGAACGCGAGACCACCGCGGCCGTCAGCCAGAACCCGAAAGAGCCCACCGGCGCGAAAAAGGCCTTCGACGACCTCTTCAAGTTCTAGACCCCGGCCCGCAACACCCTCCCGACAGGAGGTTTCCTCCCGGCCCGCCGGAAACTCCCGGTAGTATTTGTTTATGGGCCTACTATCCCCGCAAGACGAAGTCGTCCTCAAGCAACACCTCGCCGTCATCACCCAACCGGTCCAGCTGGTGCTGTTCACCCAGGCGTTCGGGGGATCGGAAAGCGGTCCGGTCGCCAAGCAGATCCTCAACGAGATCGCGTCGCTCAACGACAAGATCACGGTGGTCGAAAAGAACTTCGTCCTCGACCTCGACGACAAGGCGAAATACAAAATCGACAAAGCGCCCGCCATCGTCATTCTCGGCGACGGCGTGGACACGCGGATGCGCATGTACGGCGCGCCGACCGGCTATGAGTTCGTGGGGCTGGTCGAGGCGATCATCATTGCCGGCACCGGCAAGATCGACCTCGAGCCCGAGACCCTGGCGTGGATCCACGCGGTCAACACGCCCACGCACATCCAGGTGTTTTCCACACCCACTTGACCTCACTGTCCGAGGGCGGTCGTCCTCGCACTGAAGATGGCAGCAGCCAACCAGATGATCACGGCGGACGCGGTTGAAGCGACCGAGTTCATCGACCTGAGCCGGAAGTATCGCGTCACCGGCGTCCCCAAGACGATCGTCAACGAGACCATCGAGATTCTCGGCGGCCTGCCGGAGCAGGACTTCGTCCGCGCCGCGCTGGAGCTGCCGGACAATTTGTAACCACGAAGAGCACGAAGAAGAGTCACGAAGCATGCGAAACTAACTTTGGGGGGAGCCGAAATGGCCTTGAGGTCTTTGAAAAGCGTCGTCGGGTCGTCCGTGATTCTCTTCGTGTCCTTCGTGGTTGCTCTTGACGCCTCCGCGCAGGGCAAGAAGGTCTACATCTCCGTTGACATGGAAGGCATCAGCGGTGTCGTCGGCGACGACCAGACCAGCGCCGGCGGTGCGGAGTACAACCGCTCGCGCAAGCTGATGGCCGAAGACGCCAACGCCGCCATCCGCGGCGCGTTCGAGGGCGGCGCCACCGAAGTGGTGGTCAACGACTCGCATGGCAGCCAGCGCAACCTGCTGCCCGAAGACCTCGACCCTCGCGCCCGCCTGATCAGCCACAGCTTCAAGCGCCACGGCATGGTGGAAGGTCTCGACGAGACGTTCGACGCCGTCATCTTTGTTGGCTACCACGCCAAGGCCGACTCGCCGCGGGGCCTCTTCGCGCACACCGGCTCCGGCGTCGTCAAGGACGTGCAGGTCAACGGCAAGTCGGCCGGCGAAGGCGGACTGAACACGCTGATGGCGCAGTGGTACGGCGTGCCCGTGGTGATGATTACCGGCGACGACGTGGCGGTGGAGCAGCAGAAGGAGTGGACGCCCGGCATCCGCGGCGTGGTGGTCAAGCGGGCGATCAACATGCGCGCGGTCGAGGGCAAGTCGCCGGCGGAAGCGCGGCGCGAGATCCAGGCCGCGGCAAAAGACGGCGTGTCGGGTTCCCGCAAGGTGGCGCGCGAACGGCTGGCCACCTACAGGGTGCGCATGCAGCTTCGCAACTTCACCATTGCGGAGGTCGCCACCGCGTTCCGCGAGATCCAGCTCGTGGCGCCCGACACGGTGGAGTTCACGCGCGAGTCGATGCCCGACGCCTACCGCATCATCCGCGTCCTCTACCGCTTCATCAATCCGGACTGACGCGTCCGCCGCCGGGCAGGTCCATCGCCCGCGCGTTGAACAGCGCGATCACCCGATCGATGGTCTCGGTCAGGGTTTCAGCGGTTGCCATCGGGCGCCTTCTTCGAGCACGAACCGGGTCTCTTCCGGCACCTCCCAGTCGGGAATGGTCGGGAACAGCGGATCGCCCGGCAGCGTCAGCATGGTCACCGTCTCGTCTTTGACGAAGCCCGGCATCACGCGCGCGATCTTCCGCGCCCGCGCCCACGCGAAGACCTCGTCGATCGACGCCAGCTTCTCCAACTGGCGGATCGTGGTCCACGTCGGCGGCGGCAGCAGCAGCTCGCGCCGCTCGAACTTCGCAATCGCGTGGCGCGGCGACAGCCACTCGAGCGCCGTCATCTCGCTGTTGTCATGGCGCGGGAACTGGCCCTCCGGCATGCGCGCCAGGAAGAAGCGCGTGTCGTAGCGGCGAATCTCGATCTCCGGCGTGACCCAGTGCGCCAGGGGCGCGAGGTCGGCGGGGCTCACGCTGACGTTGGCTTCCTCCATCAACTCGCGGACGGCGGCCTGCCGGTAGGTGGCTTCCTCCTCGTCGCTGAGGTCCGCGAACATGGCCGGCACGAGCGGCGCCCCGGGGGCGGGGCGGTCCGCGTCATCAACGCGCCCGCCCGGAAACACGTAGGAGCCGGCCATGAAGGCCACCTGGTCGTTGCGGCGGACCAACAGCAGCTCGAACGGCTCGCCGTCGCGGAGCACGATCACCGTGGAGGCGGGCCGGGCGGGAATTGGCTGTCCTGAAGTCTGTGCAATCTGTGTCATTCGCGGCCCTGGTGCTCTTAGGATAATCTGCGGCCATGATCGAACGGGAGGATCTCGGCGGCATTCGCATCCTGCGCCTGGCGCACGGCAAGGTCAGCGCCATGGACATCGAGCTGGGCGAGGCGTTCATCGCCGAGCTCCAGGCCGCCGCCGACCCGTCGGTGCGGGCGGTGGTGATCACCGGGACCGGCTCGTCGTTTTCCGCCGGCGTTGACCTGTTCCGCGTGGTCAAGGACGGTCCCGCGTACGGCCAGCGCTTTCTTCCCCGGCTCGACACCATGTTGCGCGACGCGCTGACGTTCCCCAAGCCACTGGTCGCGGCGGTCAACGGGCACGCCATTGCCGGCGGATGCATCCTGGCGGCGACCTGCGATCGCCGCATCATGGCGGATGGCGCCGGCCGCATCGGCATTCCCGAGTTGGCGGTCGGCGTGCCCTTCCCGGCGCTGCCGCTGCAGATCATGGCGGCCCGGATGCCCGATGGCGCGCTGCGGGATCTGGTGTTCAGCGGCCGGACCGTCCAGGTGGACGAGGCACTGGCGTTGGGATTGATCGACGAGAAGTGTGGTGCCGACGCGTTGCTCGACCGCGCCATCGCCGCGGCCACGCGGCTGGCGGCGATCCCGGCGGGCGCGTTCGCGCTCACCAAGGAGGCGTTCACCACGCCGATTCTCGAACGCACCGACCGCCACGCCGGCCTCAACGCCCGCGTCGTGGAGGCGTGGCTGCAGCCGCACACCTACGACACCATCCGCGCGTATCTCGAGCGGACCGTCGGCAAGAAATAACGCTACTATTCCCCTGTG
Organism: uncultured Acidobacterium sp.; assembly: GCA_964355095.1. Taxonomy (GTDB): domain Bacteria; phylum Acidobacteriota; class Vicinamibacteria; order Vicinamibacterales; family UBA2999; genus 12-FULL-67-14b. Next base: position 23,027 of record CAYHCX010000042.1, read on the forward strand.
GCGGACGAGCCGGAAGCCCCGTTGAAAAGCCGCGCCGAAACCGAGCGCGCCGAAGCCCATCGTCAATACAACGAGGCCTTCGATCTCGTGGACCGCGCCCGGCAGAAGTCGCCGGAATGGCCCGAGGCGCCGCCGCGCTACGACGAAGAGAAGCTGCACGTCGTCAACGCGCAGTGGGACATCCTGCCCGACGGCTCGGTCAAGCGGCCTGACGGGCTGAAGGGCCCGATCTTCGACGCCGTGTGGCCCATCCTCGAGCCGATCCTCAGGCAACAACGCGAGTTCAACTCGAACGTCGTCAATCACCTGAACCGCAACATCGAGGCGCACCGCCAGGCCAACGACGCGATCGCGCAGATCGTCCCCGGCCTGCGCGAGGGCTTCAACGGGCTGTGCCTGTTCGAGCACCTCACGGTCCACTTCCTGCAGACCATCACGCCCTTCGTGGACACGCGCAATCGCGCGATCGCCGACGCGGTGGACGAACTGCGGAACGTTGCCGAAGTGGCGCAGCGCGCGGCCGCCATGGCGCGGCGCGAAATCGAGCGGCTGGGCAGCGGCGCACCGGCTCCCTCCGACCTTTCCGAACCCGCCAGAACCATCCAGAACCTTTCCGAACCGTCCGTTGATGCCTTCAAGTACGTCGGCTTCGAAGATCGCTTCCGCGGCTCCGAGGACGAGATCCGCTCACGTCTCGCCGACTACGTGCCGTACTTCGCCGGGGCGTCCGACGTGCTCGATGTCGGATGCGGCCGGGGCGAGTTTCTCGATCTGATGAAGCAGGCCGGCGTGTCGGCGCGGGGTCTCGACCTCAACCCCGAGATGGTGGAAGTCTGCAAGGCGCGTGGGCTCGACGCCACGGCCGGCGACGCGCTCAGTTACCTGACCGGGCTGCCTGACGAATCACTCGGCGGCCTGCTCGCCATCCAGGTGGTGGAGCATCTCGAGCCGGCGTACCTGCAGAAGTTCCTGCAGACGGCGTTCTACAAGATGCGGCCGGGCGGGATCATGGTGCTCGAGACCATCAATCCGGCGTGCTGGGTGGCGTTCTTCGAGAGCTACATCCGCGACCTCACGCACGTTCGGCCAATCCATCCCGAAACGCTGCAGTACCTGCTGCACGCCAGCGGCTTCAGCTCCGCGAACATCGTCTATCGGGCGCCGATCGCGGAAGAGGCGCGGCTGCAGAAGGTGACGCCGGGCGTCGAGCGGTTTGCGGAGGGCGTGAAGGCGGACCGCGTCGATGAGCTGGTGATGGCCTTCAACCGGAACATGGATCGGCTGAACAGTCACATGTTCACCTTCCAGGACTACGCCGCGGTCGCCAAGCGTCCGTAAGCAACTGCGAGGGGCCCTACCGCCGGCTCAGGGTCATTCGCTCGATGGTCCGTGTCTGGATGGTCTCGCCACGCAGGAACCGCATGCGATCCGCCGGGTCGAAGATCTTCACCTGAATCGGCTCGGTGCGTTCCGCCATCGGCGGCCAGTCGAGGCGGCCGAGGTCGTTCTGCGCCGCGAATCGCTCTCGGAACGACGGGATCTCGCCTTCTTCAAGGGCGATTAGCGGATGGTAGCCCCTTTCACGCAGCTCCTTGACGACCGCATCAAGCCATCGGCGTTCGAGCCACCGGTAGTTCATCGTGAGGCGTCCCGAATAGTGTCGGATGCTGCCGGCGTGGAGGTGGCCGATCAGGACACTGTTGGCCGGAAGGATCGCGGCCACGTATCGACCCACGTCTCGATAGCGGCTCTCGACCAGTTGCAGGCGAAGGGCGCCGCCGCCGATCGATTCGCGCATCAGCCAGGCTGACAGCGCCAGGCACAGGATCCCCGCGACCCTGGCCGCAGCCCGCTCGTCTGTCGTCAGGCGCCGCACCGCTTCGACCGCGACCGCGACGGCCAGCACGAGCAAGGCCGGATACGCGGGCAGGAGGAATCGCAGGTAGGTCCAGTCGTCACGGCCGAACGGCGTGTAGAACAGGTACGACAGGAAGACCACGGCGATGAACGCGAGCAGCAGCCCGGCATGGGCGGTGGCAACCGGCCGTTTTGTGGCGTGCCAACGCCCGCGACGGGCGAGCCAGGGCGCGGCCAGCGCCAGCAGGATGAACGGCGACTGGGTCTGGACCAGCCATCGCGGGAACCGATCGAGATTTGGTCCGAGGTGGGCCAGCGAGTACAGCGCGCTGAACGGTTCGTATCCGGAGGCGAGCGGCGAGCCGTACAACTGGTTGTTCAGGAACGCCACCGCCGCGCAGCCCGGCACGGTGGCGGCCGCGAAACACGCCAACTGGATGGCGGCGCGACGGCGGTCTCCGCCTCGGCGCGCGAGGCAGACCACAAGGTAGGCGCCAACCACTGCGGCGAGCGGAACGAGGTTCGGCCGCGTCAGGATGGCGGCCGAGGCCGCCAGGCCGGCGCCGAGCGCCGCGGGCCCGCTGTGACGCAACGCGAGCACGAGCGTCAACGTCCACCAGGCGGCGGCGGGCACGTCGCTCATCGGTTGAACCAGCTGAAACAGGAAGCTCGGGCTGGTGGCGAGCATCACGGCCGCGAGCATGCCAGTCAGCCGCCCGTGAACGGCCGTCCCCAGCTTGAAAGTCATCCACACGCAGAGCGCCCCGAACAGCGGTACCACGTAGAAAACCGCCAACGGGCCGGCCACTCGCTGAAACCCGGCCATCGTCAGCGGCAGACCCACGGGGTAGACCGGCACGAGGGTTCCTCGGGCGGTGCCGGGGCGGTAGCCGGCCGGCGCAAACGACCAGTCCGCGAACGGCCATGGCAGGCTGCGCACGAATTGCTGCTCGACGTGGAGGGATCCATGGGCAATCAGGTTGGCCTGGCTGACATACCCGAATGCATCGCCGTCGCCCGCCGAATAAGTCCCTTTCCAGAGTCCCAACGCGGCGACAGCTGTCGCCGCGACGATCACGATCCAGGTGGCCACGGTCGCCGGAACCTGGGTCACGCCCCGGTCCACGCCGCCCTCCACGTTATTCCCACACCCAATCGCGGATCGACAGCCCAAGCGTGCGCGGATCGTTCCGGCCAAGATCCTTCGGCCGCCACAAGCGGCTGATCTCGGTCTCGATCACCATGTGCGTGCGGCCAGGCGTGGCCGGGATGTCCAGGAAGATCGCCGCGCTGCGCTTCAACTCCGTCTCTTGTACCAGCCGTGAATCGGCCCACACCCGAACGTGCACCGGGTGCTCGTCGCCGTCGGGATGATCGATCCACGCGACGAACTTCAACAGCTTCCCCTGGACCGGATTCACCGCCAGCGACCGGTAGTCCCGTGACGTCCGGCGTTCCGGCTTGCCGTCGGCGCCGAACTCGACGTTGCCGAGGCCGTACTGATACTCCCATCCGAAGCGCATCGAGCGATTTCGCGGCCGCAGGTCGCCGCGCGCGTCGGCAAAAGTGACGGCGGCGTGGAGGACCACAACGGCCAGCGTGGCGCTCCAGCCAACGGTGGACCACGGAGTTGACGGCGTTGCCGGCACGCCTTTCAAGCACGCAAACCAGAACGCGAACGTCCAGAAGGTCAGCACCACCGGCAGGGACTGGCCCGGCATGCCCAGCAACGAAATGACGCCGAAGGCGACCAGCGCGCCGCGGAGCACGCCGATCGAGAATCGATCGGCGGTGCCGGTGGTTGGCGAGAACAGCGTGAACCCGAACACCACGCACCACGCGAGCCACGGCAGGCTGCCGAGCAGCCCGAGTTCAGCCAGGTGGTGGCGATACCAGTTCTGCGCGTTGTCCGGGACGATGTCCTTGCCGCTCGCGGCCTTGGCGAAGTCGTGCACGAGCGTATGGAAGCTGCCGACACCAACACCGGCGACCGGGTGTTCCTTCAGCATCAGGACGGCGGCGGTGCCGTAGCCGAATCGCTCCCACAGGAGTTCGCGCGCCGCCTCGCTGACCGGAATCTCACCGATCACGGGAATGTATTTGAGGCTGCCCCGATCGACCACGCTCGTGATCGATGACCCGCGCGCGACCACCAGCACCGCCGCGGCGAGCACGAGCACGCCGGCCACCACCGGCGCCAGCCGCTTGATGGACGGCCGCGACACCGAATCGGCGCGGCGCCAGGCCATCACGCTTTCAAGGACAATCGCCGCCAAGCCGATGCTGATGGCGATTAGCGCCGTGCGCGACCCGGAAGTCAGGACGCCCATCATCGCCAGCGCGACGCCGCCCACGCCGGCGACAATCGACCATGGTGCCGGCCAACGGCGCACGAGCACGACCGCCGCCGGGCCCCAGAAAGCGGCGATCATGCCGAACGTGTTGGCGTCGCCCAGCGTGCCGGAGGCACGGCCCATGTGGGGCCACAAGTGAGGATTGGCGAACCGCAAATCCACGAAGGCCTGGTAGCCACCGACCAGGCACGCCACCGCGATGGCAAGACCGAGCGGGAGCAGCACCGTCGAACGGAACGCATCCAGCCGGACCGCGGGGCCGTTCGCGTACCACCCGAACAGGCGGTCGAACCACAGTAGCCCGATGTTATGGACCAGCGTCCAGTACGTCACCGCCGTCACGGCATCCCACGGCGTGATGCCGATGCTCGTGTTGGCCACGCCCGGCAGCGGCAGGATGCCCAGGTAGAAATCCACCTCGCGCAGGAATACGAACGGCCACGAGGCAGCCACGATCAGCGCCCACGACACCAGGGGCCACCGCCACCGCGCCGGCAGATGCCAGCGCCACGCATCACGGCCCGATACCGCGAGCCCAAGCAGCGGCAACGACCACAGGATCTCGAAGCTGTAGTTCTCGAATCCGCGCCACACGACGTAGGCCGCCGGGGCCAGATACGAGGCTGCGAGCAGGACGGCGGTGGCAGGACCAGGCCGCCACGCCGCTACGACGAAGACGACGACAAACACAGCGGCGGTGGCGACGATGAGTTGCGGATAGATGAGCCGAGTCGCCAGGTACAACTGGACGAACGCCGCGGCCAGCGTCGAGGCGATCACCACGCCCTTGGTGAGCTGATTCATCCGCGCGCGAGGGCCACCACGGTTTCAATGTGGTCGGTGTGGGGGAACATGTCAACGGCCTGGATGCGCGTCACGCGGTAACCGGCCTTGAGGATAACCGGCAATTCCGCCGCCAGCGCCTCCGGGTTGCAGGACACGTAGACCGCGCGAGCCGGCACGATCCCTTCGAACACGGCTGCCAGCACGTCCGGCGGGCACCCCTGGCGCGGCGGATCGAGGATGACGGCATCCCACGAGTCCCGGGCGACGCGCGGCAGCGCTTCTTCCACGGTCGCCGTGATCAGCCGGATCCGCCCATCGGGAATGCGGTTGAGGCGAATGTTGGCTTCCGCGTCCTTGGTGGCCTGCCGGTTCTCTTCCACCGCGGTGACGCGGGCGCCGGCCTTGACCAGCGGCAGCGCAAACAGCCCACTGCCGCTGTAGAGATCCAGAACCTGTGGCGACAAACCTTCAGGTTTGTCGAACGCCCCGACACCGTCAATCACCAGCTTCACAATCTCGCGCGCCGCGCCGATGTTGGTTTGAAAGAACGCCGTCGGCGATACCAGGAACGAGGTCTCCAGGATCCCGTCCTGCTTGACGTGGCTGTGCCCGTCGATGCGGATCGTCTCGGGCCCCACCATGTACGGACCCGGCTTGTCGTGGATGTTGACGAAGAAGCCGTCCGGGCGATCCGGCGACGCCAGCAGCCCGCGGATCGGCGTGCGCAGCGCCTTGTCGTTCTTGGTCACCACCAGCATGGCCACCGCCTGCCGATCGTCCTCGGTGGTGCGGACGATGATGTGGCGGACGAGGCCGTTGCGCTGGGCGCCGGCGCCGTAAATGCGGGCGCGGAGGAGCCGATCCCGCAGCGCGAACGCGACGCGGTTTCCGCGATCGCTGTGGACCGGGCATTCGTTGATGCGGATGATCTGCTTCGAGCCGCGGGCGTAATGGCCCATCACCAGGCCGCGGCCCTGCCCTTCCGGCCCGAACACGAACGCCACCTTGGTGCGGAACCGGTCCTCACGCGGGGACGGCAGCAGCGGTGGCACGGTCATCCCCAGCAGGCGCGCCAGCCGCGCCTGTTTCTGGGCCAGCTGCTCGGCGTACTCGACGCCAGGCAGCGTGCAGCCCCCGCAAACGCCGAAATGTTGGCAGTGCATCACTGGTTACGTACAGGCCACGGAAACACGGAAACACAGAACAGGCATTTCAAAATACGACTCCGTGCTTCCGTGCTTCCGTGGCCCGTGCGTGGCCGTTACTTGACCTCGAGCAGCTCGACTTCGAACAGCAGCGTCGCGTTGGGCGGAATCACGCCGCCGGCGCCGCGCGCGCCGTAGCCCATGTCGGGCGGGATCGTCAGCACGCGCGTGCCGCCCACCTTCATGCCGGCGAAACCCTGGTCCCATCCCGGGATGACCTGGCCGCCGCCAAGCGGGAACTCGAACGGATCGTTGCGGTCCTTCGAGCTGTCGAACTTGCTGCCCTTCTTGTCGGCCTTCGAGGTGTCGTAGAGCCAGCCCGTGTAGTGCACGCGGACCACGCGGCCGGGCCGCGCCTCGTCGCCGGTGCCGGTCTTGGTGTCAACGACTTGCAGCTGCGTGATGCCGGTGTCGGCCATGGGAGCCCCTTCGGTGGGTTCGGAGTCAGGTGTGGAGCCGCCGCATGCGAAGGTCGCACCGAGCAACAACGACGACAGGATCAGGCCAAGCGAGCGACGCGTAAGTGTTGCCACCTCTGAATGCTACCTCACGTCAGCGGCTTGGCGGATCGAAGGCGGGTCAGGCCGACTTGGTGAAATCAGCGTCCGGTGTAGCGGAAGCTGTTGCCGATCTGTTGGAACGTGGGCATGTATTTCTCGAACAGCACAGCAGGCGCAAAGTAGCTGAGGATGGCGTAGTAACCGGGATAGTCGACCACCAGGGACACGTGCTCGTACGGGACCGCACCTTGGTTCGACCGCAGGGGGTATGTCCCGTGAATCCTAAAGAGCTTCAACGTGCCGGTCGCACGGGCTTCGGGTCTGTCGAAGCGGGCACCGGGCTTTGACGCCGTGCCCTGATAGACAACCTGAGCCACCTCCTCCAACGTCTTTCCCTGAACGGTCGATTTTGGCGCGATCTCGAGTTCAACCGTCGCCTCGTACGCTTCCGTTCCCTTCTCGCCCTCAAATACAACTGTCCCGCTGTCGGTCTTGCGCGCACCCCAACTGGCCGGAATCTCGCCTGCAAAGGGCGCGTTGTCGAGTGTGAAGGGCCTCACGAGCGACTCGTTGGCGGCGCCGGCGGCCGCGGGTGCTGTCTCGGACACCTCGGGCGGCGGCGGCAGTTTGGCGAGCGCTGCCTTCATGCGATCGAACGCCGCAGACGACGTCGTGAGCGATCGGGTGGGCAGGAGCTGCACGTAGTCGTTGACCATGTTCATCCTGTCAATCGAGAAAGGATGCGTCTTCGTCATCAGGTCCCACGACCGGCGCGACGACGGCTGCAGGGCTTCGAACTTGCGAAACAGGCTCGATAAGCCACGCGGGTCGTAGCCGGCGTCAAACGCAATGTGGATCCCCAGCCGGTCAGCCTGTGTTTCCTGCTCGCGGCTGAACGTGAGCGCGCCCATCGGATTGCCCAGCGCCATCAACCCCGCCAGGAACTTCGCCAGCTTGTTGTCGGACCGCTGGAGCGACGCCATCGTCTGCTGGTCCCGTTCGGCCTTGGTCATGCTCTTTGCCCCGTGATGGGCCACGGTGTGCCCAATCTCGTGAGCCAGCACCCCGGCCAACTCGGCCTCCGACTGCGCCGTTTCGAGAATGCCGCGATACACGAAGATGAACCCCGGCGCCGTCTGGGCGTTGATGGTGGGGCTGTTCAAGACGAAGAGGTCGTACTTCGACGGAAAGCCCTTCGCGTGGCCGACGATGCTTCCACAGAGGTCGCGCACGTAGGCATTGATGGCCCCGTCTTCGATCAACGGCACCCCGGTCGAGGCGAGCTGGCGGGCGAACTGCAGGCCCCACTCCCGCTCTTGCGCCTGTGAGGCGGTGTTGGCAGCGCCACCGGCGGGGTTCTCGGCGATCTCGTAGTCGCGAACGAACGACTCTTGCGCCTCGCTCAGCAATTGTGCCGCCTCCGACTTTTCAGCCGGCGGCAGGTCCATCTTCGCGTAGCGCTGCCACATCCGGACGGCTTCGCGGTAGTTCAGCATCTCCTCGTACGACGCGGCCATGCCGACGATGGCGCGGAGGTGGGTCGGGTCGTTCTTGTAGATCTTCGCGTAGCGCTTCAGCGCATCATCGGGTTTATGCAGCTTGAGGTAGGTGTAGGCGGTGGCCAGCTGATACTCGAGGTTCTTGTCGTCCTTCTTCTCGGCCTGACGCAACGCCTGCTCCGCCTCCTTGTAAGCGCCTTGCTGGAAGAACACCAGCCCGCGCTCGTACTGCGCGGCGGCTTCGACTTGGTTCTTCGTCTGGGCCGACAGCGCGGTCGACTGAGACACGAGCATGGCCGCCACCAGGCCGAGGGCAACTAACGTGCTGATGATTCGCATCACAATGTGCCTCTATTGACCTGGACCGGGGATGCCGAAGCAGCGCAAGTT
>CAYHCX010000043.1:0-31527 GCA_964355095.1 uncultured Acidobacterium sp.
CGAATAGGATGGGGGGCTGGACGCGCCTAATTCGCGGCCGCTCTAGAGCTTACACTGTTTTTCATAATCGGAGACCCCTCGTGATCGAGGTTCAGCATCTGTCAAAACGCTACGGTCCGTTCACGGCCGTAGACGACGTGAGTTTCCGCGCGGAGTCGGGTGAGATTCTCGGTTTCCTGGGCCCGAACGGCGCGGGTAAGACCACCACCATGCGCATTATCACAGGCTACATGCCGGCCAGCGACGGCACGGCGACGGTGGCCGGCCACGATGTGTTCGCGGAACCCATCGAGGCCAAGCGCAAGACGGGCTACCTCCCGGAAACGCCGCCGCTCTACCCGGACATGACGGTCCGCGAGTACCTGACCTTCGTCGCCAAGATCAAGGGCGTGCGAAAAGACATCAAGGGCCACGTTGACGCGGTCTTGAAGCGAACGTGGGTGGCCGACATGGCCGACCGCCACTGCGGAAAGCTCTCGAAGGGCTACAAGCAGCGCGTCGGCCTCGCGCAAGCGCTCATCCACAACCCCGAGGTGCTCGTCCTCGACGAGCCCACGGCGGGCCTCGACCCCAAACAGATCATCGAGACCCGGCAGCTCATTCGCGAACTCGCCGGCAATCACACCATCGTGCTCAGCACGCACATCCTTCCTGAAGTCTCGCAGACCTGCCAGAAGGTCGTGATCATCAACAAGGGCAAAGTGGTGGCCATCGACACGCCGGATGCGCTGACCGAACGGCTGCGCGGCGCCGCCACCCTGTATCTGCAGGCGCAGGGTCCGGTCGACGACATGCAACGCGCGCTGCAGAGCGTCGCCGGCGTGCTCCGCGTCCACGTTGCCGGCCAGAAGGACGACACCGGCATTTTCGAAGTCGATACGGAAAGAGGCGCTGACGTGCGCCGCGAGCTGTCGACCACGATCGTCCGCGGCGGATGGGGGCTTCTCGAACTGCGGCCAGTACGCGTCAGCCTGGAAGACATCTTCCTGAGCCTGACGACCGAAGAAGTGGCGACCGCGGAGCCCGCGGCCGTCGCCGAAGCGGAGGAGGTGGCCGGTGCGTAACATCGCCGCCATCGCCCAGCGCGAGCTGAACGCCTACTTCTCCTCGCCCATCGGCTACGTGCTGATCGGCTTCTTCGCCCTGCTCTTCGGGTGGTTCTTCTACGTGCCGCTGGCCTTCTTCGAGCAGCAGAGCATGCAGTCGGCGATGAACCCCGGCCAGGCCATGAACATCAACCAGATGCTGGTCGCTCCGGCGTTCATGAACACCACGGTGATCATGCTGCTGGTGTTCCCGCTCATCACCATGCGGACGTATTCCGAGGAGAAGCGCTCGGGCACCATCGAGCTGCTGCTGACCTCGCCGCTGACCGATGTCGAAATCATCCTCGGCAAGTTCATCGGCGCGATGGGGCTCTACACCGCCATGCTCTCGATCACGCTGATCCACATGGGTGTGCTGTTTATCTTCGGCAACCCCGAATGGAAGCCGATTGCCACCGGCTACCTCGGGCTGCTGCTGATGGGCGGCTGCTTCCTGTCGCTCGGCCTGTTCATCTCGAGCCTCACCAAGAACCAGATTGTCGCGGCCATGGCCACCTTCGCCGTGTTCCTGATGCTGTGGGTGCTCAACTGGATCAGCACCTTCGTCGGCCCGACCACGCAGGCGGTGCTGGCGCACCTGTCGATCACGGAGCACTTCGATGACTTCGCGAAAGGCATCATCGACACCAAGCACGTGATCTACTACCTGAGCTTCATCGCGTTCGGCCTGTTCCTCACCATGAAGTCGGTCGACAGCGAAAGGTGGCGAGGCTAACCATGGCGAACAAGATTTTCGGAATCATCGGCTGGATTGGCACGGCGCTGGTGTTGGCTGCAGTGGCTACTCGCTGGGGCTTCACGCCGCCCTGGGGCTGGTGGAGCGATCACTACGCCACCTACCTGGCGTGGGCCGGCCTCGCCGCGGTGTTGCTCTACATGGCGGGACAGTGGCGTGACGTCGCCGATTTCTACAAGGGACGCGGCGCCCGCTACGGCACCATGTCGCTGGTCAGCATCGTCGTGTTCCTGGGCATCCTGGTGGCGGTGAACTACCTGTCGACGCGCCAGAACAAGCGCTGGGACTTCACCGCCAACCAGGTCTACAGCCTGTCGGATCAGACCATCAAGATCCTCAAGGGCCTGAAGGAGCCGGTGACCTTCGTGGTGTTCGACCGCGAAGCCAACTTCGACCGCTTCCGCGATCGGCTCGACGAGTTCGCGTATCACTCGACCAACGTCAAGGCCGACTACGTGGATCCGGATCGCCAGCCGGCGCGCGCGAAAGAAGCGCAGCTGCAGTCGTACGGCACCATCCTGATCCAGTACCAGGGCCGCACGGAGCGGGTGACCAGTTCCGAAGAACAGGCGCTGACCAACGCCCTGATCAAGGTCGTCACCGGCGCGGCCAAGAAGGTGTACTTCACGCAAGGCCACGGCGAGAAAGACACCGCCGGCACCGATCGCGCCGGCTACAGCAGCATCGGCCAGGCGCTGACCGGCGACAACTACGGGATGGAATCCCTGGTGCTGGTGCAGCAGAAGACGGTGCCCGCCGACGCCACCGTCGTCGTGATTGCCGGGCCAAGCACCGACTTCTTCCCGCCCGAGATCGAAGCGCTCAACGCCTATGTCGCCGGCGGCGGCAAGGTGATGGTGCTGCTCGACCCCGAGGCCAAGCCGGGACCGTCCACGCATCCGCTGCTGACGCAGTTCCTCGCCGACTGGGGCATCATGGCCGGCAACGACGTGGTGCTGGACGCCAGCGGCATGGGGCAGATGCTCGGCACCGACGCCTCGGTGCCGGTGGCGGCGCAGTACCCGCCGCACGCGATTAGCGAGGGCTTCCGCCTGGTGACCGCGTATCCGATGGCGCGCTCGATGACGCCGATCGAGGGCGGTTCGAACAGCCACACCGCGCAGCCGCTGGTGAGCACCAGCGCGCAGAGCTGGTCCGAGACCGACCTGTCCTCGCTGTCGGGGACCGGCGGCGCCCAGGTCGCGTTCAACGCCGACCAGGGCGACAAGATGGGACCGATCACGCTCGGCGCCGCGGTGTCGGCGGCGGCCACCGCCGCACCCGCGCCAGCGGCCGCCAACGGCAGCCCGGCCGCGCCGGATGCCGAGCGCAAGCCGGAATCGCGCGTCGTCGCGATCGGCGACTCGGACTTCGCCGCCAACTTCGGCCTCGGCATCCAGGGCAACCGCGACTTCTTCATGAACGCGGTGAACTGGCTGGCGCAGCAGGAGAACCTGATCGCCATCCGCCCGCGCGAGCCGGAAGATCGGCGCCTCACGCTGACGGCGGATCAACAGCAGCGCATCATGCTGCTGTGCCTGTTCATCATTCCCGGCATCGTGTTCGCCTCGGGCGTCTACACGTGGTGGCGGAGAAGGTAAGCGGCCATGCGCGGCCTCACCTCGACCATCGTCCTGATCGTCGTCCTGGCCGGGCTGGGCGGCTACATCTACTTCGTCGATTCGAAGCGGCCCGAGCCCGGCATTGACGGCGGGCCCGCGAAGGAAAAGGTCTACTCGCTCGCCGTTGACGCGGTTGACGAAGTGAAGCTCACTTACAACGGCGAGACCAGCCTGCTGCGCAAGTCCGAGGGCGGCTGGAAGATGATCCAGCCGGCCGAAACCGAGGCCGACCCGGCCGAGGCCGTGAGCCTGGCGCAGGCACTCGCCAACCTCGAATTGGTGCGCGTCGTTGACGAGAACCCGACCGACCTGGCGCAGTTCGGCCTGGCCAAGCCGCCCATCGCCGTGGAGTTCAAGGCGGGCGGTGTCACCGGTTCGCTCATGCTCGGCGACAAGAACGCCACCCAGGGCGAGATCTACGCGCTGAAGGGCGGCGACAAGAAGGTGTTCCTGGTGTCGTCGTTCCAGGAGACCAACTTCAACCGCACGCCGTTCGACCTGCGCGACAAGAAGATCCTCAAGTTCGACCGGGAGAAGGCCGACGCGCTCACGCTGGCGCGCGGCGACCACGCGATGGAACTGGCCCGCACGGGCAGCGACTGGAAGGTGGTCAAGCCGGTGCCGTCGCGCAGCGACTACAGTGCCATCGAGGGACTGCTGACGCGGCTGTCCACGTCGAACATGTCGAAGCTCCTCGAAACCGACGCGAAGGACCTTGCCAAGTACGGCCTCGACCAGCCGGTGATGACCATCACCGTGGGCGCCGGCAGCGCCAAGACGGTGCTCGAGGTCGGCAAGACCGAGAACGACCAGACCTACGCCCGTGACGCCGCCCGGCCGCTGGTGTTCACGGTAGACACCACGCTGCAGGGCGACCTCACCAAGAGCTTCGACGAATACCGGAAGAAGGAGCTGTTCGAGCTGCGCTCCTTCTACGTGACGAAGATCCGCGCCGTGCTCGACGCGCCGGGCGGCCCGAAGACCTACGAACTGGAAAAGGTCAAGGGCGAGAAGGACGGCGATCCCGAAACCTGGAAGGTCACCCGCGTCGGCGGCGCCTCGCACACCGCGAACCGGGAAGCCATGGACGACCTGCTCGCCAAGCTGGTGGCCCTCAAGGCGGAGTCGTTCGTCGATGCCAAGGGCCAGACCGGCCTCGACAAACCCGCCCTGGTGATCAGCGCGAGCTTCGACGACGGCAAGTTCGAACGCGTGCGCTTTGGCCAGGTCGGCGAAGCGGCGTTCGGCAAGCGTGACGATGAGGCGAGCGTGGCGAAGATCGACAAGGCCTCGATGGAGGCCGCCATGCTGGCCTTCGACATGGTCGTGATGCCGCCGGCGGCCGCCGCCAAGGCGGGCGAGAAGAAGTGAGTCGGCGCGGCGAGCGCAGGTTCGTTGCAGCCGCGACGATCGCCGCGCTCGTGCTCCTGCCGGCGTGCGCGCTCACGCGCGAGCCGCGGCCGGCACCAGTGCCGACACCGACGCTGGGGGATGCCCTCGGCAACCCCGACCATCATGAATTGCTCCGGCGCGACCTCCGTGCCATTTTCTCCGGGCAGACGGTGGACCACGGCATCTGGTCGGTCGCCGTCCATTCGTTGAAGCGCGGCGAAACCCTCTACAGCTACAACGCCTTCCGCCTCCAAGTCCCCGCCTCCAACCAGAAGCTGCTGACCACCGCGGTCGCCGCCGAACGCCTGGGTTGGGATTACCGCTACACCACGCGCGTCTATGCCACCGGCCCCATTTCGGCGGACGGCAGGCTCGACGGCGACCTCGTGGTGGTGTCCAACGGCGACCCGACGATCAACCCGCGGCACCCGCCGCGCTGGTCGGCGTTCGACGACTGGGCCAGGCAACTCGCCGCCAAGGGCGTCCGCCGCGTCGGCGGCCAGCTGATCGGCGACGACAACGCGTTTGCCGAACCCGGCTGGGGACTCGGCTGGGCATGGGACGACCTCGCCCAGGGCTATGGCGCGCCGGTGAGCGCGCTGCAGTACAACGAGAACCAGGTCGAGTTATCGATTGGCCCGACCACCGAGGTCGGCGGTCGCGCGATCATCAGCGTGTCGCCACCGGGAAGCGGGCTCACCATCGATCACGCCGTGGTCACCGCCGCCGCCGGCGCCGAAAGCAGCGTCTCGCTCGAACGCATCCCCGGGTCTCCGATCTTGAAGGTGCGCGGCCAGGTGGCCCTCGGCGCGCCGCCGATCACCGAGTACGCCGCCGTCCCCAATCCCACCTTGTTGTACCTCAACGCGATGCGCGAAGCACTGGCGCGGCACGACATCTTCGTGGGCGGCAATCCGATCGACATTGACGATCTGCGCGTGGCGCCGGACATGCCCAGGGCGACGCTGCTGCTGGAGGATCGCTCCGCGCCACTCGCGGAGATCGTCGACGTCACGCTCAAGTGGAGCCGCAACATCTACGCCGAGACGCTGCTGCGATCGATGTCGCCGCCCGGTGCGCCGGCGACCTCGGAAGGCGGGCTCGCGAACGTCAACGAGACGCTCCGCCGGTGGGGCATCTCTCCCAATTACTACATCGCCCGTGACGGCTCGGGACTGTCGCGTTACGACTACCTGACGGCCGACGCGCTGATCGGGCTTCTCACCTACACCTTTCTTGATCCCGCAATGGCCGAGAACTTCCGCTCCGCGTTGCCGGTGGCCGGCGTCAGCGGCAACCTCGAGCGGCGCCTGAAGGGCACGCCGGCCGAGGGCCGGGTGTGGGCGAAGACCGGGTCGATGTCACAGGTCCGGTCGCTGGCCGGGTACCTCCTCACCGCGGACGGCGAGCCGATTGTCTTCTCGTTCATCGTCGGCGGCTTCCGCGTGCCGTCGCGGGAGATCGACGCCGCCATGGACAAGGCGGTCCTCAGGCTCGTGCAGTTCACGCACCCCAGCCTGCTGCCGTGAAGCGCGGCCTCGTCCTGGCATTCCTGTTCTCGGCACTGACGGTCGCGATGGCCCTGCCGTGGTCCCTGCATCCCGCCTCGCGCGTGCTGCTCGACGCGCCCGACACGCACCTGTTCCTGTGGACCTTCGGCTGGGACGCCCACGCGTTTGTCACCAACCCGTTCGGCATCTTCGACGCGAACATCTATTACCCGCTGCCCAACACGCTGGCCTACTCCGAGAACCTGATTGGCAGCGCGTTGGTGGCCGCGCCCGTCATCTGGCTGACCGGCGACTACGTGCTGGCGATGAACCTGGTGGCGCTGTCGTCGTGCCTGTTGTGTGGTCTTGGCACTTACCTGCTGGCGCGAAAGCTCGGCGTCGCCCTGCCGGGCGCGCTGCTGGCCGGCATCGTGTTCGCGTTCGCGCCGGCCCGCTTCTTCCGCATGAGCCAGTTGCACCTCACGGCCATGCAGTGGATCCCGTTCGCGCTGGCTTACCTGCACTCGTACTTCGATACGAAGCGGTCGCGCGACCTTCGCCTGGCGATTGCCTTCGCCACCTTGCAGGTGCTGTGCGGTGGCCATGGCGCGGTATTTCTCGGTGTCGCGGGCCTCGCCCTGGTGATTTATCGCCTTGCTCTCGGCGAACCGCTGGCCCTGGTGACACGGATCCGGGATGTCGGGATCACCGGGCTCCTGCTGCTGGTTCCGGTCGCGCTGATGATCCTGCCCTACCGGCGTGTGCAGCAGGAGATGGGCCTCCGGCGAACCCTCGAGAACTGGACCGTCACGCCGGCCAGCTACCTGGCCTCGCCGTCCCACGCGCATCAATACCTGCTGTCGCTGGTGTCTGACGTGAGGTTCCACGAACAGGCGAGCGCCTACCTGTTCCCCGGCATTCTCCCGGTGCTGCTCGCCGTGGCGGCCTTCCTGCCCGTCGGCGACAACCTGGCGCGCCGGCGCCACCTGGTTTTCTACGGCCTGCTCGGCGTGGTCAGCGTGCTGCTGTTCATCGATGGGCCACTGAGCCTGTGGCCGTGGGTGTATTGGTGGCCCGGCATGAACTTCATCCGCGCGCCGTCGCGCTTCATGATCCTCACCACGCTCTGCCTGGCCGTGCTGGCCGGGGCCGGCTTCGAACGCCTGGTGGGCCGGCTGACCGCGCCGTCGCAGCGGGCCGCAGGCGTGGTCGTGGGATTGCTGTTGCTGGCGGAGTTCAACGCCTACCCGTTCCTGGGCGTGGACTACACGTTGCCGGCGCCGGCCGTGGACCGATGGCTGGCGACGCGGACCACGCCATTCGTGGTCGCCGAAGTGCCGCTCCCCGACCCGCGCAACTCGGGGCGGTTCGAGCGCTTCCAGACCATGGCCATGCTCCACTCGATGGCGCACTGGCAGAAGACCATTCACGGCTACAGCGGCTTCCGCGCGCCGTTTCACGACCAGTTATATCGGGATCTGCGACCCTTCCCCGACCAGACCAGCATTGCCCGGCTGCGCGAGGTGGGTGTGACCTACGTGGTCGTGCACCGGGAGTTGTATTCGCCAGAGGAGTGGAGCCTCGTCGAACCGCGGCTCGCGCGGTTCCCTGGATTGCGCCTGGTCCACGAAGAGAGCGACGGCCGCGTCTACGCCGTCCAGAACTAACAAGAGATTAGGAGACCAGAAGTATTTCTTTTGTCAACTTCTTCTGATCTTCTGATCTCCTGTAATTACAGGTGCACGAATCGCCCGAAGATCACCGCCATCAGCATGCCGACGGAACCGACGGCGAGCGCGCCGGCCATGCCCACCGCGAACGGCTTCAGCCCCACGCCCTTGAACACCGCGAAGCTGGTGTTGAGGCCGACCGCGGCCATCGCCGTGCCGAGGAGAATCTGCGACGCCCAGTAGTCGCCAAGCTGCTTCGTGATAAACGCCCACGTGGCGGCATCCCAGATTCCAAACGCGGCGCCGTTGGCTCCCAGCGTCGCGTCACCAATCGAACGCACGACCGCCATCGCCAGGAACCCGATCACGAAGCCGGGCACCAGCGCCCTCCAGGAGATCTTCCTCACGATGCCGGTGGCGGACTGCGTCGACTTGAGGTGCAGCCACGTCAGCACGGGAATCACGACCGCGAGGAAGATGTTGCGCGTCAGCTTGGTGACCGTGGCGACGCGCAAGACCACGTCATCGCCGTAGACCTGCTTGTAGGTGAGGGCCGCGCCCACCACCTGCGAGGTGTCGTGCACGGCGGTGCCGAGGAACAAGCCGATGGTCTCGGACGAGCCGAGCACCGAGTGCGCCAGATAGGGATAGAACAACATCCCAAACAGTCCGAAAGCCACGACGTTCGCCACGGCGTAAGCGACTTCGCGTTCGTCGGCTTCAATGGCCGGCGCCACCGACACAATCGCGGTCACGCCGCAAATACTCGTGCCGGCGGCGATCAGCGTGCCTAATCGGGGTGGCAGGCCCAGCTTCTTGTTGAACCACGTCACAAACAGCAAGCCCGTGGCGATGGCCGCGAGCACCACCGGCAGGCCGGCGATACCCAGTTTGAGCACGTCGAAGACACTCAAGCGGATGCCGACGAGCACGATGCCGGCGCGGAGGATGGTGGTGGTCGCGAACTTGAGGCCCGCGTTGAGCGAGGCCGGCAGTGGCAGGGTGTTGCGCAGCAGCAGGCCCAGGACGATGGCCACGGGAACGCCCGACACCGGGCTGCTGCCGGTGAGGCCCCGCGCGGCGAGAATGGCGTGGCCAATCTGATCCGCCAGCCAGAAACCCGCGAGCATCACGACCAACGCAGCCAGGACGCCCGGAACCTGCTTGCCCACCGTCTTGTCCGCCGTAGCCTTGGCGGAGGTGAAAGCCTTGGCGAAGGCGGGCTTCAATGCCCGACCAGCCAGACGCCGCCGACCACGAGGGCCGCCGCCGACGTCGCATACAGCAGGCCGCCGTAGCTGCGGTGCCGCTGGCCCAGGCGCGTTGACAGCAGGCCCACCGCGGCGGCGAACGCGGTCATGCCGGCGATGGCGCCGACGCCGAAGCCGGCGAGGTAGAGCGCGGACAAGGCCCGCGACGGAAACGCGAGCGCCGGCAACACGCCGAACAAATGGGAACTCCCGGCGAGCCCGTGAATGGCGCCCATCGTGAATGACGCGCCGGTGTGGGAATGGGAGTGCGAATGCACTTCAGCACCTGAGCACCGCAGCACCCAAGCACGCCGAACGCCCCACCCGCCAATCGCAATCAACGAGACGCCGACAATGCGTTCGCTATAGACGGAGATGGCGTCGAGGGGAAGCTGTTCCTTGATCAGCAACAGCAGCGTCGCGATCAGGAGCACGCCGAGTGTGTGGCCGATGCCCCACTGCAACCCGGTGACCCACTGGCCGCGCTCGCGGTCGGAGGCCAGCGGCGCCACGGCGGCGAGGTGGTCCGGTCCCGAGAAGACGTGGAGCAGGCCGGCGGCAAGACCCGCAAGGAACGCGAACATGGCGAAGCTCTCGTGAGGTTAGCGCTGAATCGATTTCAGCTGGAAGAATTCTTCGAGGGCGAGCGGCCCGATCTCTCGGCCGATGCCGGACTTTTTGCAGCCGCCAAACGGCGCCAGCACGTTGAATCGGCCGCCGTTGATGTCCACCTGGCCCGTGCGCAACTGCTTCGCGACGGCCAAGGCGCGCTCGGCCGTTCCCGCCCACACGCCGCCGGCAAGACCGTAGGGTGAGTCGTTGGCGATCGCCACCGCATCAGCCTCAGTGTCGTACGGAATGATGGCGAGCACCGGGCCGAAGATCTCCTCCTGCGCGATGGTCATCCGGTTGTCCACGTTGGCGAAAATGGTGGGCTCCACGTAATAGCCTGTGGCGGGTTCGGCGGGCCGGCCGCCGCCGGCGACCAGCGTCGCGCCTTCCTTCCTGCCCTGCTCGATGAAGCCGAGCACGCTGTCGCGCTGTCCCGCCGACGCCAGCGGCCCGAGGCGCGTGTTCTTGTCGAACGGATCGCCCATCGTGAGCTTGGCCAACTGGCCTTTCGCCAGCTCCACGGCCTCGTCGTGGCGCGCCCGGGGCACCAGCATGCGCGTCCACGCCGAGCACGTCTGACCCGAGTTCTGCATGCAGTTCACGCCCGCCGGAATCGCCTTCTCAAACGGCGCATCGTCCAGGACGACGAAGGCGGACTTGCCGCCAAGTTCGAGGCACACCTTCTTGATGCCGCCGCCGGCCACTGCGGCGATGCGGCGGCCCGCCTGCAGCGATCCGGTGAAGCTCACCATGTCGACGTCGGGATGCGAGACGATCGCCTCGCCGACGACGCGGCCGGAGCCCGACACGATGTTGATGACGCCCCTGGGCAGGCCGATCTCGTGCGCGGCCTCGGCGAGCATGAAGGCGCTGAGCGGCGCCATCTCCGCCGGCTTCAACACCACGGTGCAACCGGCGGCCAGCGCCGGCGCGATCTTGCAGACCACCTGGTGCAGCGGGTAGTTCCACGGCGTCACACAGCCGACGATGCCGATGGGTTCCTTGATGATGAGGGAGTTGCCGAGCTCTTCCTCGAGCTTCGCGTCGCGAATGAACCTGGCGTTCATCCCGATCATCATGATCGGGAACTCGACCTGCACCTTGGTGGCGTAGCCGAGCGCGGTGCCGACCTCGTGGGCAATGGCCTCCGCGATCTGCGGCACGCGCGTCGTCATGGCGGCGGCCAGCTTCTCGAGCCACTGCGCGCGCTCTTCAACCGACACGCGGCTCCAGGCCTCGAACCCGCGCCGGGCCGCCTTCACGGCCTGGTCCACGTCCTGTGCGGTGCCGCGCGGCACGCGGCCAATCTCCGCTTCCGTCGCGGATGAAATCACGGGGATGGTCTCGCTGCCGGTCGCGGCCTGCCACGCGCCGTCGTAGTAGTGCTGGTGGCAGGAGCTCATGAATCTTTCAATTCTACGCTACGCTGGTGGAGCTACGATCTCGTAGGGCCGCCCTTTATGGGCGGCCGTCTGGAGTCCCATGGACATCACTGGAAAGACCTTCATCATCACCGGCGGCGCGTCTGGCCTGGGCCGCGCCACCGCCGAAGCCATTCTCGCCGCGGGCGGCAATACCGTGCTGCTCGACATCAACGCCGAAACCGGCAAGGCCACCGAGCAGGCGCTCGGTGCCAGGGCCCGGTTCGCGCAGGCGGACGTGACCAGCGAAGATCAGGTCAAGGCCGCGGTGGATCTCGCGGTGTCGGCCTTCGGCGGCCTGCACGGCGTCGTCAACGCCGCCGGCATTGGCCCCGCCGCCAAGGTGCTGGGCCGCAACGGCCCGCATCCGCTGGACCTGTTCGAGAAGACGCTGCGCATCAACGCCGTCGGCACGTTCAACGTGATTCGCCTGGCGGCCGCGGTGATCTCGCAGAACGCGCCGGCCGCGAGCGGCGAGCGCGGCGTGATCGTGAATACCGCGTCGATCGCCGCCTACGACGGACAGATCGGCCAGCCCGCCTACGCCGCCTCCAAGGGCGCCATCGTCGCGATGACGCTGCCGATCGCGCGCGAGTTCGCGCAGTTGGGCATTCGCGTGGTCACGATCGCACCGGGCATCTTCGATACGCCGTTGCTCGCCGGATTGCCCGAGCCCGCGCGCGTGTCACTGGGGCAGCAGGTGCCGTTCCCGTCGCGCCTCGGCCGTCCACCGGAATACGGCGCGTTGGTGCGTCACATCATCGAAAACGAGATGCTGAACGGCGAAGTGATTCGCCTCGACGGCGCGCTTCGCATGGCGCCGAAGTAGCCACACGAGATCAGGGGAATAACAGGAGCTCAGGAGATGAGGAGAAACAAGCATTCCTCCTGATCTTCTGCCCTCCTGTCATTCCCCTCCCGGACTCCTGTGACCTACCCGATCAGTCGCCGAAGGTGATGCCCTGCGCCAGCGGCAGCGCCGTGGACCAGTTCACGGTGTTGGTCTGCCGGCGCATGTAGCCCTTCCATGCGTCCGAGCCGGACTCGCGACCGCCGCCGGTTTCCTTCTCGCCGCCGAACGCGCCGCCAATCTCGGCGCCAGACGTGCCGATGTTGACGTTGGCGATGCCGCAATCCGAGCCGCGCGGCGACACGAACTCCTCGGCCCGGCGCATGCTCTCGGTGAAGACCGCGCTCGACAACCCCTGCGGCACGCCGTTGTGCAACGCCATCGCGTCCTCGAACCGTTCGTAGTCGAGCAGATAGAGGATCGGCGCGAACGTCTCCTGCTGGACGATGGCCGATTGGGCGGGCATGCGGATGATGGCGGGCTCGACGAACTGCGGCCCGAGGTCGGGGCGCCGCCCGCCGCCGCAGAGCACGGTGCCGCCTTCGGTCACTGCCTGTGCGATGGCGGCCTCCATGTCGGTCACCGCCTTGGCGGTGACGAGCGGCCCCATCAGCGTGCCCGCCTCGAGCGGGTTGCCAATGCGAACCTGCGTGTACGCCTTCAGCAGACGTTCCGTGAGCGCGGGCAGAATCGCCTTGTGGGCGATGATGCGCCGAGTGGACGTGCAGCGCTGGCCCGCGGTGCCCACCGCGCCAAACACTATGGCGCGCACCGCCATCTCAAGGTTGGCATCTTCAGCGACGATGATGGCGTTGTTGCCGCCCAGTTCGAGAATGGCGCGGCCAAAGCGGCCGGCGACCGTGCTGGCGACGTGACGGCCGATGGCCGTTGAGCCGGTGAACGACACGAGCGGCAGTCGCGCATCGTGCAGCATGGCCTCACCCACCGTGCGCCCAGACCCCGCCGCCAGCGTGAAGATGCCGGTGAGGCCGTGGTCTGCCATCACGCGGTTGGCGATGTGCTGCACTGCCACCGCCGTGAGCGGCGCGGGCTCGGCCGGTTTCCAGATCACCGTGTCGCCGCACACCGCGGCGATCGCCGCGTTCCAGGACCACACCGCCACGGGGAAGTTGAAGGCGGAGATCACACCGATCGGCCCGAGCGGGTGCCACTGCTCCATCATCCGGTGGCCGGGACGCTCGGACGCGATCGTCAGGCCATAAAGCTGCCGCGAGAGGCCCGTGGCAAAGTCGCAGATGTCGATCATCTCCTGCACTTCGCCGTGGCCTTCCGCGCGGATCTTGCCCATCTCGAGCGAGACGAGGTCGCCCAGCGGTTCTTTCAATTCACGCAGCGCCTCGCCGAGGTCGCGCACCACGTCGCCACGCTTCGGCGCCGGCACTTCACGCCAGGCCCGAAACGCCTCGGTCGCCGCGGCCGCCACGCGGTCGTACGCCGCCGGGCTGCACAGCATCACCGCCGCGATCGCCTCGCCGGTGGTGGGGTTGAACGAGGTCAGCTTGTGGCCGTCGGGCTCGGCGATCCACCCGCCAGGGCCGGTGCAGGCGCCAGGGTTGAGCGACTCGATCTGGAGCTTCTTGAGAAGGGAGTGCATCCAAGAACGATACCAGAAGAGAGCTCCTGGTACGAAAGCGGCGCGAACAGCCCTGCTACTGCCGCCGCATCTCGAACGAATGCTGCCCGGCGCCGCCGCCGGCGCGGAAGTCGCCGTTGACGATGTCGGCGCGGTCCCATCGCCCGTCGAGCAAGTGGCCGGTATCTCCCAGCTCGACGCGGAGCGCCACGATGTCGCCGGCGATGGTGCCCGACACCGAACCGCGATCGTGCTGATCGCGATAGCTGCCGCTCACCTGCGTGCCCGTTTGCGACAGGTCCATCACGAACGGCGCGTTGAAGTAGTTCGATGTCCCACGCCAGGTGCCGGACAGGTCGCTCATGCAGATGGCGGCAATGCCCTGGCCATTGATCTGGGACAACACCTTGTCCTGTGCGGCGACGTGCCCGCAGCGGTTGACGCGGTATCGCAAGTACTCCTGCACCCACACCGCGGTGCCTTCGATGTCCACCGCCGAAGCGCTGGCCGTGCGGCGGAGCCTGTCGCGATACACCGCCTCGAGCTCGAGCCGGAATGCCAGCGATTCGTGGCGCGGTGGAAACGCCACCGCGCCGGCCGGCTCGTTGCCGCACACCGGCGCGGCGGCGCGGCCCAGAATCTGGTCGGTTACGTTGGTGATCGACTCGGGGTGGCCGCATCCGTTCACGCGGTAACGCAGGTACTCCTGCATCCAGACGACGTCGCCCTCGACGTCGACAAACGTCGGCCCCGGCGGGCGGCCGAAGCCGGACCGATACCTGGTTTCGAGCGCGTTTCGAAACTCGTAACTCTCGTTGCGCGGTGGAAACGGCACCGCCGCCGATGACGCGCCCCGCGGCAGCCCGATGACCACGGTCTGGCCTGAAGTCGGCGCCGCGGGCGCCTCGCCTGGCCGCGCCGCCGGCGACAGCGCCGAGGCGGAGGCCGCGCCGGTCACAGCGCTCGGTGCCGTTGGCGAAAGAGCGTTTCGGTCGGACGACCCGCCGGCGGAGCAGGCGGCCAACGTGGTGAGTGACAGCATCACGGGCAACGTGACGAGACAAGGACGGCGCATAACCCCTCCAAGTAGTGGGTATACACCCCGGCCGGCGCCCGGGAACGGACCGGTGCAGGCGCCAGTGTTGAGCGACTCGATCTGGAGCTTCTTGAGAAGGGAGTGCATCCAAGAACGATACCAGAAGAGAGCCCTGCTAGTATTGAACCTGCATCAAGAGCGCCCCGGCCAAGCGCTCCGGTTGCGGCACTCAACCAAGCAAGGCGCGGGCGAATTCCGTCACTTCCGCTGACGAACCCATTAGACCTCCGCCCTGCGCCAGGTCTGGCTTGCCGCCACCCTTGCCGCCAAACTTCGCAACCAGACCTTTGAGAACAGCGCCGGCATCGGCAGTGGCGCTCGCACCGCGCGCGATCACGACGAGTGCGGGCGCGGTCATCGTGAACAGCGCGACGACGGCGTTCGGCCGTTCGGCGGCGGCGGCGACGGCGATGGCCTTGAGGCCCTGCGCGTCCCAGCCCTCGAGGGCTTCGATCACGACCGAGTGATCGCCTGATGGCACGGCCTTTTCGAGGAGCGTGTGCGCCTCGTGAGTCGCGAGCTTTTCCTGGAACCCTCGCAGGGTGCGCTGCTGCGCCTTGCTGTCGCCCTGCATCCGCTCCACCGCCGCGGCCATTTCTTCCGGCGCGACCGACAGGAACTTCTGCGTGGCCGCCAGTGAATCGCGCCACAGGCGGAAGCGATTGAGCGCCCGGCCGCCGCACAGGAACTCGACGCGCGAGCCGCCGCGGAACTTCTCACACCCACCGATGGCGATCACCCCGATGGCTCCGGTCCTCGAGACGTGCGTGCCGCCGCAGGCCGACAGGTCGAAGTCGTCCACGTCGATCAGGCGCAGCGGTCCGGTGCGAATCGACTCCTTGCGCAGCGGCATCTTCGCCGCTTCCTCAGCGGTCGCGAAGCGGATGGCCACCGGCCGGTCTTCCCACACCACGCGGTTCGCTTCGTCTTCCGCCGTCGCCACCTCGGAGGCGGTGACGTCCCGCGCCAGATCGATCGTGGCCGACAGCGTGCCCATGTGGAAGCTCTCGGTGCGAACACCGAAGAGGCGGTCGAATGCCGCCGACAGCACGTGCTGCCCGGTGTGCTGCTGCATGTGATCGAACCGGCGCGCCCAGTCGATGGCGCCCTGCACCACGTCGCCCACTGTCATCGACCCGGAGGTGACGTGCGCAATGGTGCCGTCTTCCCGATCGATCACGTCGCTCACCGCCGTGCCGCCAAGCGTGCCGGTGTCGAAGGGCTGGCCGCCGGAGGTGGGATAGAAAGCCGTCTGGTCGAGCGTGACCTGCGTCCGCCCGTCCACCGTGTCGACGGCGACAACGGTGGCGTCGAACTCGGTGCGGTAGGGTTCGGTGTAATAAAGGCGGTTGGTCATCGGCCACCTGGTCCGGCTGAAGCCGGACGCCACATTGATACTGAGCACTACTCTGCTGGAACGGTCGGCAATTCGAAGAAGAACACGGCGCCACCGGCAGGCGATCGGCGATAGCCGATCCGGCCGTCATGCGACCGGATGATGTCGTAGCTCACCGACAGGCCGAGGCCCGTGCCCTCGCCCACCGGCTTGGTCGTGTAGAACGGCTGGAACAGCTTGGCCTCGTGTTCCGGCGGCACGCCGTGGCCCGAATCCTCGACCTCCATCCATGCCCACCCGTCTCGGTCGCCGGTGCGAATCGTGATCTGCCGGATCGGCGGGCCGGCCTGGACGATGGCCTGTTCGGCGTTGATGGCAAAGTTGAGCAGCACCTGCTGCAGCTCCGTGAAGACGGCCATCACCAGCGCCTGCGACTGCTCTTCAACCACGACGCGGATGCCCAGCTCCTCGAGCTTGCGGTGCCGGAGCTCCATCACCGACGCCACCACGTCGCGGAGCTTCACCGGCGTCGGCTCGGACATCTGGCGGCCAAACCGGGACAGGTTGCGGATGATGGCGCTGGCGCGGGCGCTTTCCTTCTGGATCAGCGACAGGTCGGCGCGCGCCTGCTCAGGCATGTCTTTCTGCATCTGCAGGAGCTCGGCGAAGCCGAGGATGGCCTGCAACGGGTTGTTCAGCTCGTGCGCCACGCCGGACACCAGCACGCCGATCGCGGCGAGCCGCTCCTGCCGGATCACCTGCTGCTGCAGCGACTGCAGCTCCTCCCGCATCCGCCGCTCGTCATCGACTTGCGCGGCGATCGATTCGCGCGCGCCCTTCAGGTTGGTGATCATGCGGCTCACCGTCTGCTGCAGGTGCGCCATCTCCGCGGTCGGCATGGGTCGCTCGTCGAGCGGCGACAGGTCGCCGCGGCTGACGCGGCGCGCGGCCTCGTCGAGGTGACCGAAGGCCTTCAGCCAGCGGCGGCCGAAGATGAACGCGAAAGCGAAAACGAGGACCGCCGAGGCCACCAAGATGGCGAAATTGCGGCGATAGATCGGCAGCGTCCTGGCCCGCGCGACACGGGTCGGAATGCCGACGCTGGCCAGCCATGGCCCGCGCTCGACTACGGCGTTGCCGAACACCCGCTCCACCCCGTCCGCGCCGGTGAGAATCACCGTTGACGGCACGTCGGCCGGATCGCGGCGCTCGGACAGTGCGGTGATGGCCCGGCCGACGTACCGCTCGGCATCAAGACTGCGGGCCACGACCACGCTGTTGTGGTCGGTCAGCGTCACCACCGAACCGGGCGGCAGCGGGATCGATCCGAGGACCAACTCGAGCGCTTCGAGATGCACGGACAGGCCAAGCACGCCCACCACCCGGTTCTCGAGCGACAGGATCGGGTAACCCAGCATGATCGCGTGGGCGGCCGCGCCGGGCCCGCCCAGCATGGGGCTGACTTGCGTCTGTCCGGTCGCGGCCACCTGCCGGAGCCACGCCGCCTCAAGCGTCCCTTCCACGGCCGCATCCGGCGGCCGCGCCCAGGCCTGGACCTGGCCGTTGGTGTCGGCCATCAGCGCGTTGTTGAGCAGGCGGCCGCGTCCGCCGACCAGCGGCAACAACACCTCCGCGGTGGCGCGCGGATCCAGGGCGCGCATGCTCGGGTGGCGCGACGCCGTCACGGCCACGGCATCCGCCGCCTCGATGTTGCGGTTCACGTAGACGACGACGGTGGCCGCCATGGTGGAGGTTTCGGAGGCGAGCTGTCGCACGTGCTCGCTATAGGTCACGTACGCGCCGTAGCCAATGGCCGCAGACATCGCGACGGTCAGGATGATGACGAGAGTGAAGATCTGGCGTCGAAGCGGTTGGGCCACGGGGTCAACGCGAATGGTATCAGCGGATCAGCGGATCGGTTGCACCAGCTTCCGCGAACCCCGCGGCGCGCAGGCGGCAGCTGTCGCAGTGCCCGCACGGGCGGCCGGACGCCGGGGGGTCGTAGCAGCTGTGCGTCAACCCGTAGTCGAGGCCCAGCGACAGCCCCAGCCGGATGATCTCGGCCTTCGACAGGCTGATCAGCGGCGTGTGGACGGTCAGCGGCCGCCCCTCGACCGCGGCCTTGGTGGCCAGGCTGGCGAGCTGCTCGAAGGCCCGGATGAACTCCGGACGGCAATCGGGATACCCGGAATAGTCGAGCGCGTTCACGCCAATCACGAGGTCGGCGGCGCCGAGAACCTCCGCCCAGCCGAGAGCCAGCGACAGGAAGATGGTGTTGCGCGCCGGCACGTAGGTGTTGGGGATCTCGTTCGGATCGATCGGGTGGTCCTTGGGCACGTCGATCGCCGATGAGGTCAGCGACGACCCGCCGATCTGCGACAGGTCTAGGGCCAGTTCGAGGTGGCGTTCCACCCCAAGGGCTCGGGCAACGGCCCGCGAGGCGTCCAGTTCGCGGGCGTGACGCTGGCCGTAGTTGATGGTGAGGGCAGACAGCAGGAACCCGTCTCGCCTGGCGACGGCGGCGGCGGTGTACGAATCGAGCCCGCCGCTCAGCAGGACAACCGCCCTAGACACCCCGAGTCTCCGGGCTCCAGATGTACTTGTGCATCTGCAACTGGACGCGGACCTCGAGACGATCCGCAATCACCCATTCGGCCAGCTGCTTCGCATCCAGCTCCCGGTGAACCGGAGAGAACAGCACGGCGGCGACCCGCCCGGTCAGCTTCTCCCGCGCCACCACACCCCGCGCAAACTCGTAGTCCGCGCGATCCGCGATCACGAATTTCACCTCGTCGGACGGCGTCAGGAGGGCGAGGTTCGACCAGTCGTTCTTTGCCGACTCGCCCGAGCCGGGGCACTTCACGTCCATGATGCGGATGACGCCGGCCGGAACCCGGGCGATGCTGCGATGTCCGCCGGTCTCGACCAGCACGGTCTTGCCGGCCTCTAGCAGCCGCTGCATCAACGGATACACGTCGGGCTGCAGGAGCGGCTCGCCGCCCGTCACCTCCACCACCGGGCAGCCGCGCGCCACCACGTCGGCCACCACGTCGGCCACGCCCATCTTGCGGCCCTCGTGGAAGGCGTACGGCGTGTCGCACCAGCGGCAGCGCAGGTCGCAGGCCGTCAGGCGCACGAACACGCACGGTCGCCCGGCGTGGGTAGACTCCCCCTGGATGGAGTGGAATATTTCGTTGATCGTCAGCATCCCGAACCTATTACTTTATCTCCGTGGACTTGCGCGTGGGGACATCCGGCTGGAACTACCCCACCGGGCGCGGCACGTGGAACGGCATCTTCTATCCGCTGCCCGAAGACCGCCAGCGCGGCTTCGACGAGCTGAGCTTCTACGCCGAGCGCTTCAACGCCGTGGAGGTGAACAGCACCTTCTACGGCCAGCCCCGCGCCAGCGTCGCGCTCGGGTGGGCGCGCCGCACCCCGGCCCGGTTCGAGTTCGCCGTGAAGCTGTACCAGAAATTCACGCACCCGGGCATGACCACGGATGCCACGGCCATTTCACAGGCCGACGTCGATGCCTTCAAGGGCGGCATCGACCCGCTCGCCGCGGCCGGCAAGCTGGGGCCTGTCCTGGCGCAGTTCCCGCCAAGCTTTCATCACTCGACGGAGGCCGTCGCCTACCTGGACTGGCTGCTGCGCACCTTCTCGGCCTACACCCTGGCGGTGGAACTGCGGCACGCGTCGTGGAGCGATGCCGCGGTGGAAACGCGCGCACTGCTCCGATCGCACGGCGCCGTCTGGGTGCAGATCGACGAGCCCAAGTTCGACTCCTCGATCCGCCAGGATCTGTCCGCCGCGGACGGCGACCTGTTCTACCTGCGCCTGCACGGCAGGAACGCGACGCAATGGTGGGAGCACGACCAGGCGGAAGACCGCTACAACTACCTCTACTCCGCGCCGGAACTCGAACCGATTGCCGAAAAAGTGCGGCAGGCGCGGCACACCGCGAAGAAAGCCTGCCTGTTCCTGAATAACCACTTTTCCGCGCAGGCCGTCGCCAACGCCACCACGCTCAGGAAGATGCTGGACGAGCCGGTGACGGCGCCGATGCCGGTCGAGCTGGTCGAGCGGTTTCCTGACCTCGCCGGCCTCGTCGCTACTTTGCCCCGCGCACGGTTACTCTGACGATGCGGTCGGTCTGGGCGATCTTCATCACCACGTCCATGCCCGAAATCACCTTGCCGAACACCGTGTAGTCGCTGTCGAGGCGATGCACGTCGGCCAGCGTCACGTAGAACTGGCTGTCGGCCTTCGACGCGTCTCCGGCATGCGCCATCGCCACGGCGCCGCGGACGTGCGTGCGCGTCTTCGAGATCTCGGCCGCGCCGATCGGCGTGCCGCTGCCGCCGGTGCCCCACGTGGCCTGCTTCGTCATGTCGCGCGTGGCCGGGTCGCCCATCTGGATCACGAAGCCCGGCACCACGCGATGCACGCGCTGGCCGTTGTAGAAGCGCTTGTTGACCAGCCCGATGATATGCGCGACGGTCTTCGGCGCTTCGTTCGGATAGGTTTCGAACTCGAAGGTGCCCTTCTCGGTTTCCACCACGATCACGGGACCGGCGCCGGGCGAGGTCTGGCCCGGCTTGGCGGCGGGCGCCGGGGTCTTGGCCGGCGCGGGCTGGGCCGGCGCGGGCTGGGCCGCCGATGCCACGGCACCCGCGAGCGCACTTGCGAGAACGAACGTCAGAATCCGCACGGACATTGAGGTTACTCCTTCCGCAGGTCTTTGGGTTTGGCCACGCGCCCGACACCGACGCGCCGGCACTCAGAGATGATGGCGCATTCGCCACAACGAGGATACACCGGGCGGCAGACGTTCTGCCCCCAGGTGACGAGGTAGAGGTTGATGACCGGCCACCACCGGTTTTCGATGGCGCGATACAGCGCCTGCTCGGTCTCCTCGGGCGCCCTGGTCTGCACCCAACCGAGCCGGTTCGAGATCCGGTGGACATGGATGTCCACGCAAATGTGTCGCCGGCTCTGGAAGGCCAAAATCATCACCAGGTTGGCCGTCTTGCGCCCCACGCCCGGCAGCGTGACGAGCTCTTCGAGCGTCGCCGGCACGCGGCCGCCGAACTTCGCCACCAGCGTCTTGCTGGTCTGCTTCACAAACTCGGCCTTGTTGCGGTAGAAACTCACCGGGTAGATCAGCTTCTCGATCTGCTTCACGGTGAGCGCGGCCACCGCCTCTGGTGTCGGCGCCTTCTTGAACAGCCGCGTCGACGCGGCCACCGTCGTTGCGTCCTGCGTGCGCGCCGACAGCAGCGTCGAGATCAGGATCTGGAACGGATCCCCCTGCTGGCTCTGCGAGATCTTCTCGACGGCCGGCAGTTCCATGCCGTCGACCTGGCGCGCCAGCGTCCGCATCACGCGCTCGACGGCGTTGAGGAAACCGGGTTTCTTTTTCACACAGTCATCCGAAAAAGAAACCCGGTTTCTTTACACCGGCGTCAGCGGCGGCTGGCCGTTGAGCACGGCAATCGCGTTCGACACCGCCAGGTCGGCCATGCCGGTCCTGGTCTCGGTGGTCGCGCTTGCCAGGTGGGGGATCAGCAGCACGTTCTCCAGCGTCATCAGGCCCGGGTGGATCTCGGGCTCCTTCTCGTAGACGTCGAGCGCGGCGCCCGCGATCAGCCGCTCCGTGAGCGCCCACGCCAGCGCGCCCTCGTCAACGACGGGGCCACGCGAGGTGTTGATCAGGTAGGCCGACCGCTTCATCTTGGTCAGCGCCTTCTGGTCGATGAGGTGCCTGGTCTCCGGCGTCATCGGGCAATGCAGCGACACCACGTCCGACGTCGCCAGCAGACGATCGAGGGGCATGTGGGTGGCGCCGGGCAGATCGGCCGGCGTGCGCGTGGCATACGTCACGGTCATGCCGAATGCCGGCGCCTTCCCGGCCACCGCGCGGCCGATGCGGCCGAGGCCGACGAGGCCGAGCTGCTTGCCGCGCAGCTCCATCCCCAGCAGGTAGTCGAGCGCCCAGCCGGTCCACGCGCCGGCGCGCACCACCCGCTCACCCTCGCCCAGCCGGCGCGTGATCGCGAGGATCAGCGCCCACGTGAAGTCGGCGCAGGCGTTGGTCAGCACATCCGGCGTGTTGGTCACCGCCACGCCGCGCGCGCGGCAGGCGGGCACGTCGATGTTGTTGTAGCCCACCGCGACGTTGGCCACCACCTTCAGTTGCGGCCCGGCCGCGTCGACCACGGCGGCATCCACGGTGTCGGTGAGCAGACAGATCAACGCGTGCTTGCCGGCGACGCGCTGCAACAACGCTTCGCGGGAGATCGCCGTGCCGCCGGTGTGGAGATCGACGGCGCACGCCTCTTCAAGGCGGGCGATGACGGAGGATGGCAGTCTTCTGGTGACGAGAACGGTTGGTTTCAAGAAAGTATTAGTGCCCGTGACACTGGCAATAGCCGCAGTGGTTGCAGTTCATCACCGGTTCGATGATGCACATGGTGTCGTCCCCAGCGCGCGGCAAGGCATAGCGGCCGAAGGCGATCGGAATGAATGGCGGTTGCGGTGGCAACACCGCGGGCGAGGCAGCGATCGCAGGCTGGTCCGCCGAAGCGCTTGGCGCGACGGCGGGCATACCCAGGTGCTTCCGGATCGCCACCCTCACCAGCGCGCGGATCTCGTCGTCGGTCACGGCACTTGACTCCGCGTCATCCGCATAATCCGCGGTGTCATTCGACGAACTCCAGCTGATCGACGATGCCCACAATCGCCGCGTCCACGGGCGAGAGCTTGCGTCCCAGCGCCTCGCCGGCGGCGCGGCCTTCCAGCACGACCAGCACGCGTTCGCCCGCGCCCGCGCCCACCGAATCGATGGCCAGCAGCGTCGCGCCGGTGGCCACGCCCTGCGGCGTCTCTGGCTGCACGAGCAACAGCTTCGCGCCCTCGAACTGCGGGCGCTTCTGACTCGCCACGACGGTGCCGACGACACGCCCAATAATCATCGGTGTCTAATCTGTGCCTAATCCGTGGCTGGCCGTGTCCGTGAAAATCCGCGGCTGATCGACAATGCCGACAATGCCGGCGTCGGCGGGCATCTCGGTGGGATGAAACGGAAAGCTGGCTTCCTTGCCGCGGACAAAAAACACCGTTTCGCCGACGCCGGCGCCCACCGAGTCAACGGCCACGAGCGGGCGGCCGACGTTCTTGCCGTCAGCGGAGATCGGTTGCAGGAGGAGGAGCGTGGTGCTGTCGAAGCCGGGATCCTTGCGGGTGGCGACGACGTCCCCGATTACGCGGGCAAGCTGCATGGCACTACTCGGCGACGTCCACCGCGTCAACGATGCCGACCACCGCGGCATCCACCGGCACGTCTTTCAAGCCCGAGGCCAGGCGCGCGGAACTGCCGCTGACAATGAGCACGGTTTCGCCAACGCCGGCGTCCACGGTGTCGATGGCCACGAGGTAGTTGCCCTCGGCCTTGCCCTTGGGATCCACCGCCCGGGCCAGCAGCAGCTTGCTGCTGACCAGGCGCGGATCCTTCCGGGTGGCGACTACGGTGCCGACAATACGGGCCAGGAGCATGGCGCCTACACCGCTGTCGGCGTCATCTGCGTCATCTGCGGCCTACGCCTTGGTGTGGGCCTTGCCGATGGGCAGGACGTCTTCCAGGTTGGCGTGCGGCCGGGGAATGACGTGCACCGAGACCAGCTCGCCGACGCGGCGCGCGGCGGCGGCGCCGGCGTCGGTCGCCGCCTTGACGGCCGCGACGTCGCCTCGGACGATCGCGGTCACGTAGCCGGCGCCGATCTTTTCCCAGCCGACCAGCGTCACTTTGGCAGCCTTCACCATGGCGTCGGCCGCTTCGATCATCGCGACCAGGCCCTTGGTTTCGATCATGCCGAGTGCTTCACCCATTTACTGCCTCCAGATGGGCCTGGGGCTTGCGGCTTGGGGCTTGAAGAGCCCCGTTCGTCCTCAAGCCTCAAGTCTCAAGCCTCAAGCCTATTTAAGTTGTCTGACCGCGTCCTCAATCAGGGCGGTCAGCTCGCGGTATGTTAGCCGAATTTCCCCGTCCGTGCCGGTTGGCGGCGCCTGCAGGCCATGGAGCACGAGCCGCTCGTCCGACTGCGGCGCCTGGACCACCTGGCAGTCCAACTGCCCGCCCGTCGTCGGATTGGACTCGTCGGTGCAGATCGGCGCCGGCGAGGCGATGCCGTACATGCCGCGCAGGCCCTGCAGGCGGTCCACCTCGCCGCGCGACAGCACGTTTTCGCGCCCCAGCGTCCGCGCCACCAGGCTGATCTTGGCGAAGTGCTCGATGGTCTCCATCCGGTAGTACGCCGACATCACGTCTCCGGCGAGCGCCAGGGCGCCATGATTGGCCAGCAGCAGGCCGTCGTGGGCCTTGACGTACTTTCGGACGGCGGCGGGCAGTTCCTCGGTGGACGGCGTGGCGTACTCGGCGATGGGAATGCTGCCGAGCGTGGTGATCACCTCCGCCAGCACGGCGCGATCGAGGGCGATGCCGGCCACGGCAAACCCGGTGGCGGTCGGCGGATGCGCGTGCACGACGGCGCGGGCGTCCGGGCGATTGCGATACACCTCGAGGTGCATCTTCAGTTCCGACGAGGGCTCGCGCTCGCCGGCGATCCGCCTGCCGTTGAGGTCGGTGATCACCATCATGTCGGGGGTCATGAAGCCCTTCGACACGCTCTTGGGCGTGGTGATCAGCCGGTTGTCGTCGAGGCGAACGCTGATGTTGCCGTCGTTGGAGGCGACAAAGCCGCGCTGCCAGAGGCGGCGGCCCACCTCGACGATGTCGGCGCGGGCCTGATCTTCGGCGTTCATCGGACTGCGTACTCGGCGCGGCACTTCTCGCTGCAGAAATGAACCGGGGTGCCGCGGCTGACGGTGCTGATCGCCTTGCCCGGCACCACGTAGGTGCCACAGACAGGACACTGCTGCATCTTCACCGGCGTCGGCCCGCTGCCGCGGCGCGCGCCGCCAAGTGGCGGGATCGACGCGCCCCGCGCCACACCCTCAATGAATCGCCAGAACACGCGGGCGATCACCCAGAAGAGGATGAGGAGGAGGAGCGGGCGTAGCAACACGCGCTACTTTCCCGCGGTGCCGGCCGTCGTGTTCTTCACGCCCTCGAGCCCCTTCTTGGCGGCCTGTCCTTCCGGCGAGTCCGGCGAGATCGCCACCACCTGTTCCCACGCCTTGGCGGCGCCGGCCATGTCGCTCTTGCCGAACGCGCGGACGATGCCCACGTTCAACAGCGTCTTGATGTGCTTGGGATCGACGGCCAGCGACTTGTCGAACTGCGCCAGGGCGCGGTCGGGCTGGTTCGTGTAGTAGTACGCCACGCCCAGGTCGGTCGAGACGTTGGGGTCGGCGGGATTGAGGGCCAGGGCCTGCTCGTACCACGAGATGGACTGCGAATACTGCTCGGCGTCGAAGAAGAGGTTGCCGAGCTGCACGCGAGACTCGACGTTCTTCGGATCCTTCTCCGCAACCACCTGCAGGGCCTGCACGCGGGCCGGATCCAGCGGCGGCGGAGCCTGGGCCGCCGGCGCGCCAGCCGCGGCCGGTGCCGCCTGGGCCAGGGGCGCGGCGGTTCGCGCCGTGCCGGCCGCATTCTGGGTGCCCAGCACCCAACCGATGATCAGGCCGAACAGCGAGCCGGCGACGGCAAAGACGATGGAATCCGCTTTCATGGAACCCTCAGGATAGCAACGAGCGCCGTAGCCAGTCCACCAGCGCGCGGCCGACGTCGGCGTCGCGCCCCAGGAGGGCCGTGCCGTGGGCGACCGCATTCGAAATCATTTGTTCGCGCGGTCCCGATGGTTCGGCCGCAAAGTCACGCAAGGTCCGCAACGCCAGCGGGTCCTCGGCGCTGGCGGCCAGCCACAGGGCCCGGCCGCCAATCCGCTTGACCAGGTTCACGTCGGTGCGCAGGCCGCGATAGTCGAGGGACGGCGACAGCAGCGCGATCGCCCGAACCGCCGGCAGGTCGGGGGCCGCCAGCAGCGACAGGCTGGCGCCGAGCGACGCGCCCACCAGGCCGATGGACCCGGGCCGCACGCCCGGCCGGGCCGCCAGCCACTGCGCCGCCGCACGCACGTCCTGCACCATGTCGGCGAGGCTCTGGGGGGAGCCGGACGACCCGCCGTGGCCGCGCAGATCGATGGTCAGCGCGGTAATACCGGCGTCCTGGATCTTGTCGGGAAGGCTGCCCCAATCGGCCTTGCTGCGCGTGAACATGTGGACGAGCACCACGGCCGGCGCCGGGCGCGATGAGGCTTCGTGGAGTTCGCCGGCGAGGGTGACGCCGTCGAGGGAGGCAATCGTGACGACGCGGCCGGATGCGTCGGCAGGCGGCGCGAGCAGCGCCATGGCCGTAAGGGCGATGGCAATGGTCCGGCTAACCACCTTCGCCGAGGCTACGGCGGTCAAGAAGCCGGACGCCACATCAGCCATTCAGTGCCGCCAGATATTCTCTGACCGCGCGGTTGAGGCCGACGAAGATCGCTCGGCTGATAAGGGCGTGGCCAATGGACACTTCGTCCAGGTGCGGCAGCGTGCGGAACAGCGTGAGGTTCTTCAGGTCGAGATCGTGCCCGGCATTGACGCCGACGCCGAGCTCGAACGCGAGCGTGGACGCTTCCACGCAGTGCGCGAAGCTCGCGTCCGCGGCCGCCGGGCCGCGCTCGAAGGCGCGGGCGAACGGCTCCGTGTACAACTCGACGCGATCGGCGCCCATGGCCTTGGCCCAGCGAATGGCGGCCGGCTCGGGGTCCACGAACAGGCTGACGCGGACGCCCGCCGCCTTGATCGCGCCGATCACACCGGCCAGCACGTCCTGCGGCGTATCCGCGGGCCAACCGGCCTGGCTCGTGATCTCGCCCGGGGCCACCGGCACCAGCGTGCACTGGTCCGGCTTCACCGCCAGCACCAGGTCGATGAGATCGGGCCGCGGATCGCCTTCGATGTTGAACTCGACGCGACCCTTGAGCGGCGCCAGCTCCGCGGCAATGTCGTGAACATCGGCGGTCGTGATGTGCCGGGCGTCGGCGCGCGGATGCACGGTGATGCCGGGCGCGCCGGCGTCGATGCACGTGCGCACCGCCTCGATCACCGACGGCAGGCTGCCGCCGCGCGAGTTGCGCACGGTCGCCACCTTGTTGACGTTCACCGAGAGCTTAGGCAAGGTGCTCCTTTACGACCGCCGCGATCTCATCCGCCCACGTCCGAATCTCGGCCTGGTCCTTGCCCTCGAGCATGATGCGCAGCAGCGGCTCGGTGCCCGAATAGCGGACCAGCAACCGGCCGTGGCCCGACAAGCCGTCTTCCACGCGCCTGACCGTGGCGGCAATCGCCGGCACCTCCAGATAGTCGGTCTTCTGCTTCACGCGCACGTTGACCAGTACCTGCGGATAGGTGACCAGCGCGCCGGCCAGTTCGGCCAACTCCCGGCCCGACTGCGCCATGATCCGCAGCACGTTCAAGGCCGTGGCCAGCCCGTCGCCCGTGAACAGGTGATCCGCGAAGATGATGTGTCCCGACTGTTCGCCGCCGAGGGCGTAGCCGCGCTTGACCATCTCTTCCATCACGTACTTGTCGCCCACCGCGGTCCGCACCAGGCTGATGCCGTGACCGCGAAGCGCCAGCTCGAGCCCGATGTTGCTCATCACCGTGGACACCACCGCGTTGCCGGGCAGCCGGCCCTCCTGCTTCAGGTGCAGCGCCGCGATCAGCAGCACCGCGTCGCCATCCACCACCGCGCCCGAAGCGTCCACGAACAACGCGCGGTCGCCGTCGCCGTCAAACGCAATGCCTAGACGGGCCCCCGACGCCACCACTTCGCGGGCCAACCCGGCGAGGTGCGTGGACCCGCAGTCGAGGTTGATGTTGCGGCCATCCGGCGCCACACCGATGGGCCGGACGTCGAACCCGAGCGCCGACAGGAAGGCGGGGGCGATGCCGGCGGTGGCGCCGTTCGCGCAGTCCACCACGATCGGCGAGCCGGCGAGCGGCCCGGCGTCATCCATGATCTGTTTGAGATGCGCGAGGTAATGGCCCGACAGGTCCCGCCGGTCGATCACGCCAGGCGCGGCGCCGACGCTCCAGGACCGATCGGCCACCAGCGCCTCCACCGAGGCCTCGAGCGCGGCGGTGAGCTTGACGCCGGAGCCGCCGAACACCTTGATGCCGTTATCTTCGTAGGGATTGTGCGAGGCGGAGATCACCAGGCCGGCGTCGAAGCCTCCAGTGCGCGCGAGGTAAGCGATGGCGGGCGTGGGCACCACGCCAGCACTCACCACGGTGGCGCCCTCGCTGGTCAGCCCACGGGCCAGCTCCTGCTCGATCCAGGCGCCCGACTCGCGCGTGTCGCGCCCGATGACCACCCGCATTGGCGACGCCGACACGGCCTGCCGTGAGCGAGCGGCGGCGTTTTCGCCGCTGCGAGTCGAACGGACCAACGCCGCGCCGACACGGGCGACCGTCGCCGGCTCCAGCGGAGCCACGCCGGCCTTGCCTCGAATGCCATCGGTTCCGAACAGTTTCATGGTTGCTTGGGGGAAATGGTCACGGTGACCACCGCGGTTTGCGGCGACCGCAGCCTGAGGCTCGCGTCCTGGACGCCAATGGTCACGACTTCGCGTACCGATCGCGTTTCGTTGGTAATCACGACGGGTTCGGTCACGGCGGCGGCGAGCCGCTTCAACGCGCTCTCCGGCCCCGCCACTTCCACGGTTTGCGGATCGCTCGTCACCTTCGTCACTTCGTAGCCGGGCGCGGGCCGCCCTTCGATGTCGGGCTCCACGGGAACCACGCGCACCCCCGCCATCTCGAACTCCATCGTCAACGTCGACGGCCCGACCTGCACCACGTTGACGCCGTAGGGCACGGTCACCTGCGTCGGCGTGACGTGGAACAGCCGGCGGCCGGGCCGCGCGGTGCGCAAGTCGAGCACGGCCGACAGGTCGCCCGGACCCATGCGGCTGAGCGCGCCGGACGATCCGCGCAGGCGCACTTCCACCGTGTCGGGCAGGTTGCCGACCAGCTCGAGCCCGTTGGGCAGGTTCTGGAACTCGACCGGCGCGCGCAGCACGCGCTCCACGACCCGCTCGCCCGCCACGACCAACCACAGCAGCACGGCGATGCAGATCGACAGGAACTTGAGCCCGAGATTGCGAAAGGGGTGATACGCCATCAGTTGAATGAGTATCCCGGCTGTCGTGGCTTGCCGTTGGCGGGGCGCAGGGCGACCAGCGCCTTCAGGCGGGCGCGCAGCCGCTCCGCGTTTATGTCGTACTCGAGATCGCCGTCTTCCACCAGCGAGATGCGCCCGGTCTCTTCCGACACCACGATCGCGATCGCGTCGTTCTCCTCGGTGATGCCGATGGCCGCCCGGTGGCGGGAGCCCAGCTCCCGGTTCAGCCGCGGGTTGACCGTCAGCGGCAGAAAGCACGCCGCGGCCGCCGCCCGATCCCGCTGCACGATCACCGCGCCGTCATGCAGGGGCGAGGTGGGCTGGAAGATGCTGACCAGCAGGTCGTAAGTCAGGCGCGCATCGAGCGGAATGCCGCTCTCGATGTAGTTGCGCAGGCCAATCGACCGCTCGACCACGATGATGGCGCCGGTCTTCTTGGCCGCCAGCGCGGAGGCGGCCACCACCAGCTCTTCAATCGTGTCGTCGTCGCTCACCTTGCGGTTGAGGCGGCGAAACAGCCGGCCGCGGCCCAGGTGCACCAGGGCGCGGCGGATGTCGGCCTGCAGCAGCACGATGCCGGCAAACACCACGTAGCCGATGATATTGCGGATCAGCCAGTTGACGGTTTCAAGCCGAAAGCCGCGCGAAACGTAGTACAGCCCGACGAAGAATGCGATGCCCACCGCCAGCTGCACGGCCCGGGTGCCGCGAATCAGCTTGAGCAACTCGTAGACCATGATCGAGACGATCAGGATGTCGAGGACGTCCCACCAGGTGACCGGCGGCCGTTGAAGCAGCTCGTTGAGGAACGACATGGACGCGTTAATCACTATAAGGGGTCTGACCCCTCGAAACGAATCCATGAGGGGTCTGACCCCTCCGCGCCGGGGTCAGACCCCCTCGAGGGAACCTGCCTCGGGGTCAGACCCCGGACGCGGCGGCGCGAATGGCGTCGGCGGCCCGGGCGACGTGAACCATCTCCGCGACGCGATGCACCCGGACGATGTGGGCGCCGCCCAGGATGGCGGCGGTGATGGCGGCGGCCGTCGCCCAATCGCGGTCTTCAGGGTCCAGCGCGCCCGTCGCCACGGTCAAGAACGACTTGCGCGAGGGCCCGGCCAGGAGCGGAAACCCGAGCCCGGCCAGCCGATCGAGCCCCACCAGCGCCGCCAGGCTCTGGGTCGCGCGCTTGGCGAAACCCAGGCCAGGGTCGAGCAGGATGCTGTCACGCGCAATGCCCGCGGCCAGGGCGCGCTCGACCGCCCGCCGCAGGTCGGCGGCGACCTCGCCCACCACCTCCCTGTAGTCAGCGTGCGCGTACATGTCCTGCGGCCGTCCGCGGGTGTGCATCAGGACAATCGGCGCGCCGCTGGACGCCGTGAGACCGCCCAGGCGCGGGTCGTACTGCAGGCCGCTGATGTCGTTGACCATCGCGGCGCCCTCGCCAAGGGCCAGTTCCGCCACTTCGGATTTGTAGGTATCGATGGAGATCGGCACGCGAACCCGTGCCGCCACGGCCTGAAGCACCGGCCGCACGCGGGCCAACTCGTCGGCGGTGCCGACCGGCGTGGCGCCGGGCCGCGTCGACTCGGCGCCGATGTCGATGATGTCGGCGCCGGCCGCTTCCATGGCCACGGCGATCTCGGCCGCCCGGGCCGGATCGAGCGCGACGCCGCCGTCCGAGAAAGAATCGGGCGTGACGTTGATCACACCCATCACCAAAGTGCGCGGGCCGAGCACCAGAGGCGCCCGGCCCGGAAGTGGAACCGTGAACGGCTGACGGGGAGCGGCGATCACTCCTGCGTGAGCGGCTTTTGAATCGGCTGCATGGGCGGCACCAGCGACGGCCGGTCCTTCTCGCGCGCCGCCGGCGCGTCCGGCGACGACGCGTCCGCGACCGGGGCGTCGTCCAGGGGGTGGCCATACGCGAGGCGGCGGACCTGGTCGGCGTCGAGCACCTCCCGCGCGAGCAGCGCGTCGGCAATGTCCATCAGCCGCTGCTTGTGCTCGGTGAGCAGCGTCGTGCACCGGTGGTACTGGTCGTTGACGATGCGCTTGACCTCGCCGTCGATCTTGAGCGCGGTGTCTTCGCTGTAGTCGGAGTGCTGCGCGATCTCGCGGCCGAGGAAGATCTGCTCTTCCTTCTTGCCGAAGGTG
>CAYHCX010000044.1:0-26009 GCA_964355095.1 uncultured Acidobacterium sp.
CAAGAAAAAGGGCACCCCATAAAGGGGTGCCCTACAGCGACCAGCGCGTGGCTAGCGGGCGGGTTTGGACTGAACGGTGACCCGGTGGCCGCGGATCTGGGTGCGCTTCAGGGCGGTGACAACCCGTTCGGCCAGCTCTTCCGGAATCTCCACCAGCGAGTAGTCGTCGTGCACCTTGATGGCGCCGATCACTCCTGACGGGATCTTCGCTTCGCCGGCGATCGCGCCGACGAGATCCGCCGGCCGGATGCTTTCCCCCTTGCCGACGCTGATGCGCAGCAAGGTCATGGGGCCTTCGTCTCTCGGCGCCCGCTCCGGCCGCGGCGCGCGGTCGTAGCCGCGATCGTCGCGCGGCGGGGCGTCGTACGAGCGTGACTGCCGCTCTTCGACCACCGGGACATCGGCGACCACGGTCTTCTCGGCGCCGTCGTTGGCCATCGCCACGGCGGCGGCGGCGATGTCGATCAGTTCAAATTCCTGCGCCAGTGACTCGACCAGTTCCTTGGTGTCGTCGAGGCCGCCCGCGGCAATACGCTCGCGGATCGAGTCTTTCGCGGCCTCCAGCCGGCGCTTGCGCAGATCGGCTTCGGTCGGCAGCTTGCCGATCTCGACGCGCTGCTTGGTGAGGCGCTCGACGTATTGCAGGAAGCGCTGCTCGCGGGGCGCCGCCAGCGTGATGGCCACGCCTTCGCGCCCGATGCGCCCGGTGCGGCCGATGCGGTGCACATACACTTCCGGCGCCGTCGGCAGGTCGTAGTTGATGACGTGCGACACGTGATCGATGTCGAGGCCGCGGGCGGCCACGTCGGTGGCCACCAGGATGTCGGCCTTCTCGCTGCGGAACAGTTGCATCACGCGGTCGCGCTGCTTCTGCATCATGCCGCCGTGCAGCGCCTGCGCGCCGTAGCCGTGCGCGTTCAGGGTGTCGCTGAGCTCATCCACCTCGAGGCGCGTGCGGCAGAAGATGATCGCCGACTTGGGGCTCTCGAAGTCGAGGATGCGGCTGAGCGCGCCGGTCTTCTGGCCCTTGCCGACGATGTAGGCGACCTGGCGGACCTGGGGGAGCTTCCCGGCCGCGCGCTTCTCCTGCGCGATCTGCACCTTCTTGGGGTTCTTGAGGTGCTTGCCGGCAATCGACAGGATCCTCGGCGCGAAGGTCGCGGCAAACAGCGCCGTCTGCCGGGTCGCCGGCGTTTCCGCCACGATCGAATCGATGTCTTCCGAGAAGCCCATGTCGAGCATCTCGTCGGCTTCGTCGAGCACGAGCATCTCGACGGCGGCGAGGCTCAGCGTCTGCCGGCGCAGGTGATCGAGCACGCGTCCCGGCGTGCCGACCACGACTTCCGCCCCGCGGCGAAGCGCGCGGATCTGGTGATCCATCGGCGCGCCGCCGTAGACGGGCACCACGTTCAGGTTCGAGCCCTTCGCATACTTGTGGAGGGCTTCGGCGACCTGCATCGCCAGCTCGCGCGTCGGCACCAGCACCAGCGCGCGGGCCTTGCCGCGGTTGGTCTTGGTGTCTTCCGACAGCTTGTTGAGCAGCGGCAGCGCGAACGCCGCCGTCTTGCCCGTGCCGGTGGCGGCCTGGCCGAGCATGTCGTGGCCGGCCAGCAGCACCGGGATGGCTTCACGCTGGATGGGCGTGGGTTCTTCGTAGCCGAGCGCCGAAACGGCGGTCAGCAGGGGCGCGGCGAGTCCGAGGGATGCGAAACCGGACGTGTCGCCGGCGGTTGGGGTCTTCATGTGAGCTGTTCTCTATTTCTGTCTGTGATGCCTTGCGGCACGTCTACTTCTGTCGGGAGTTGGCCTTTAGCCAATCCGCGTATTCCGCTTCGCAGAGTTCACCCGCGGCCAGGGCCAACGTCTGGATGGTGGCGTCCACTTCCGATGCGCGAAATGTCTCGCCGTTGAGTTCGAGAAAGATCACGGCGATCGTGAAACCGGTCCTCTTGTTGCCGTCGACGAACGGGTGGTTCTTCACCACGCCAAACGCATACCCAGCGGAGAGTTCGAACACTGTCGGCTGACCGTAGGCGTGGAGATTCTCCGCGCGCGCGAGGCCAGAATCCAGGAGACCGGCATCACGAACCCCCGTGGCGCCGCCAAACTCCGACAACAGGCGCTCGTGGGTGGCGATGACAGCCTCCCGGAGCAACCAGACCGGCATCATTTCGCGAGTTCGCGGAGGGTGTTACGGTAGCGAGTGATGACGCTTTCGGCCGCTTCCATCTGCTTCTTGAACTCGTCGTTGGACGGACCCACGCGCAGGCTACCGTCAACCGTTTCGGTTACGCAGATGGTGTCTCCTTCGCCAACTTTCAGGTGGTTCAGCACTTCCTTCGGGAGTACCACGCCAACCGAGTTGCCAATCTTGCGGAGCTTGAGCTCGACGACCATGAGCTGATTGTATCAACAAATGTTATAACATCACAGTGCCAATTCCCGCCCAGCTATCCGCTAGAGTGGAGGGTCGGAAAGCAGCCATGCGCATAGTCATAGTCGGTGGCGGGGAGGTCGGTTCGGCCCTGGCCCGCGCCCTGGCCGCGGAACACGAAGTGTCCGTGATCGAGATCGACCCGGCCATCGCCGATCGGTTTGTCTCGCTCGACGTCGATTTCATCCTGGGCAGCGGCACCAGCGAAGACGTGTTGGCCAGGGCCAACATCAAGGACGCCGACTTCTTCGTCGCCTGCACCGGACTCGACGAAGTGAACATCGTCGCGTGCGCCATTGCCAACCGCATCTCCAGCCCCGAGACCATCTGCCTGGTGTCGCGCGCGGACTTCCTCGGCTCGACCACCAACGCCGGGCTGGCGCAATTCGGCATCAACCGCGTGTTGT
The DNA here is from genome assembly GCA_964355095.1 of uncultured Acidobacterium sp. GTDB lineage: Bacteria > Acidobacteriota > Vicinamibacteria > Vicinamibacterales > UBA2999 > 12-FULL-67-14b. The sequence goes on from CAYHCX010000044.1 coordinate 2,842, forward strand.
GGCCAGAGGCGCAGTTGGCCGTGGACATCGAGCAGGTGGTGACCGCGCCCGGCGCAATCGACGCCGAGGTGTTTGCCGGCGGCGTGGTGCGGCTGCTCGAGTACAAGCTGGATGCCTCGTCCGCGCTGGTGGCGGCGCCGGTCGGTGCCCTCCACCTGCCGCGCGGTTCGCTGATCGTGGCGGTCAAGCGCGCAGGCAAGTTGTTCGTGCCGCGTGGCGCCACGCAGTTGGCGGCGGGTGACAAGGTCATCCTGATGGGCACGCCCGAGGCCATGCGCGAGGTCGAGAAGATCGTGCGGCCCGGCACCAACCAGGGCCGCCAGCGCGTCACGATCATCGGTGGCGGCGACGTCGGCCTCGAGGTCGCCGAACGACTCGAGAAGGCCGACAACGTCGATGTCCGCATCGTCGAGCGCGGCGAGGAGCGCGGTGCCCTGCTCGCCGCACGGTTGAAGCGCACCCTCGTGCTGAACGGCGACGGCACCGACCTGGAGTTCCTGGAGTCCGAGGATATCGGCCGCAGCGACGTGCTGGTGTGCGTGATCGACAACGACGAGCGCAACCTGCTGGCCTCGCTGCTTGGCCGCCAGCTGGGCGTGCCGAAGATCGTCACCCGCGTCAGCCGGCCAGGCAACCTGCGTCTTTTCGAGCGCGTGGGTATCGACGTGGCGTTGTCCGCTCGCGGCGCCGCCGTCGCCTCGATCCTCCACCAGATTGCCGGCGGCACGTCGAGCCTGCTCGCCGTGCTGGAACACGGCGAAGCCCGCGTGCTGGAACTCACCGTGCCGCCGACGTTCGCGCCGCGCCAGTTGAAGGGGATTGGCACGCCCGAGGACGTGATTGTCGCCGCCATCCTCCGCGGCGACAAGGCGATCGTCCCGCGTGGCGACGATCGCATCGAGCCCGGGGATCGCATCCTGGTCCTCTGCACCCGGGCGGCGGCCGCGCGCGTGCAGGACTACTTCGGCCGGGCCGGCGACTGACCCATGCGGCTGTCGCTCGTCGTCCACGTGTGCGGCCTCATCACCCGCGTGTTCGGGCTGATGTTCCTGGCGCCGCTGGCCGTGGCCCTTTACCACGGCGAGTATCGGGATGCGCAAGGGTTCACCCTGGCGTTGGCCATCACCTGCGCGATCGGCCAGTGGATGCGCACGGCCGGAGGCCCGGCGGCCGAGGGGGCGATCGAGCGCATGCGCCGCGTCGAGGGCCTGGCCGTGGTGTCGATCGCGTGGCTGCTGATCGCGGCGTTTGCCGGCCTCCCGTATGTCTGGGTCGGCCTCGGTCCGATCGATGCGATGTTCGAAGCGATGTCGGGCCTGACCACGACCGGCGCCACCGTTTTCAGGGACTTCTCACAATTCGGCCGCGGCATCTTCTTCTGGCGGTCGATGACGCAGTGGCTCGGCGGCATGGGCGTCATCGCGCTGTTCGTGGCGGTGTTGCCACGGCTGGCCATCGGCGGCCGCGAGATCTTCTTCGCTGAAGCGTCCGGACCGGACGACGAAAAGGTGAGCCCGCAGATTCGCCGCACCGCATCATTGCTCTGGCGCGTGTATGCGGGACTCACGGCGATGCAGACCGTCGCCCTCTGGCTGGCCGGTTTCTCGTGGTTCGACGCCGTCTGTCACTCGTTCACGACGCTGTCCGCGGCGGGCTTCTCGCCCAACCCGCAGTCGATCGCCGGCTACCAGAACCCGGCCGCCGAGTGGGTGATCATCGTGTTCATGTTCCTGGCCGGCGCCAACTTCGCGTTGCAGTATCGCGCCCTGGCGCAGCGCAGCTTCAAGATCGTCTTTCGCGACGAGGAGTTGCGCGCCTATGCCGCGGTCACGGCAACGGCGACCCTGGCGCTCATGGTCATCCTGTGGGGCACCATGTCCGCGGGTAACAACCTCCGGACCGCACTGTTCCAGGTACTGTCGATCCTGACCACGACCGGCTACGCGAGCGTCGATTTTGAGCTCTGGAACCAGCAGGCCAAGGCCGTGCTGCTTGGCTTGATGTTCATTGGCGGCTGCGCCGGCTCGGCGGGTGGCGGCCCCAAGGTCGTCCGCCATGTGCTGCTGGCGAAATTCACCATGCAGGAACTGCGGCGCATGCTGCATCCGCGCGCCGTCCTGCCGGTCAAGCTCGGTGGCCGCGTCGTCCAGCCCAGCGTGCTGCAGGGCGTGATCGTGTTCTTCCTCTTCTACCTGCTGACCTTCGCGGTCTGCTCGATCATCGTGATCCTGCTCGGCGCCGACATCCTCACCGGCATTTCGGCAACCGCGGCGACGCTGGGCAACGTCGGTCCCGGTTTCGGCGCCGTCGGTCCGATGGGGCATTTCGGTGACCTGCACCCCATCAGCCGCATCGTGCTGACCCTGGCCATGTGGATTGGCCGGCTCGAGGTATTGACCGTCCTGGTAATCCTTCGCCCCGAGGCCTGGCGTTCCGGCCGCTGGTCGTCGGCCGACGGCGCGACGGGATGAACTCGACGCGGCTCAGCTCACTTCCGCGCGTCGAGGGCCGCCACGTCGTAGGCAAGGACGTTGGGATCGGCCGAGACGATCGTCAAGCCTTCAACCTGTGCTTGCGCGACGAGCAGCCGGTCGAACGGATCTTGATGATGGTGCGGCAGCGAGGCCATTCGCAGAGCGTGGTCGACGGTCACGCCCAGGAACGACACCCCCTCGTTTCTCAACTCCGCCACCAAGCGGGCCGGTCCACCATCAAGCATCAGCCGTCCGGCGGCATGCTTGATGCCGATCTCGATGACACTGATTGATGAACACACCAGCGCCGCAGGATCGCGCAGAATTCGCCGTCGGAGCGGCGACGGGAGGCGGCTCCAATCGCCGGTCAGCCAGATCCAGCAGTGGGTATCGAGCAGAAACTTCAGTAGCCCCACCCTTTCAACTCTTCGTCCGAGAGCGGAGCGTCGAAATCCGGCGACATCCAGATCTTTCCCTTGAGTGTGCCGAGCCGGAAACCCTTCTTCTTGTCTTCGGCCGGGAAGGGGACCAGCTTGGCGACCGGCTTGCCGTTGCGGGCGACGATGATCTCGCGACCGCCTTCCACCTCGGCGAGCAACTGCGACAGCTTGGTCTTGGCCTCGTGGACGTTGACCTGCCTCGGAGCCTTCATGAGTGTTATCGTAGGTTAGCTAACCACATTAAGCTATCGCCGTTTTCAGCTCAAGGTCGGCGGCGACCCCGACGTGGACATCGACCGTATCCACGCGGTTGCGGCGGTGTTGCAGGCCGGCGACCGGCTGATCGCCGACGCCAACACCGGATGGACCCAGCACGAAGCGATGCGGGTCGTGAAGGCCGTCCGCGAGGTCGATGTCTACATCGAGCAGCCGTGCCTGACTTACGAGGAGTGCCTCAGCGTGCGGCGACACACGCCGCACCCGTTCGTCCTCGACGAGAACATCGACAGCCTCGAGATGCTGCTGCGCGGACACGCCGACCTGGCGATGGATGTCGTCAACCTCAAGATCAGCAAGTTCGGCGGCCTGACCAAGACGCGCCAGGCGCGCGACCTGTGCGCGAGCATGGGCGTGGCCATGACCATCGAAGACAGCTGGGGCGGCGACATCGTGACTGCCGCCATCGCGCACCTCGCGCACAGCACGCCGACACCGCTCCTGTTCACGAGCACCGACTTCAACAGCTACGTCACCGTCTCGATCGCCGATGGTGCCCCGCAGCGCGTGAACGGCTGGCTGGCCGCGTCCGCAGCACCTGGACTCGGGATCACGCCACGAAAGGGTGTTCTTGGCCCGCCGGTGCTGGTCGTGGAATAAGCTCGCCCGATGACCCGACTCATCTTGCTCGTCACGCTCGCGATCGCATCCCTCGTGTCGCTGCACGCCCAGGACCGTCCCCCATTCCAGGACGATTTCCCCGCCGAGGAATTCGTCCAGCGCCGGGTCCGGGTGATGGACGCGATCGGCACCGAGGCGACTGTCGCGAGTCCCACGTCTGCCCTGAAAAGCTGGCGACCGGGCCGGATCTCGCCGACACGGGTGTGATCGCAACGCCGACTATAGCGCTCGGCCGGGCGGCACGCCTTCCAGGTGCCGCACCATTCCTTCCAGTGAAATCGCCGACACCCCGTTGGACATGGGCCATTGGGCGGTGCCACCATGAACGACGAAGGCTTGTTTCGGCTCGAGCGATTCGCAGGCGAGGCGGAACCCTTTTGAGACTACGGGAGCGGTGGTGCGCTTGATTTCGATGGCCATCTCGACCCGGCCGCCCCGTTCGAAGACCAGGTCAATCTCCGCCCCATCTTCAGTCCGGAAGAAGTACGGCGTGCGGCTCTCGCCGGCGGCGGCGATGAGGTTTTCGATCACGAACCCCTCCCAGCTTGCGCCGGCGACCGGGTGCCCGAGGATGTCGTTCGATGTCTCGAGCTCAAGCAGGCCGTGCAGCAATCCGCTGTCGCGGATGTACGTCTTCGGCGCGCGGACCAGCCGCTTCCGGATGTTGCCGCTCCAGGGCCTCAGGCGACGGACCAGCAGGAGGTCGACCAGCAGGTCCACGTAGCGGCTGGCGGCCGGTGCTGACACACCCAGGCTCGACGCCAGTCGCGAATGGTTGAGCAAGGTGGCCTGTCCGTGGGCAAGCATGCTCCAGAGTCGGCCAATCGTCTCGGCAGGGAGCCGGGGGGCAAACATCGGCACGTCACGCTCGAGGTAACTTCTAATGAAATCTCGACGCCAGTTCAGGCTGGCCGAGTCGTGTTTGGCCAGGAGGCCGAGCGGGAATCCGCCGCGGACCCAAAGCCGATTCACGTTCCCTGCATCGGAAGGCAACTCGCGCAAGTCGATTGGTGCGAGTTCGACGTACGCCACCCGACCTGCCAGCGTCTCGGTACTCTGACGCATCAAGTCGAGCGAGGCCGACCCGAGCAGCAGAAAGTGGCCGGTGTGGTCCCCCGCGGCCCGACGGTCGTCGATCACACCGCGCAGGATCTCGAACAGCCCCGGAGCACGGTGGATTTCGTCGATGACGACCAAGGTGCCAGTCTGGGCGCGCAGGAACGCATCCGCATCATCCAGCCGTTGCCGATCTGCAGGACGTTCGAGGTCCAGATAGACAGCATTGACGCGCTCGGCCGCGATCTGTCGGGCCAAGGTCGTCTTGCCAACCTGGCGAGGACCGATCAAGACCACGGCCGATGTGTCTTCGAGGCGGTTGGCGACCAACTCCTGACATCGGCGCCTCAGATATGACCGAAAATCAAACGTCACGCGTTCAATATCCGGTATTGATCGACCTGTGTCAATAGCCCGCCGCCCGCAACCGGCATCGCATCCTGACCGCCCCGCCTGATTGACGACCGCCACCGATGTAGTCACAATGACTACATGGAACGCAACCTGGTGGGTGCTCGTGAACTCAAGGCGCGACTGGGCACCTACCTGCGCCGCGTGCGGCAGGGGCGGACCCTGATCGTCACCGACCGCGGCCAGCCGGTTGCCGAGTTGCGTCCCATCGCGATTGGCAGCGGCGTCGAGGCCATCCTCGCCAAGCTCACGGCCACCGGGGCCGTGACCCGAACCGTGACCGAGCCGCTCGCGCCCTTCCGGCAGGTGGTGAGCCGCGGCCGCTCGGCCGCAGCGGCGATCGTCGAGGATCGTCAAGACCGGTTCTGATGCGGTACTTCGACGCGAGCGCGCTGGTCAAGCGATACGTTCGCGAGGCAGCCAGCGCCAGGGTTCGACGACTGCTGGTCTCCGACACGCCGGCGACCAGTCGCCTGTCGGAGGTTGAGGTCACCTCGGCGCTGGAACGCCGCGCCAGGGAGGGAGCCTTCTCGCCGGCCGAGCGCGATCGCGCTCTTGCCGCCCTCGTCTCCGATTTCCCCGCCCTCGTGGTAGTGGAACTCACACCGGAGATCACCGACGTGGCGCGAGCACTCCTGCAACGACACGCCCTCGGTGCCGGTGACGCGGTGCAGATCGCCAGTTGCCTGTACCTCCAGGAGAAACTGGGCGAACCCGTCACGATCGTGGCGTTCGACGAGCGCCTGCTCACGGCCGCACGCCAGGAAGGACTGCTTGAGCCGTAACGATCGAGCCCCGATGAGAAGCATTTTGATCGGCGTCATCGGTGTCATCTGCGGCCCCGGTGTATCGGCGGCATCCGGGCGGCACCTTTTCGGCGTCCCCCGTTTTTGCCGACGGGATCATATACTTTCTGGCCGAGCAGGGCGTGACCACCGTAATGGCCCCCGGGAGGGAATTTTCGCCGGCTCGTTGTTCTTGAGGACCGATAGTCACTTGTACCGGATCATGGAGACACTTCGATGAGCACACGTCGCGCAATTTCTTCCCTGGTGATGCTGGTGTTGATTTTCGCGGTCAGCGCGTCCGCGTATGCGCAGGCCACGGCCACGGGGCAGAAGCCCTTCGAGCCGCAGGTAGGCCAGGCCGGCAAGGACGTGGTCTGGGTGCCGACGCCACAGGCGGTCGTCGACAAGATGCTCGACATGGCCAAGGTCACCAAGACCGACTTCGTGATGGATCTCGGATCCGGTGACGGCCGCACCGTGATCACCGCCGCCCAGCGCGGCGCCCGGGCGATGGGCATCGAGTACAACCCCGACATGGTGGAGCTGTCGAAGAAGAACGCCGCCGCCGCCGGGGTCACCGATCGGGCCACGTTCGTCAAGGCCGACCTGTTCGAGACTGACTTCTCGAAGGCCGACGTCATCACCATGTTCCTGCTGCCCTCGATCAACATGAAGCTCCGGCCGAAGCTGCTGGACCTGAAGCCCGGCACGCGCATCGCGTCCAACACCTTCACCATGGAAGACTGGCAGGCCGACGAAACCGCCACGGTGAGCGACGGTTGCTCGAGCAGCTGGTGCACGGCGCTCTTCTGGATCGTGCCCGCAAAGGTCGGCGGCACGTGGGCGACGCCGAACGGCGAGTTGAAGCTGACGCAGACCTTCCAGATGATCTCGGGCACGCTCGGCAACCAGGCCATCCAGGGCCGGCTGCGCGGCGCCGAGATCACCTTCACGTCCGGCACCACCAAGTACGCCGGCACGGTTGACGGCAACAGCATCAGGATCACCACGCCGTCGGCGTTCGCGGCCACGAAGAAGCCGGGGGCCTAATCTAACGTGCCCAGGGTGCCTTCTTCGCAGCCTGGTGAGGGGCCTGCCGGGCGGGGCTACCGCTTATCCAGAAGGCCTGCGAGAAGTATCATGACGACTCGAGGGTGAAGTTCATCCTCGTGAGCATGGACGACGGCCCGGCTCGATTGATACGTGGCCGAACGCAAGTTCGCGATGCCCGTGGCGCGCTACAACCGCGAGGACGCCGCGAAGAAGTTCAACGTGTGAAGTCGCGCTGACCGGACGAAAGGGATCACCATGGAGAAGCAGATGAACCGTCGTGACGTGATGAAGACCGGCCTGGCCATGGCGGCCCTGGGCGCGGCCAGCAATTTCGATTGGGTGCTCCCCGCGCTGGCGCAGGGTGAGACCGTGGTGCCCTTCACCGAGTTTCCGCCGACCTTCAACCCGTCGCCGGCGGTCGATCGCCGATTGTTCGACACGCGCACGCTGAGCGGCGCGTTCACGCCGAAGGATCAGTTCTTCACCACGCAGCACTACGGCCACCCCGAGGTCGATGCCGCCGCCTATCGCCTGAAAGTCGGCGGGCTGGTGAACACCCCGAAGTCGCTGACCATCGACGAGCTGCGCAAGATGGGCAGCACCGAGCTGATCGCCGGCTTCGAATGTTCGGGCAACCGCCGGCCGGTGCAGGGCCTGGTCGGCAACGGCCGCTGGACCGGCGTGCCGCTCAAGACGGTGCTCGAGAGCGCCGGCCTCAAGCCCGACGCGCGCGAGATCGTGTTCTTCGGCGCCGACCGCGGCAAGGAAACCGTGACCTTCCGCGGCACCAACTTCGACGTCGAGCAGCAGTTCGGGCGCAGCATCCAGCGCGACCGCGCGCTGTCGCCCGAGCCGTTCCTGGCCTTTGCCCTCAACGGCGAGCCGCTCACCAAGCACCAGGGCGCGCCGTTGCGCCTGATCGTGCCGGGCTGGTACGGCAACCCGAACGTCAAGTGGCTCTCGGAGATCGTCGCGCAGGCGGATCCCTACCTGGGCAAGTTCCAGGCGAACTGGTACCGCACGCTCAAGGGCGAGATGATCAACGGCGAGCTGAAGTGGGTCGAGAGCGCGATTACCCACCAGCAGCTCAAGTCGTTCGTCGCCCGCGTCACCAAAAACGGCAACGCCCACAAGGTCACCACCATCGTGCTGAACGACGGCACGCCCATCAAGTCGGTGGAAGTGAAGGTGGACGAGGGCCCGTGGCAGGCGGCGACCGCCGACCCGTCGACGACGGCGAAGTACGGGTGGAAATTCTACAACTACACCTGGAACGGCGCCACCGCCGGCGAGCACACCGTGATGTCGCGCGTCACGGATGCGACCGGCTTGGTGCAGCCGACGGAAGCGGAACTCGTGAACAAGAAAACGTTCCTCGAGGACAACTCGCAGCATCCGCGGAAGGTGATGATTAGCTGAGGTGGCGGTCACCCGCCAGACCGAAAAGGGGCCCTGGATCGACAAGAGCTGGCCAGGGCAGTAGGAGCGCTGCTACGCCTTCGGCGCCTTGCCGAACACTTCGACGATCGTGGCGGTGACCGTGCCGGTGTTCTTGAACGTGTGCATGGCACCGCTGTTCAACTCAACCACGTCGCCCTGCTTCACCTCGACCGGTTCCTGGCCTTCAATGGTCAGCACCAGTTGGCCGGTGACCAGCGTGAACACGTGATAGGTCGCGTCGGCGTGGTTGTGCATCCGGCGAACGGCGCCGGGTTCGGCCCAGTCGCGCAGCACGCGGAAGTCGGGCCGGTCCATCACCACCATCGAAGAAATGCCCGGGTCGCCCGCCACGGCCCGGCCCTTTTCAGGGCCGCCGACCGCCTGCGCAGCGAGTCCGGCTTCCGCCTTCGCCAAGGCTACGGCGGACAGGGAAGCCGGACGCCATAAGAGAATGGAGCAAAGCACAAAAATCGCGAGCAGCATGTTTCGCATGATCATCCTTGGTATCGGTTGGCGCCGCTGGTGGCGCTCATGCGCCCTATACTACCGTCCGGCATGGCCGCGCGCATCCTATTCGCCGTGAACGTCGTGCTTGCCCTGACGGCGCCTGTCCTGAGCGAGCCCCGCGGTCAGGGACTCGCGGGGCGAGTCGAAGGGCGAACGCCCGACTACTGCTTCAATCCCACCCGTCACGCCATTGCCGACGCGATGCTCCAGCTCGCCGGTGTCACCGCACAGGACGTGGTCTACGACCTGTTCGGCGGACTTCTTACACGGTGAGGGATAAGATGCACTGCGCCAAGCGGGGAGACCTCATGCGCAAAATACTGCCTGTCGTCGTTGTCGTACTGTTTGCCGGATGCGCTGCCGACGCGTTGGCCCAGCAGCCGGCGCGCGCCAGGCTTGTCTTTTCAGGACAGATCCGCTACGCGTTCGAAGGACAGGCCCCGTTCATCGCGAGCGAAGGTGATGTCGTCTCCGTGCCCGCGAACACGTGGCATGCCACTCGCTTCATCGGTGACAGCGCATGCCGCCTGTCGATCACCGAGTAGGTCGGCAACGCGCTGTTGCTGGAACCGCGCCAGCCCTAGCCCTTCGACTTGTCAGGCTCCGCCTTACAGGCGGCACCTGGCTCGCTCAGGCCTAGCGGTCGTTCAGCTTGATCGACCGCGCCACGCGGTTGAAGGCGACGCTGTACTCGTCGAGGTCTTCCTCCGGCGCCACCGACAGGTGGTAGAAGAGGTTGCCGTCGGCAAGAAACGTCGTGTAGACATCGACCCGTTCGCTGCCGCCCAGCGCGGAGCGCCCTTCGAGTGGCGTCAGGATAGCGGTCCGGTTCGAGAGCCGCACGTTCTGCCGCGCCCCGGCCACGCGCATGTCCGCGTTGCCGCGCAGGAAGCCGTCAATCAGCGAGGCCGTGGCCTGCTGCAGGTCGCGCGATGACGCGCGCGTCACGCCCAGCTCGACGCCGTGCGTCATCACTTCCTGTCCGCGCGACTGGCCGTAGCCGTTCTGCGGCACGTACTTGACCGCGTTGTTCGTGGTCAGCGCCGTCCAATTGGTGGGGACGCTGACCTGGAACAGCTTGCCGCCCTGCACGGTCCGATACTGGCGTGATGGCGCCGGCACCGGATCGCCGACGCGGCCAACCGAGACCGGCTCGCGGGTGCCTTCGCCGGAGGCGTTGGGGTTGCGCTCGAGGTCGGCCAGGGTTCGCGCTGGCGGCAGCGAGGCGAAGCGGGCGCGGGTTCGCGCGAAGCCGTTCTCGTCCGGACGCGGGCCAATGCGCAGCAGCGCGGCTTCCTGGTTGATGTACTGCGTGCGGTTGCCGGGGTCGGGGTGGCTGCTGAGCCATTGCGGCGGGTTGCCGCCGCTCTGCTTCTGGATGGTCTGGAACATCTTCGCCAGCTCGCGCGGGTCGTAACCGGCGCGCGCCATGATCTGCACACCGACGAGGTCGGCCTGTTTCTCGTACTCGCGGCTGTACTTCAGCAGCCAGGTGCCAAGCCCGAATTGCGAGCCCTGCGAGATGACCTCGCCCCAGCCGCCGCCGATCACCGCGCCGGCAATGGCGCCGGCGAGGGCGCCGATCTGGAAGCCCTGAGCCTTGGTCGCGTTGGCGGTGCCATGGCGGAGCAGGACGTGGGCGAGTTCGTGGGCCATCACGCCGGCCACTTCGCCTTCACCGGTCGCGGCCTCGATCATCCCGCGATTGACGAACATCGGGCCCCCGGGCAGCGCGAACGCGTTGATGTCCTTGAGGTTGACGGGGGTGAACGAATACTCAAACTGCGTCCGCTTCAGTTCCGGCGCCGCCGCGTCCACCAGGCGATTGCCGAGCCGATCGAGGTAGCCCGCGATCTGGTCGTCGGTGATGATCGGGTATTGCTGCCTGACCTCCACCGCGGCTTCACGCCCGATCTCCACGTCCTGTTCGGGCGTGTACTTGTTCTTGGGGGGCGTCACCTGGGTCTGCGCCACGACGGTGGTCGCGATCAGGGTGAAGGCAAGCGCCAGCCGGCTCTGCAGTTTCATCTCGAGAGTCCTCTTCCTTGGCTATATCAAAAACCGGGCCATCTGTCCCGCCGGGATAGGCCGCGACGGCGGCGCAGATTGGTAGCGGAGTGCCCAGAAAGGGCAGCCCGCACGAATTGGCGGCCGAAATTGCCCACGTCTGGACGGGCACGACACTTGCTTTTTCAACCACCGCGAGCGCAATTGACGCGCTCGGGGAGTGAACGATGAGATTGGGAATTGGCGTGATCGCAGCGGTGCTTCTGACCGGCAGCGTCACCTTCGCGCAGACACAAACCGGCACCGACATGGCCTCTCTGGAACGCAAGGTCCAGGACGCCCAGACCGCCTTGGCTCGCGTCGAGCCGACGGGCAACTACCGTGAACTGAAGGAACTCGAAGACGACCTGGCCTACCTCCGCGTGAAGGCGCGCCGCGGCGAGACCGTCACCGCCCGCGAGCGCCGCGACCTGAGCGATGGGATTGACCGCTTCATGACGCGCGTGAACAGCTCCAATTACAACACGAGCAACAACACCCGCGGCCCGCGCGATAGCCGCTGGGGTAACACCCAGAACTCCCAGGGCCAGGGCAATAATTCGCAGTCGCGCGTCATTCCCGCCGGCAGCGAACTCGACGTCCGCCTGCAGACGCCGCTGACGTCCGACACCGCGAAGGTCGAGGACCGCGTCGAGGCCACGACGATCGTGGACCTCTATCACGGCAACGACCTGATCGTGCCGGCGGGCTCCCTGCTGACCGGTTACGTGTCATCGGTGGACCGCGCCAGCCGCACGGATCGCAAGGGCAGCCTGACCATCGAGTTCACGCGCCTGACCGTGAACGGCCGCGCCCGCGACGTGCGCGCGCACGTGACCGAGGCGCTCGAGAGCGAAGGGCTCAAGGGTGAAGCCGGCCGCATTGGCGCCGGCGCTGGCGTCGGCGCCATCATCGGCGGCATTCTCGGCGGCGTGAAGGGCGCGATTGCCGGCGTCCTGATCGGCGGCGGCGGCGTGATTGCCGCCACGGAAGGCAAGGACGTTCACCTGCCGGAAGGCACCGTCCTGCGCGTGCGGTTCGAAGACGCCGTCACGCTCCGAAACTAGAATTGGCCGTGTGGCCGGGAATGGTCCCGGCCACTCGACTCCTGTCCGCCCTATGCCCGCCCCCGATCTGCTCGCCCAACGACTCCGCAACCAGAAGCTCACGCAGTCCGACATCCGAAATCCCGCCGAGATCGTGTCGTGGATAGTCACGGTCCGGCCACGTTGAGGGACTTCGCGTGGTGGTCGGGACTGACCGTGAAAGACGCCGCCGCCGACAGCTACGGCGAGTTCCTCAACCAGCGGGCCGAACTGACCGTGGTGTGACCCGGCCCCGGCCGGTCGCTGAGGTGACGCATCATCAAGCTGGTGCCGAAAGGTCGATAGAAACCACCAAATCGCGAGATTACCAAATCATCTCTTACGATCTCCTGTATCGACCTTGCCCTTGAGTGTGGCGCCCTCCTCCATCACGAACGTCGGGGCGTTCACGTCCCCTTCCACCGATGCCGTCGCCTTCAATTCCACCCGCGCCGCGCCCATCACGTTGCCGACGACCGTGCCGCTCACGGTGATCGTCTTGGCGGCAAGGTCGGCGACCACCGACGCGGCCGGGCCAATCGTCAGGCTGTGATCGCCCAGCTCGATCGTGCCCTGCACCTGGCCGTCGATCACCAGGTCTCCAGTTGAGACCACATCACCCCTGACCAGGATCGATCCGCTGATCCAGGATGCCCGCCGCCGTTCTTCCATCGTTACCTCCCGTTGATTTGACACGCCTTGATGGTATGTCAACGGGTGGCCTGTTGGATGAAGGCTTCGATCTGGTTGGCGCCCAGGCCGGCGATACCGACCACTTCCATGGCCGAAAACCGGCGGTTTCGTCTCAATCCCCGGACACTTCGGGACGAATTTGCTGGTACCTCTCTTGCTCAGTCAGCCCTGCAGGGGGCCTTGTCATGATGTTCAAGTCTGCAATCGTCGTTCTCCTGGCGGCAACGCTGACCGGCTGCGCCTACGACACCTACGGGAACCGGGGCGGTTACGGCAACAACGGCCGCAGCTCCACCTCGCGGAACGAGCGGGCGGCGTACGACAGCGGTTATCGCGACGGCCTTCGCCAGGGCCGCGACGATGCGCGCGACGGCGATCGCTACGATCCGCGGGGCCAGCGCGAATACCGCTCGGCCGACAACGGCCGGTGGGGCTCGCGGTTCGACGATGACTACCGGGACGGCTTCCGGCGCGGTTACGAAGAGGGCTATCGCAATTCGCGTGGCAACCGTGACAACCGGGGCAGCGGGCGCGGGCGTCGGTGACCGGGGCGGGCCGGGGCTCAGTAGGTCTTTCGCGCCACCCACTCGCGATAGAGGGAGTCGCTCGCCGTGTAGCCAGCGCCTTCCCTCATGACGATGTCCTGCCGCACCAGCGCGGCCAGGGCGGTCTGCACCGTGGACGCCCCCGGCAGCCGGTGTCGCGTGCGCACGTCCGCCGACATCAACTCGCGGCCGTCTTCCAGTACCAGCGCGCGGAGCACGGCGCGTTGCGGCAGGGTGAGGCGCTGCCACGATTCTTCGAAGATGGTGTGCTGCTCGCCGAGCAGGCGCGTCAGCGTGGCGTGCAGATCCGACAGCCCCACGGTCTTGCGTCCCGCCGCCTTGATGTCGTCCCAGGTTTCGTGGGCGAGCCGCTGCACGTCGTAGGGGATGTTGGCGGCGAGATCGACAATCGCGGCGCCCAGGCCGTCTTCCGGCCGCATACCGCTGGCCGAGAACCGCGTGTCCACGAAGTCGGCGAACAGCGCCGAATCGATTTTCTTCAGGCGCATCACCGGTCCGGCCTTGTAGAAGGGGCGGCGCGGTCCGAGCATGCGTTCCATCAGCGACGGCTCGGAGCCGGCGAACACGTAGCCGACCTCGCGCTGGTCCTGCACGGCGGCGCGCAGGGCATGCTCGACGCTGCCGCTGTTGAATGAGGCGATGGCCTGGAACTCGTCGAGGGCGATGGCCATGCGCTGGTGGCGCGCGGCGGCAATCCGGCCGGGCAGCGCGAACACCTCGGCGGCCAGGCGGGCGGTGTCGCGGGCGGTCCGCACCGAGGGAAAGGCCAGCGCGAAGCGCGACTTGCCCATGGGATCGGTGTCGAAGCGGAGCTCCGGCCGCACCGCCTGGAGCAGCTCGCCGGCCCATCGGCGCAGGCGGCTGGCCGGGGTGTCGGCGGCGACCAGCGCCTGCGCGTAGGACTCGAGAAAGCCGACGTACGAGCTGGACGAGGCGACCGTGACCTCGACGGTGATGAGCTTGCGCCGCGCCAGCCCGCGCAGCACGTCGCGGACCAGCGACGACTTGCCGTAGCGGCGCGGCGAGATCAGGAACACCTTCTGGCCGGCGGCCAGGTCGCGGTCGAGCCGCTCGCGCTCGGCGTCGCGGTCGGTGAAGGCGCCCGAGGTGACGATCTCGCCGTAGATGAACGGGTTGCCCGGCTCCATTACGTCATTATACGTAATGGTTACGTTAAACAGCGTAATGTGGGGCGCGGCCCGGGCGGGGTGCTTGACAGCGATCAACTAAATGAACGACCATTAATTTCTTATGGCACGTCCCCGCAACGCCGACGGGCAGCGCACCCGCCAGGCCATTCTCGACGCCGCCCTCGACCTGTTCGCCGACAAGGGGTTCTTCGGCACCAGCCTCCGCGACGTCGCCTCGGCGGTGGGCGTCCGCGAAAGCGCGCTCTACAACTACTTCAAGAGCAAGGAGGCGCTGTTCGAGGCGCTGCTGCTCGCCGAGCACACCAACAAGCTGGCGCAGCTGGCGCCGTTCGCCGACGGCCCCATTGCCGACGGCCGTAGCGTGCTCGAGGACCTGGCAATCACCAGCCTCGAGAACTTCGCCGCCCCCCGGCACCAGAAGCTGTTCCGCATCCTGATGTCCGACGGCATCCGCCTGGCCCGCACCGGGCGGATCAACCTGATCGAGCGGATGAGCGACGGCCGCGAGCGGCTCAACGGCATCATGCGCCGGCTGATTCGCGACGGCTGGCTGCGCGACGCCGACCCGCAGGTGCTCGCGATCGCGTTCACCAGCCCGTTGATCGTGTGGCGGCAGCTGCACGCCATCGACGCCAAGCTGCCGATGATCAAGAACCCGCGCGCGTTCGCGCGGCAGCACGTCGATCAGTTCCTGCAGGGCGCGGCGGCGCCACCCGCCCGGCGCCCGCTGGCGCTCCGGAGCCAGCGCGCCCGCACCACGAAACCGTCGTCACGCCCGGTCAGGTCCGGGCGTTCATCGCAGTAAGCCCGAAGGAGCGTCTCACGTGTCCCGCCGAATTCTCTTCGCTTGTCTTGTCACGGCCGCACTGGCCACCGCCTGCGACCGCGCTGGCGCCACCGACGAGCCGACCGCCGAATCCGCCGCCGTCAACGTCTCCGCCATTGACGTGGTGGAGGAGCCGATCAAGCGGTTTATCCGCGTCAGCGGCACGCTCACCGCGCAGGAAGACGCCGACGTCGCCGCGGAGGTCGCCGGCCGCGTCGTCGCCACGCCGGTTGAGCGCGGCACCCGCGTCAGTGCCGGTGACACCCTGGTTCGCCTGGCCGCGTCGGAAGGCGAGGCGCAGGCCGTCGAGGCCCAGGCCAACGCCGCGCAGATCGAGGCGCGGCTCGGCATTGCCAACGGCGCCGTCTTCGCGGTGGAACGGGTGCCCGAAGTGGCCAATGCCAGGGCCACCCTGCAACTGGCGCGCACCGAGTTCGAGCGCGCACGCATGCTGCACGCGCAGCAGTTGCTGTCGCAGGCCGAGTTCGACCAGCGCAGTGCCCAGACCGAGTCGGCCGAGCGCCAGTACGACGTGGCGCGCAACGGCGCCGCCCAGCAATACCAGGCCTTGCTCTCCGCTCGCGCCCGCGTCACGCTGGCGCAGAAGGCGCTGGCCGACACCACCGTGCGGGCCCCGTTCGTGGGCGTCGTCGGCGAGCGCTTCGTCTCGCTCGGCGATTACGTGACCCGTGGCACCAAGGTGGCCACCGTGATGCGGGTGGATCCGCTCCGCGTCGAGCTCACCGTGCCCGAGCAGTACGTCTCGGTGGTGGCCGCCGGCCGTGCCGTCACCTTCACGGTCGATGCCTATCCCGGCGAGACCTTCACCGGCCAGGTGCGATACGTCTCGCCGTCGATTGCGGCCGACACCCGCGCGCTGACGATCGAAGCGGTCGTCCCCAATAGCGCGAACCGGCTCAAGCCCGGGTTCTTCGCCACCGCGCAGATCGAGCAGGCGGCGATGCTCCCCGGGCTGCTGGTGCCCGCCGCCGCCGTCCGCACCGTGGCCGGCACCGCCCGCGTGTTCGTGATGGCCGGCGACCGCGTCGAAGAGCGCGTGGTGATGCTGGGCCAACCGGTGGGCGACCGTGTCGAAATCACCAGCGGACTGAAGAAGGGCGAGCGCGTGGTGGCGAGCGGCATCGACCGCATTGTTGACGGCGTGCGCGTCGTGGCGAGGTAACCCATGCAGTGGCTAGCCGCGCTGTGCGTCCGGCGACCGGTGTTCGCCTGGGTTCTGGTGCTGTCCTTGACGGTGGTCGGCCTGTTCGCGTTCGGGCGCCTCGGCGTCGATCGGTTCCCGAACATCGACATCCCGACCATCTCGATCACCACGCGGCTGCCCGGCGCCGCGCCGGAGCAAATCGAGACGGAGGTCACCGACAAGATCGAAGAGGCCGTCAACACCATCAGCAACATCGACACCCTCAGTTCGACCTCGTCGGAAGGCATCTCGCAGGTCGTCGTCTCCTTCACCCTCGAGAAGAACGCCGACATCGCCGCGCAGGAAGTGCGCGACCGGATCAACCGCGTCCTGCCGCAGCTGCCGCGCACGGTCTTGCAGCCCACGGTGGAGAAGCTCGACTTCCAGGCGTCGCCGGTGATCACGGTGGCCGTCACGGCCGACAAGCCGGTGCGCGACATCACCGAGTTCGCCGACAAGGTGCTGCGCCGCCGGCTCGAAAGCTCCGACGGTGTCGGCCAGGTGGTGGTGATCGGCGGCCGCAGCCGTCAGCTCAACCTGTGGCTCGACACCGCGCTGCTGCGCGCCCAGCGGCTGTCGGTCAACGACGTGGCCCGCGCGCTGCAGTCGCAGAACGCCGACATTCCCGGCGGCCGCATGGACCAGGGCGCGGAATCGGTGACCCTGCGCACGCGCGGCCGCATCGAGACCATCGACGGTTTCGGCGAGGTCGTGCTGCGCGAGGTCGCCGGGCATCCCGTCCGCCTTCGCGATGTCGGCCGCGTCGAAGACGGCATGGCGGAGCCGCGCACCCAGGCCAGCGTCAACGGCGCGGCCACCGTGCTGCTCCAGATCCGCAAGCAGTCGGGCACCAACACCGTGCAGGTGGCGAACAACGTCAAGGAGCGCCTCACCGAACTGGAGGCGATCCTGCCCGCCGGCTACCAGCTCCGCATCGTCCGGGATGAAGCGCAGTTCATCGAGGCGTCGATTGCCAGCGTGCAGGAGCATCTCGTCGTCGGCTCGATCCTGGCCGCCATCGTCGTCTTCCTGTTCCTCGGCAACATCCGATCGACGGTGATCGCGGCCATCTCCATTCCCACCTCGATCATCGCCACGTTCGCGCTGGTCTGGTACATGGGCTTCACGCTCAACATGCTGACCATGCTGGCGCTGACGCTCTCGGTGGGCATCGTCATCGACGATGCCATCGTGGTGCTGGAGAACATCTTCCGCTTCATCGAAGAGAAGGGGATGCCGCCCATGCAGGCGGCGGTCGAGGCGACCAGGGAAATTGGCCTCGCCGTGATGGCCACGACCTTGTCGCTGGTCGCCATCTTCGCGCCGGTCGGCTTCATGAGCGGCATGGTCGGCAAGTTCATGCAGAGTTTCGGCCTGACCATGGCGTTCGCCGTGCTGGTGTCGCTGTTTGTCAGCTTCACGCTGACGCCGATGATGTCGGCGTACTGGCTCAAGCCGGCGCCCAAGGGCGCGCACCGCGACTCCAAGCACAACAAGCTGTTCGACCCGCTCGACCACGGCTACACGCGCATGCTCGAGTGGGCGATGGCCCATCGCGGGGTGGTGGCAATCGCCGCCGTGCTGGTGTTGCTGTCGAGCATTCCACTCTTCCGGTTCACGGCCGTGAACTTCACGCCCGAAGACGACCAGTCGCAGTTCGACGTCACGATGCGGGCGCCGGAGGGCACCAGCCTGGCCGCCATGGACATCCTCGCCAACCGGCTCGGTGCCGCCATCCGCAAGCTTCCCGAGGTGGACTTCACCCTGATCACGGTGGCGGGCGACTCGGCGGGCACCTTGAACACGGCGAGCATGCTCGTGCGCCTGCATCCGATCGAGGACCGCGACCGCGATCAGTTCGAAGTGATGGCGCAGGTCCGGCAGGAGATTTTGCCGGAATACAAGAAGGCCGGCCTTCGCACCGCCGTGCAGGCCGGTGGCGGACCCGGCGGTGGCGGCGGCGGCGCCATTCAGTTCATGCTGCAGGGCCCGGAACTCGAGCAGCTTGAGAAGTACAGCGAAGCGCTTCGCGTGAAAGTCCAGGCCATTCCCGGCCTGGTGGACGTGGACACCACGCTCAACGCCGGCAAGCCGGAGATGTCGATCTATCTTGACCGGCCGAAGGCCGCGGACCTCGGTGTGTCGATTGCCGACGCGGCTGACGCGGTGCGCCTCATGGTGGCCGGCGACCAGGTGACCACCTTCAACGAGTCGGGCGAGCAGTACGAGGTGCACCTCAGGGCCGAGGAGGCCAATCGCAGCACGCAGGAGGCCATTGCCGGCCTGCCGGTGCCCTCGTCCCGACTTGGCATCGTGACCCTCGACAACATCGCCAGGTTCTCGCGCGGCGACTCGCCGGCGACCATCAGCCGCATGGGCCGGCAGCGCCAGGTGACGCTGAACGCGAACCTGCTGCCCGGCACGTCACAGGGCGCCGTCCAGGAGCAGATTACGGCCGCGGCCGCGGAACTGCAGTTCAGCCCGGAGTACCGCGCCGACTTCGCCGGCCGCTCGCGGGAGCTCAATCGCACGGCCACCGCGTTCCTCACGGCGATCGCGCTCTCGCTCGTCTTCATGTACCTGATTCTGGCGGCGCAGTTCGAATCGTGGCTGCACCCGGTCACCATCCTGCTGTCGCTGCCGCTGACGCTCCCGTTCGCGCTGCTGTCGCTGATCATCTTCCAGCAATCGCTGAACATCTTCTCGGGCCTTGGCCTGCTGGTGCTCTTCGGCGTGGTCAAGAAGAACTCGATTCTGCAGATCGATCACGCCAACCAGTTGCGCGACAGCGGCATGAACACGCATGACGCGGTGGTGCGGGCCAGCCGCGACCGGCTGCGGCCCATCCTGATGACGACGCTGGCGTTTGTCGCGGGCATGGTGCCGCTGGTGGTGTCCAACGGCGTCGGATCGGCCACCAATCACGCCATCGGCTGGGTGGTGATCGGCGGCCAGACGATGGTGTTGCTGGTGACGCTGCTGGTGACACCCGTCGCCTACTCGCTGTTCGACGAGGCCCATCAGCAGCACGTGTTCGGCCGCGGCTGGACCTGGATTCGATCGAAGTTCCCGGCCCAGAATCCCGTAACGCCGCTATAGGAGTTACCGCCGTGCCCCAGATGCCAGATGCCACCCGGGCCGAGCTTGCGCCTGATGGGCGGCTGCGCGCCGCCCTCAACTACAGCAACACTCTGCTCATCTCGGGCCGGTCGCCGGAGCACACCGGCGTGGCCCCGGACCTGGCCCGCGAACTCGCCCGGCGGGCAGGCGCCTCGGTCGAGTTCATCGGCTACGCCAATGCCGGACTGGCCGCGGATGCCGCCGCCAGCGACGCCTGGGATGTGGCGTTCATCGGTGCCGAGCCGCAGCGGGCGGGGGAGATCGCCTTCTCACCGGCCTACGTCGAGATCGACGCGACCTACCTGGTGCCGGCCGGTTCCCCTCTTCACCGGATCGACGACGTCGATCGGGACGGCGTGCACGTTGTCACCGCCGCGAGAGCGGCCTACACGTTGTTCCTGCAGCGGACCCTTCGCCACGCGGCGCTGGTCGAGGCCGAGGGCCTGCCGGGCGCGTTCGACCGGTTCGTCGAGATGAAGCTGGATGCCCTGGCCGGCCTCAAACCAAACCTGATGGCCAACGCCCCGAGAATGCCGGGCTCGCGACTGCTGGAGGGCCGGTTCACCGCGGTGCAGCAGGCGATCGGCGTGCCGAGGAAGCGGGCCGCCGCGGCCGCGTATCTGGCGGCGTTCGTGGAGGAGATCTCGGCGTCGGGGTTGCTGCGCGATCTGGTCGCGCGCCATCGCGTCGATGGCCTGTCGATTGTGAAGCAGGGCGCCCCCTAGAGGGCGCCCTGCCCATGTCTCGAGTGCTACTGCCTGAACGGCGGCCGCGCCAACCAGTTCTGCACCTCGTCGCCAATCGGCGCGCCGGGCGGCGCCGGTGACGCCGGGATCACTTTCTGCTGATCCGCCGCCGGCCGTTCGAGGAAGCGCTTGATGTCGGCCGCCAGCAGCGTGTGCTGGGCGAGGTCGGATTCGCTCCTGCCGACCTCGGCGCGCAGGCGCGCCGCCAGCCGCTGCAGCTTGTACGACGCGATCGCGCGGACCTGGCCGTTCGGCGCCGCACTCGCCAGCCACATCACGCGATCGACGAGCACCCGTTCGGTGGCCCGGCGCACTTCCGCTTCGTAGGTACCCGACGTCGCCGCGTCGAAGGTCGCCCTGGTGAGCTTGTCGATGACCTCACCCAACCCGGGCAAGGCCTGGTCCACCGCATACTGCGCGACCATTCGTGACGCGCGAGTGGGCTGGAGCATGAACCCGATGGTGACGTCGGCGGCGATTGCCGCGGGGTTCACGGGATCGAAGCCGTCGCCGGTGGTTCGCGGGAACAGCTCGCGGTGCATGCCGTAGCCGGGCGGACGCGGCGGGATCAGGTCGAGGATTCGCTTCGGGATGGTGAGCTCCGACGGCTTGAGCGTCGCCGACAGCGCGTCGATGGTCTTGCGCTGGCTTTCTCCGGCCACCCAGGTCATCGGCGTGCGGCCGTCGCCGCGCATGGCGTAGACAAAGTCCTGCCCGGCGATCATCGACGCCGCGCCCTCCACCGCGTAGCGGTGATACATGTAGATCGGCACCAGCGGTTCCTCGATCAGCGCGGTCGGCATGCCTGCGCGAATCGTGTTCTCGCCCAGGCGATTGAGGGCGGCCCGGCGGACCTTCATCAGCCGCGTCACTTCATCGCCCTGGTTGGTGCCGTTCGACCACTGCTCGACCCGTGGGTGGATGTCGGTGTCCTGGTTGGTGAAGTACCGCAGGTCCGCCGTCCACGCATCGTCCAGGATCTTGGTGAGCGCCGGCGCCTCGTTGGTGCCGGCCGGATACTGGCGATAGCCATAGTCGATGGCCACCTTGTCCCAGTCGCCGATGCGCGCTTCGTAGGCTTGGGACAGGTCGAGGGTGCCGTCCTCCTTGAGCGTGCTGAGCGGATGGGGATAGTCCATCACCGAGATCCGTCCCTTGCTGCTGTCATAATAGTTGTGGCCCAGGCCGAGTGTGTGGCCCACTTCGTGTGCTGACAACTGGCGGATGCGGGCGAGGGCGGTCTCGTAGAGAATCGCCGGCCGCTCGTTGCCGTTGACGTACGGCGACAGCAGACCTTCGAAAATCATATAGTCCTGTCGATCGCGGAGCGAGCCCAGCGTGACGGTGGCCTTGATGATCTCGCCGGTGCGGGGATCCGACACCGAACCGCCGGAGCTCCAGCCGCGGGTCGAGCGGTGCACCCAGTTGATCATGTTGTAGCGGATGTCCATCGGGTCGGCGCCCTCAGGCAGAATGTCCACCTTGAACGCGTTGCGGAAGCCCGCCGCCTCGAACGCCTGGTTCCACCAGCTCGCGCCTTCGACCAGCGCCTTCTTCACGTCTTCGGGCGCACCGGAGTCCACCCAGTACTGAATTGGCTTGATCGGTTCGCCGATCGCAGCCGCCGGATCCCTCTTCTGCAGGCGATGACGACGCACGTAGCGGAACTGCATGGGCTCGCCGATCGGCGTGCTGTAATCGATGAAGGTCAGGCCGCCGTAACCGGCGCGCGGGTCATCGTAGCGCGGCTCGTAGTTGTCGTCGGGCAGCTCGACGAACGAAACGTGCTCGCGCATGGTCACCGCATCGGCCGACGGAGCTACGCTGCCAACCGAGCCGGAAAAGAGGCCGCCGCCGAAGCCCCCACCCCCACCGCCACCGCCCGCGCCAATGGGGGCGGGTCCCTGCGCCGGCCCAACCGCGCCGCCGCCGCCGACCACGGCGGCTTCGTTGACGAAGGTGAGCAGCGTGTCGATCTCGGTGTTCTTCGGGAAGTTCCTGGTGTTCGGGAGGAAGAACGCGCTTCGCGTCCGGTCCACGCGGTAGTTGCCCGGCCGCAGCCGGCTGCCGGCGTTGATGACGTCTCGCAGGAGGAAATCAGTGGCGTCCACGAGCACGCGATCGCCGGAAGTGGCGGCCACGGTGAAGCCCCACAGCACCGACTTCGCGAACGAGTCTTCCACCGACTTCCGCTCGAGCGGGTTCTTGCTGCTCGACCGGAACGACTGGTTGCCCTGCACCAGCAGCACGCGGCGCCCGATCCGCTGGAACTGGACGATGCGGCTGCCGCCGCCCTGGCCGCGGTCGAGGCCGATGTCGTTCGAGCCGAGGCCGGCCGACAGCCCGGTCGAGAACAGGAAGTCGGCGTCGAACCTGGAAATTTCGAGGAACATCGAGCCGGCGCTCTCATCCCAATAGAGGGGGAAGTAGCCGTCGATTTTCTTCATCCCGCTCGTGCGGTCCTCGACCGACTGCAACGCGGCGGGACGCTGCTGCGTCGCCGGTTGTTGAGCCTCGATCGCCGGGCCCGCGAGCAGAAGGGTACCGATTAGCAACACGCAGTGTTTAAGCATTTCCAACTCCTGGCGTCGCCATTCTATCCGCCTTCGCGGCTGCGCCGCTTCGGCGCGACAGGTCCGCTCGTCCGGGGCTGCGCCGCTTCGGC
>CAYHCX010000044.1:26109-31507 GCA_964355095.1 uncultured Acidobacterium sp.
CGCTTCGGCGCGACAGGTCCGCTCGTCCGGGGCTGCGCCGCTTCGGCGCGACAGGCCCGCTGGTCCACCGTGGCCTTTGGCGAAGGTGGACCTTCGCACTCAAGTAGACTTTCACGGCTGTGCCGTGGTTGTTGCCGCTGGCGTACACATGTTCCGGACTCGCCGGCCTGATCTACGAGGTGAGCTGGACGCGCCTGGTCACGCTGTACATCGGTCACACCACGGCCGCTGCCAGCGCGGTGGTCGCCGCCTTTCTCGGCGGCCGGCGCGTTGCTGGCCGGTTTCGTGTTGATCCCGCGGATCGGCATTGCCGGCACGACCTACATCGGGATGGCGGCGAGCCTGGTCGCGGCGCTCGGCGTGATCGGCGTGCTCAGACGCACCGGCGAGTCTGAACGGCCGGGACTAAAGTCCCGGCCCTCCGGCACCAACGACCCGCCTAAACGGCGGGGACTGAAGTCCCCGCCCTCCGACACGAGGGACGGCACTCGCGACAACGCCTGGCTGCCGGCTGTGGTGCTTGGTCTCTCGGGATTCGCGTCGCTGCTCCATGAGATCGCCTGGACGCGCATCCTGTCGCTGGTGCTCGGGCCCACGACGTATGCGTTTGCCGCCGCCCTGGCCGCCGTGATCGCCGGGGTCGCGATCGGATCCGGCGCCGGCACCTGGATCGTCGCCCGCACCGTGCGGCCGGCTGCGTGGCTGGCGTCGACGCTGTCGGTGGCGGCGCTGATCACGAGCTGGACGTATTCGATCGCCGGCAACCAGGTGCCGATGTTCGTGGCCCGGCAGGTGGCGGGGTCGTCGAGCCTGTTCGATCAGCTGCTGGCGCAGGGCGCGCTGCTGACCGCCGCGCTCGTCATGCCGACCGCGGTGTGCCTGGGTGCGGCGTTCCCCCTCGCCCTGGCGCTGGCCAACGATCCGAATCGCGGCGCCGCCGGCCGCTTCAGTCTCGTGTATGCGGTCAACACGCTGGGTGCGGTCTCGGGCTCGCTGGCCGCCGGCTTCTGGTTCATCCCGCGCTTCGGTCTGCAGCCGACGTTGTGGACCGCCAGCGGCTGCCTGGTGGCCGCCGCGCTGGTCGTGGTGGTGAGAGGAGAGATGTCGCCGGCGGTGCGGGTGGCCGGCGCCGTCACCGCGGTGCTGACGGCCACGCTGATCGCCGTCAGCCCGTCGTGGGATCGCGAACTGCTGGCCAGCGGCGTCTACATGTATGCGCCGTACGTGCCGCAGGATCTGGACCTCGAGACACAGCTGAAAGCCGGCACCCTGCTGTATTACAGGGAAGGCGCGTCGGCCACGGTGTCGGTGAAGCGGCTGACCGGCACGACCACATTGGCCGTGGACGGCAAGACCGACGCCTCGAACCGCGGCGACATGCTGACCCAGAAGCTGGTGACGCACCTGCCGCTGCTGCTGCATGACAACCCGCGCCAGGTCGGGATCATCGGGTTGGGCAGCGGGGTGACCGTGGGCGCGGCCCTCGCGCACCCGATTGTTCGCGCCGACGTGCTCGAAATCTCTCCGGAGGTCGTCCAGGCCTCGGCGTTCTTCACCACCGAGAACCGCCACGCACTCGAGGATCCGCGGACTCACCTGATTGTCCTCGTCGCCCTCTCGAAGCTGATGGCCTCGATCGGATCCAACCCGGAAGCGGTGGCCATCGCGCGGCAGGCGGCCGGCCGCAAGCCGGCGCAGCCGATCGCGCTGGAACAACTGGCGTCGCTGTTTGCGGATGGCGGCGACCTCGCCGAGTTGGACGCGACCGTGTCCGCGCTGAGGGCCGCGGCGCCGCGGGCGCCGGCGGGGCTCTACTACGCGGCGGCGGCGGCGTTCATGCGCGGAGATGCGGCCGCGGCCCTTGGATTGTGCCGGCAGGCGGTTGCGATCGACGCGAATTACGCGCCGGTCTACGACCTGATGGGCGCCGCGCACACCAGGCTGGGGCAGCCGGACGAGGCGCGCGCGGCCTTCCGGAAATCGCTCGCCTTCGACGCGCACGACAGCACCGCGTACACGAATCTCGGCGTATTGGAGCTGGGGTTGGGGCGCCGGGAACAGGCGGCCCGCTACTTCGCCGAAGCGCTTTGGCTCACGCCAGACTCGCCGGTGGCCCGGCAAGGTCTGGCGGAGTCGAAGCAGTGAGGAGGGGTTACGCGGCCTGGATCGACAGGCTCACCTTCACATCGTCACCAACCAGGAAGCCGCCGGTTTCGAGCGCGGCGTTCCAGTTGAGACCGTAGTCCTTGCGGTTCAGCGTGATCTCCGCCTCGAACGCGATCTTGTCGGCGCCCCACGGGTCCTTGGCGCTGCCCAGGTGGCTCACCGGCAGCGTGATGGCCTTGGTCACGTCGCGGATCGTCAACTCACCGGTGACGTCGTAGTGATCGGCGCCGCGCGCGGCCACCGCCGTGCTCTTGAACGTGAGGAGCGGGAACTTCTCGGCATCGAAAAAGTCGGCCGAGCGCAGGTGCTCGTCGCGCTGCGCCTGGCTGGTGTCGATGCTTCTGGTCTGGATGCTGAAGGCCACCGACGAGCGCGCCGGTGCGGCGGCGTCGAACGCGATGGCGCCGGCGAACTCGGTGAAGTGGCCGCGCACCTTCGTGATCAGGTGGCGGACCTGGAAGGCGGCCTCGGAGTGCGCGGGGTCGATCTGGTAAGTGCGAACGGCGGTGGTGGTGGCGGTCGTCATGATGGATGCTCCTTGGAAAATAGAACGTTTGAACAATAATGGTCTAAACACGTATTCGGTCAAAAAAAGGTCAGGGCTTGCGGCGCGCCTCGGCTAACGCGTCAATCAGCACCCGCAGGCTCTTCCGGCTCATGTGCCCGAGTTGCGCCTGGTGCAGGTCGTGCATCGGCTTGTCGAGCTTCCCGCACAGGTCCAGTCCCTTGCGCGTGATGCGCGTGGTCACGTAGCGCCGGTCTTCAGACCCGCGCTCGCGGGAAATCAGGCCGGTGTCTTCCATGCGGTCGAGCAACCGGGTCACGTCCGGCACCCGCGTCACCAGGCGCGCGCCGACCTCGTTGCGGCACAACCCGTTGGCGCCGGCGCCGCGGAGGATGCGAAGCACGTTGTACTGGGTGAGGGTCAGCCCGTGGGCCTTGAGCGACTGCGCCAGGCTGTGCTCCAGCACGGCCGCCGTCCGCGCGATGCTCAGCACCGCCTCGGCCTCGAGGCTCTCGAACGGCTTGCTCTGCTTCAGTTCCGCGCCCAGCCGGGACAACATGAAGCCATAATACGCGTTATCACACTTATCGTCAAGTACAGGCAAATCGCCACGATTTGGGCCTGACAATCACGTTTCCTACTCCAACCGCGAGTACGGGATCTCGGTGAACATCGGCAAGCCCGCGAGCCGGATGATGTCGACCAGGCCGCTGCGCTCGTGGAACTCCTTGCTGTCGCGGTCGATGACGATGGTGTTGGGATAAAGCGGCGCGAGCCGGCGGAACTCGGCGTCGATAAGGCGGAAGCGCCGCACCATGTTCTCGGCACCCTCATGCGGACGATTGCGCAGGCGGATGTGCTTCTCCACGGTGTCGGTGCTCGAGGTCAGCACGATCACGGCGTCGGGCTTCCAGGCATCGCCGATGGCCAGCGCCCTGTGCAGCGCCGCGTGATGCTCCGCCGGATACTCCGCGATGTGCGCTTCCAGCGTGATGCGGGCGCCTTCGAAGAAGATGACCTTGCCGGGCGCATCGTTGAGGGCGGCGTCACGATAGTTGGCGTCGTAGAGCCGGCCGAAGTAATCGGTCACGCCAACGGCATTGACCCCGGCGGCGATGTCTTCGAGCACCCGCGGATCCCAGACGCCCTTCTCGCCCTCGCCGTACGACCCGTTGTGATACAGGTCGGCGAGCTGCCGGACCAGCGTGCTCTTGCCCACACCCGGCCCCCCCACAATCGCCACGCGCATCCGGCGATCTTGACCCTAACCGACCGAGCGCGTCCACAGCAAAGCGATCCGAAGCGGACCCCTTCACAGGAGAATAGAAGATCAGAAGAAACGAATTCTTCCGATCTCCTGATCTTCGGTGTCATGCCGTCGCGCTAAGATGGAGCGGTGACTCGTGTTCTCAGTGCGATTGCCGGTGGCGCCTTTCTCCTGTTGAGCTCGGCCGGGTGCTCCAACCCTCCACTCAGCCTGGCCAACATCCAGGTCGGCCGCTCGCTCAACCCCGACCGCAGCGTGGCCAGCATGACGACGCTGTTCAAGCCGTCGGAGACCATCTACGTCGCGGTGCAGACCGCGGACGCGGGTTCCGGCACGGTCGGCGTGAAGTGGATGTACGGGACCCAGGTGGTCGATGAGCCGGTCAAGCAGGTGTCGTACGACGGGCCCGCGGCCACCGAGTTTCACCTGCAGAATTCGGGTGGCTTCCCGCCCGGTGATTACAGCGTCGAGGTGCTCCTCGACGGCCAGCCTGTCGGCAAGCGGACCTTCAAGGTAGGCGAGCGGTAGATGATTCAATCCGGATTGATTGCGCTGGTGGTGTCGTTGCTCGTGTCATTCGGCCAGGCGGCCCTGCGCCCAGACCCGCCGAATGTGTGTTCGAGCTGTGATGAGTGGAACAAGCCGCGGGAGCCTTTTCGCGTGTTCGGCAACACCTATTACGTTGGCACCGACGGTCTGTCGGCGATGCTGATCACGTCGGACCAGGGCCACATTCTGCTCGACGGCGGGCTCGCGCAATCGGCGCCGCTCATCGAAGCCAACATTCGCAAGCTCGGGTTCAAGATCGACGACGTGAAGTTCATCACGAACTCGCACGCCCACTACGATCACGCGGCCGGCATCGCCGCGCTGCAGCGGGCCAGCGGCGCCATCGTTGTCGCCAGCGCCTCCGGGGCGCAGGCCCTCCAGAGCGGGAACGCCTCACCAGACGACCCGCAGGCCGGCTTCGGCCGCGCCGACAACGCGTTTCCGGCGGTCAAGAACGTGCGCGTCGTGAAGGACCTCGAGATGGTCCGCGTCGGTCCCATCGCGATCCAGATGCACGACACCGCCGGTCACACACCGGGCAGCACGACGTGGGCGTGGCAGTCTTGCGAAACGTCGGGCTCGACCGCAAGCCCCAAGCCCCAAGCCTCAAGCCCTTCACGCTGCCTGAACATCGTCTATGCCGACAGCCTGACCCCGGTGGCGGCGCCCGGCTTCCGTTACACGGGTGATGCCAAGACGCCGAGCCGGGTCGAGAAGTTCCGGAAGAGCATTGCGACCGTTGCCGCGCTGCCGTGCGACATCGTGATCACGACGCACCCGGGCGCCACGAACCTGGATGGGAAGCTCAAGCTGCGGGCTGGGAATCCCGCGACCGACCCGCTCATCGATCCGCAAGGCTGCCGCGCGCTGGCGGCCACCGCCGGCAAGCAGCTCGACGCCCGCGTGGCGGA
>CAYHCX010000045.1:0-11474 GCA_964355095.1 uncultured Acidobacterium sp.
CAGCGCAAACCGCTCGCCACCCTCCGCGCCGAGTAAAGAAGAACTAAGGTGCCTAGGGTGCCTAGGGTGCCTAGGGTGCCTACGGTGCCTAGAGTGCCTACGGTGCCTGGAGTGCGGCCAGCACCTTTGGCACGGTAGGCACTCTAGGCACCCTAGGCACCGTAGGCACCTTAGGCACCTTAGGCACCTTAGGCACCTTAGGCACCTTAGTCCCCCTATTTTGATAAGATGATGTGTTAGCGCCACGTCCGGCGGGCGCAGTGGGAGTACGAACTCAATGAACGTTTCGGACTACAAGGATGCCCTGCTGAAGAAGCGGGCCGAGCTCGTGGAAACCGCGGGCCCGATTTCGCTCCAGAACTCGATGGAGCACAATAACGGCCGCCAGGGAGACATGGCGGACCAGGCGTCTGGCAACAACGAGGTGCATATCCATCTGCGCCTCAAGCAGACCGATGCGAAGATCCTGCAGGCCATCGACGAGGCGCTGGTGCGCATCGAAAAGGGGGCCTTCGGCCTGTGCCGCGACTGCGGCGATCCGATTGCCGAGGCACGGCTGAACGCCATTCCCTGGACGCGGGTGTGCATCACCTGCAAAGAGAAGCAAAAAGCGTGAGCGCCACTTCCAGCCTCGCTGACCTGATCCGGGACTTCCTGTTGGAACGCACGGCCATCCTGATGCGCCATGAAGACGTGGCCCAGCAGATCCCGGATTACGACATCAACAACGCCTACCAGAACATCGTGGCGCGCGAGCAGACGCACCTGTCCTGGTTGCAGCACGCGCTGCTGGACCTGGGCGCCCCCCTCCCGTCGGATCCGCCCCGCCAGCCGCTGGCCGTTGGCAAGGGCGAGGCCTGGAAGGCGCTGGCCGCGGGCGATGCCCGCACCAACGCGCAGTTCGTGGAGAAGTGGCGCCCAAAGGTCGAGACCGTGTCGCACGCCCGCCACAAGGGCATGCTGAAGGTGGTGCTCGGCGAGATGCTCGAGCACAAGCGCCTGTTCGACCAGGGCGCGGCCGGCCGCAAGGACCTGATCGGCACCTCGCTCGCCATCAACGACCATAACGGCGTTGTCATGAGCGCCCGCTGGACGGAGTAGCCACGCGCGCCCCGGTCGCGATCGCCCTGGGCAGCAACCTCGGCGATCGCGAATCCCACCTCGCCTACGCCGTCGGCCGCCTGGCCGGCCTGCTCTCCAACCTCCGGCAATCGTCCTGGTTCGAGACGGCTCCGGTCGGCGTCGGCGATCAGCCCCGCTTCCTGAACGGCGTCGTGGTCGGCGAGACCGATCTGACGGCGCGCGCGCTACTGAACCGGTTGCTCGACATTGAACAGGATGACGGGCGGCAGCGGCCGGCGCCGGGCGCGGCCCGGACCCTCGACCTGGACTTGATTCTGTATGGGAGCGAGCGGGTGGCGGAACCAGGGCTGGTGGTTCCGCATCCGAGGTTCCGCGAGCGGCTCTTCGTGCTCGAGCCGCTCGCAGAACTGGTGCCGGACTGGATTGACCCAGTCAGCGGGGTCGCGGTTAGTGCCCTGCTTCGACGGGCGCAGGCGCGCCCTTCTTGAAGATTCCGCTCCAGCCTTCTTCGAACAACGTATACATCGCCGGCACGAAGACCAGCGTGATTATGGTGGAGGTCAGCAGGCCGCCGATGACCACGCGGGCCAGCGGCGCCTGCAGTTCGGCGCCTTCGCCAATGCCGAGGGCCATCGGCACCAGGCCGAGCGCCGTGCAGGCCGAGGTCATCAGAATCGGGCGCAGCCGGTGCCGTCCCGCCAGCTCGATCGCCGCCCGCAGCGGCACCTGGTCGCGGTGCCGGAGTGTGTTGGTGTAGTCCACCAGCAGGATGGCGTTGCTGACAACGATGCCGGCCAGCATGATGACGCCGATGTAGGCCTGCATGCTGAACGGCGTCCCGGTCGCCATCAACATGCCGACCACGCCGATCGCGGCCAGCGGGATGGAGAAGATGATGATGAACGGATCCTTCAGTGATTCGTACTGCGACGCCATCACCGTGTAGACCAGGATGATGGCCAGGATCAGCACCAGCCGCAGTTCGTTGAACGACTTGGCCTGCTCTTCGACCTCATTGCCGAACCCGACCGCGAAATCCTTGGGCACGGTCAGCTCGCCCATGCGCGCCTGGACCGCCGCCACCGCTTCGCTCAGCGTGGTCTCCGTCTCGGCGTTGACGCGCTGCACGCGCTCCTGGTTCTTCCGTTCGATCGACACCGGGCCGGTGTCACGGGAGATGACCATCACGTTCTTCGCCGGCAGCACCTGGCCGGACGGCGTGTTCAGCAGGACGTCGCCGACTTCGGCCACTTCCTCGCGATCCTCCTCGCGCAGGCGGACGATGATCGGGTACTCGTTGCCGGCGTCGCGGAACATCGCCGCCTGCGTGCCGGCGACGTTGGTGCGGATGGTGTTGGCGACGCCGGTCACGGTCAGGCCCAGCAGCGCCGCCTTGTCGCGATCGACGCGTACCGCCAGCTCCGGGCGGCCTTCCTCGCGCTGCAGGCGGGAGTCGGCGATGCCGGGCGTGGTGTCGAGCATCGCCTTCAGGTCCTGGGCGATGCCCTTCGAGGTGTCGAGGTCATGGCCGAGGATCTCGATCGACAGGCGGCCGTCCTGGCCGCCGCCGCCCATGCCGCGCATCTGCTGGCCGCCCGACGGCCGGGCGCGGACGATGACGCCGGGAATGCCCGACAGGTCGCGGCGCAACTGCATGGCGATCGCTTCGTTGCTGCGCGTCCGCTCGTTCCGCGGGACCAGGCGCACGTTGACGCTGCCGCGGTGCGTCGAGCTGTTCCCGAACCCGCCGCCGCCGCCCGCCTGGGTAATCAACATGGTGGTTTCCGGGACCACCTCCCGAATGCGCGTCTCCAGGCCGATCAGCACCGCCTCGGTGAGCTCGATGCGCGAGCCGACGGCCAGTTCCGCATCGACCGCGACTTCGCCCTCGTCGGTCTGCGGCTGGAACTCGAAGCCGATCCGCGGCAGCAGCACCATGGCCACCGCGAACAGCGCGAAGCCGGCCGCGAAGACGGTGGGGCGGTGCTCCAGCGCCTTGTGCAGCATGCGGGCGTAGAACTCGTCGAGGCGGTCGAGGGCCCCGTCAACCTTGCGGTTGAGGCCGGCCATGACGCCGGCGCCGGCATGCGAGGTGTGCGGCGCGTCGAGCATGCGCGAGCACAGCACCGGCACGATGGTGACGGCGACCAGCAGCGACATGGCGAGCGAGAACGACACCACCGCCGCCAGCTGGCCGAACATGATGCTCGACACGCCGGTCAGGAACAGCATCGGCACGAACACCGCAATGTGCGTGAGCGTCGAGGCCAGAATCGCCGACCACACCTCTTCGCTGCCGTCGATCGCGGCGGTGACGCGGTCCTTGCCCATCTCGAGGTGCCGGTAGGTGTTCTCCAGCACGACGATGGCGGCGTCCACGATCATGCCGATGCCCAACGCCAGCCCGCCAAAGGTCAGGGTGTTGAGGGTGTAGCCGCCGAAGTAGAGCAACGCGAAGGTGCCGATCACCGACACCGGGATCGACGTGCAGATGATCAGCGTTGACTTGATGTCGCGCAGGAACAGGAAGATGATCGCGATCACCAGCAGGCCGCCGATCATGGCGTGCTCGGTCACGCTGCTGATGGCGCGTTCGATGAACTTGGACTGGTCGTCGAGCACCTGCAGCTTGATGCCGTCGACGTCCTGGTTGATGCGCTCGATTTCCCGCTTCACGCCCTCGGCGATCTGGATGGTGTTGGTGCCGGACTGCTTGGTCACCTGCATGCGGATGCCGGGCGTGCCGTTGATGCGCATGAACGAGCGGCGGTCTTCCGTGGTGTCGCGGACGTCGGCGATGTCGCGGAGGTAGACCGGTACGCCCTCGCGGGTCAGCACCACCAGGTTGCGGATCTCGTCGATGTTGGCGAACTGGCCGGGGCTGCGCAGCAGCAGCGTGCGGTCGGCGTCGTTGATCTCACCGAGCGGGATGTTCTGGTTCTCGGTGCGCAGGATCTGGACGATGCGGTCGGGCGAGAGGTTAAGGGCGGTCAGTTTCTCACGCGAGAGGTCGACGCGAATCTGGCGGCGCAGGCCGCCGTTGATGGTGACGGCGGCGACCCCGGCGACGCGCTCGAGGCGCGGCGACAGGTCGTTTTGCGCCAGCTCGCGGAGGGTCACCGGGTCGAAGTCGCCCTCGACGCCGATGCCCATGATCGGCATGGCGGTGGAGTCGAACTTGAACACGGTGGGCGGATCGGCGTCTTCCGGCATGCGCCCGCGCACGCGGTCGAGACGGGTGCGCACTTCATCCGCCGCCTCGCTGAGGTCGGTGCCCCAGGCGAAATTCAGCCGGATGTTGGCGTTGCCCTCGGACGAAGTCGAGTCGACGCGGTCGAGGCCGGCGACGGCGCTGACCGCCTGCTCGATTGGCCGCGTGACCAGTTCCTCCATTTCGAGCGGGCCGACGCCGGCATAGCCGACCCGCACTGTAATGGTGGGCATCTGCGTGTCGGGCATCAGGTCGACCGGCAGACGGGTGAGCGAGATGCCGCCCAGCAGGATGATGACCATGCTGATCATGAACATCGTGACCGGGCGTTCAATGGCGATGCGCGGAATACTCATAGGGGTCTCGACAGCACTGGCGATGCGTTAGCGAACTCTGAACCGTTGAATCGCGGCGGCACCCAGGGTGCCGCCCTCCACTGCCTTATTGCGGCGGCCGCGGGCCGCCCTCCACCTTCCGTCCGGTGCCTCCGGTGGCGCCGCCGCGCCCACCCGGTCCACCAGGTGCACGCGAACCGCCGGCACCGGCGATGACCAGTTGGTCGTTATTGCGGACCGCCGTGGCGCCGGTGGTGACGATCTGGTCGCCTTCCTTGAGGCCACTCTTGATCTCGATCCGTTCCGCGTCTTCGATGCCCAGTTCCACCGCCACGAACCTGGCGCGGTTGTCCGCGTTGGGCATCCACACGCCGCGCTTGCTCTCGAAATCCACCACCGCCGACTTGGGCGCCACCAGCGTGCCCTTGCGCTCTTCAACGGTCAGGCTGACGCGCGCGTACATGCCCGGCTTCAGGCGCTTGTCGGCGTTGGCAATTTCGATCTCCATGGTCGCGGTGCGCGTCGCCGGGTCGAGCACCGGCGCGACGCGGGCAATGCGGCCGCGAAACTTCTCACCGGGGTAGGCGTCCACGTCGACGTCGCCGCTGTCGCCGACCGTGACCAGGCGAATGTCTTTCTCCACCACGTTCACCACCAT
The DNA here is from genome assembly GCA_964355095.1 of uncultured Acidobacterium sp. GTDB lineage: Bacteria > Acidobacteriota > Vicinamibacteria > Vicinamibacterales > UBA2999 > 12-FULL-67-14b. The sequence continues at coordinate 5,288 of CAYHCX010000045.1, forward strand.
CTTCAGCTTCGAGATGTCCACCACCGAGGCGATCGGCGTGTTCTGCGACACCATGGCGCCCGGATCCACGTTGCGCTTGCCGACGAAGCCATCGACGGGCGAGGTGACGCTGGTGTTCTGCAGGTTGATCTTCAATTCCTGGAGCCGCGCCTCGGCCTGCATCAACTGCGCCTTGGAAAGGTCGATCTGCGCTTCGGCGGCCAGGTAACGGGACTCGGCGTCATCCAGCGCCTGCTTGGCGAGGAGCTGCCGTTCGAAGAGGTTCTTCGAGCGCGCGAAGTTGACTTCGGCGACCTTGAGGTCGGCTTCGCGCTGGCGGATGGTCGCCTTCGACACCTGCTGAGAGGCTTCGGCCTGGCTGACCTGCTCGACGATCTCGCGGTCCTCGATCTTGGCCAGCACCTGGCCGCGGCGGACGGGGTCGCCCAGCTGCACGTTGACCGACATCAGGCGGCCGTTGGTGCGCGGCGCCACGTCCACCGTCTGCAGGCCGATGAGATTGCCGACCACGGTCAGGTGCGCGGCGACGTCGCCCTTCTTCACCGCGCCCAGTTCCACCGTCATCGGCACACGCGGGCCGCCGCCACCGCCCATGCCGGGAAAGCCGCCACCGCCGCCTCCCGTGCCCTGCGGACGCTGCGCGCCGGCTTGCGGGCCACCGGCCCCGGGCGCGGCCGCATCCGAACGGGAGAACACGCCGAAGTACGCCGCGGCGCCACCCGCCACCGCCACCACCAAAGCAATCAAAACAAATTTACGCATAAGAATCCGTCTCTCACCCTCGCCAAGAATCCGTGCCGCGCGCGGCGGCTTACTGTCCGCCGGTGCTGGCGTTCAAGCCGCCGCCACCGCCGCCGGCGGGCGACTGCTGCGCCCGCTCGAAGTTGACGAGCGACTTGCGGTAATCGGCCAGCGCCCGCAGTTCCGTGTTCTGCGCGTCGCGCAAATCACGCTGCGCCTGCACCACGAAGAAATTGGTCGTCATGCCGACCTCGAACCGGCTCTGTTCGGCTTCGAGCCGCTTCATCGCCAGCTCGCGCGCGGCGGTCGCCGCATCAACGCGCTTGAGGTTGCTCTGCACGGTCAGCGCCGCGTTGGCGACTTCCGCGGCGATCTGCACTTCGAGGGCGCGCAGGCGGGTCTCGGCCTGCGTCCGCTGCACGCGTGCCCGCGCATGCTGGGCCTCGGCCTGGTTGCCGCCAATCGGATAACTCATGGTCACATTCAGGTTCCACGTCGGATAATCGCGGGCCTTGAGCAGCGACAGCGCATCGCCGTAGCCGCCGGGAATGATCTCCGAGATCGTCTGGTTGCCCAGCGGGCCGGTACGGACAATGGCCGTGCCGCCCAGTCCTTGTGCGCCGTAGCTGGCATTCAGGTCCATCGCCGGCAGCGACTGGTTCTTGAAGTAGCGCAGGCTGATGTCGCTGGAGTCGAGGTTCTTGCGGGCCGAGAGCACGTCGGTGCGTTCCGCGAGCGCCTTGCGGATGGCGCCGTCGATGTCGGACGGAGCGGGACCGAGCGACGGGAGATCCACCGGGCGAATGGTCTGGCGCCACAGCGGATCGTCCGTGCCGCTCACCAGGTAGCGCTTCAGCGTCAGCTCGGCGGTCTGCGCCGCCGCCTCGGCCGCGGCCAGGTTCTGGCGGCGGGTCGCCGCCTCGGCTTGCGCCTGCACGATGTCGAGCGGCGCCAGCGTGCCGACTTCGACGCGCGCCTGGTTGTCGACGACCAGCTTGTCGGCGAGTTCCACGGCGCGCTGCGCGACTTCCACCGCGCTGTGCGCGAACACCAGATCCCAATAGGCGTTTCGCACGTTGGCCAGCGTCTGGGTGATCGTCGCCCGCGCGCTTTCTTCCGAGATGTCGCGGTTGATCAGGTTGATCAGCAACTGCTGTCGCGTGTTGTCGATTCTGAAGCCGCGCAGCAGCGGCTGCATGTAGGCGGCCACCAGATTGGTCGTGAAGCTGGGATTGAACGTGGAGAACGTGTTCGACGTTTCCACGCGCTGGTTGGACCAGTTCACCGTGTAACTGCCGCCGAACTTGTTCACGTTCTGCGTCAGGCCGAAGTTGTAGGTGCGGGTGCCGTTGTTGACCTTGGTGCCGCCGTTCAGGCTGCTGGTCGGCAGTTGGTACTGGTCGCGCAGGCCGACCGTGGAGGTCACCGACGGGCGATAGGTGTTGCGGAAGCCGGCGACGAGAAAGTCCACCGACTGCGGCTCGAGGCGCGCCACCTGGATGTCGAGGTTCTTCTCGAGGGCGATCGACACCGCTTCTTCGAGGCGCAATTCGCGCAGCGACCCTGACGTCGTGCCGGGCTGGGCAGCCGCCGAACCGATCGCCGTGAGGCCCTGCTGGTAGGTCCGGACCGCCTGTTGGACCACCGCGTCGTGACGGGCGGCATCGGCCGCCGGCGTCTGCGCCGACGCCTGGGTGGCGGCGCACAAGGCTGCCGCGACGAACGTACTCGTATGAAATCTCATGGTCTTTAATGGGTCTCGATGGTTGCGGTGATTAGTGGCACGCGCCGCCTGACAGCTCGCCCTTCGGCTTGTCGGACTGCTGACCCCGCGGCCGGCGATCGCGCTCGCGGCGATCGGTGTCGTGCATTTCCTTCATCTTGGCGTTCTGTTCCTCAGATAGGACGCGGCGCATGCGAAACAGTTGCAGCGTGCGCGTGCGGCTCAACTCCGCCCGGGCGGACTCGACCCGTTCGGCGGCCTGGAGGACCGTGGCTTCGTCCGACGCCGTGTCGGCGATGACCTTTGACAGCTTGAACTCGTACTTGTCGAGAGCGGCCTTCTGCGCGCGCAGGGACGGTTCGGCGGTCTGGAAGATGGCCTCCAGCCGGTCGATCTGCTCCTGCGTCAGCGTGAGGCTCTTCTGGAACCGCTCCATCTGCCACCACTTGTAACCTTGCGCCGCGGCGGGCTGGGCCGCGGCGCACACAAACAGAGACAAGATCAAACAAATGAACGACTTACGTAGGGTGCCCATGGCTCAATAAGCGTTACGACCGACCCGCTTCGGGCGTTTACGGAGAACCGGCAGAGCTTAGCTTTGGGGCGGGATGCGAGGCGAAGGCCTCGCGGGGTGAGGCCCGTCGGGAAACGGCGGGAGCACTACTGGGGCTCGTGGAGGAACAGCGTGAACTCGTCGAGCGCGCGCAGCTCGCTCGCGGTGCGGAACTGCACGGCGAGATCCACCTCGCCCAGCAGCCCGTCATCCTGGGGAATGCTGACCCGTGCCGGCACGTATCCGGAGGCGGTGGCGGCGCCCGGGGCGATGGCGGCGGCCATCGGCGCGAGACGCCGCGTCTGCTGCGGCACGAGGTGCACGATCTGCCCACCGAGCAGGCCGATGATCAGGCCGGCCGCCGCGGCGACGCTGATCCAGCGGCGATTGACGCCCGCGACCGGCGCCTCGACGTGACTCGTGACAGGGAAGGGGATGACCTTGGCGGAGTGGCCCAGGTTGGCGAGACGGGCGAGGATCTGGTGGCGCTGGGCATCGAGCGCGCGGTCGTCGAAATGACCGTCAGCTTCGGCATGCGCAGCCACCCGATACGCCTCGAGGGCGGCGTCGTGGTTCTGCTCGCTGTCGTCGCGCCGGTTCATGCCTGGCCTCCCAACACTCCTCGTAACTTCCGCAGGGCCCGGAACAAGTGGACCCGAACGGTGGCCTGACTCATGCCGGTGGCGGCGCTGATCTCCGCCGGCGTCTGCTCGTCCAGGTGACATAGCGTAAACACCAGGCGCTGGCGGTCAGGAAGCCCCGCCACGGCCTGCGTCACTTGCGCCCACCGCTCCTTCGCCAGCAACCGGCGTTCGTTCGAGGCGTCGCCGGCCGCCACTTGCTCGGCCGGCCGCCCGTCGTCATCGGTCGAGTGGCTGATCCACCGTTGCTGCCTGGCCCGCGCCTTGATGCGATCCAACGCGGCGTTCACCAGGATGCGCGTGAACCAGACGTCAAACGGCAGCTCGTTGCGGTATTGCTCGATGTGCAGGAACACCTTGATGAAGGCGTCCTGGACCACTTCGTCGGCATCCGCCACGTCGCGCAGGTACTGAAACGCGATTCGAATTGCGCGCCGCTGGAGCAGCGCCACTAGCGCCCCGAAGCGCTCCCTGGCGGCGTCCCGGTCGCCGTGCGCGGCGAGCGCCTTGATCTCGGCCGCCAGGACGGAGGCGGGAGACGGATGGGCGCCGTCCGAGGGACGGGGCTGGGCGGCGAGGTCGACGTTGGGCTGTCCTGCCATCTGTTACGGGACCGGTCGTCCCGGCGTTTACCGGTAGTTTAGCAGTCTCGGCCCAAACCCGCGTACGAGATTGACTTAGCGCCTTTTCCATCTGTACCATTTACCTCTTGGATGCGACCGGGAGACACCGGTCGAGGTTTGGAGTCATATTCACATGAGTAATGCACAGGCGGGGCGCGGCTTGGATGCGCACGGGGTTCATTCCTCGAAGCCGGTCCACTTCAACTTGTCGGCGCCCGCGTTGTATGAGCACGCGATTCGCCGCCAGGAAGGCCACATCGCCGCGGACGGCCCCCTCGTGTGCCGCACTGGCGCGCACACCGGCCGTTCGCCCAACGACAAGTTCGTGGTCAAGGAACCCTCGAGCGAGGGCAATGTCTGGTGGGGCAAGGTCAACCGGCCGATCGAGCCCGCCCACTTCGACGCGCTGCGCCGCGACATCGTCGCGCACCTGAAGAACCAGGAACTCTTCGTGCAGGATCTCTACGCCGGCGCGGATGCCGAGTACCGCCTGCCGGTCCGCTTCATCCAGGAACTGGCGTGGCAGAGCCTGTTCGTGCGCAACCTCTTCATCGTCCCGCCCGCCGGGGACTTGGCCGCCTTTGAACCGCAGTTCACGGTGCTCGTGGCGCCGTCGCTCAAGGCCGATCCGGCCCGGCACGGCACCCGCTCGGACGTGGCGGTGGCGATCAACTTCGCCTCCCGCGAAGTGCTGATTTGCGGCACCAGCTACGCCGGCGAGAACAAGAAGGCAATCTTCACGGTCCTGAACTACCTGCTGCCGCTTCGCCGCGTGCTGGCCATGCACTGCTCGGCCAACATCGGCCCCGCCGGCGACACCACGCTGTTCTTCGGCCTGTCGGGCACGGGCAAGACGACGCTGTCGAGCGACCCCGAGCGCCAGTTGATTGGCGACGACGAGCACGGCTGGAGCGACCGCGGCGTGTTCAACTTCGAGGGCGGTTGCTACGCCAAGATGATCCGGCTGTCGGCGGAAGCCGAGCCGCAGATCTTCGCGACCACCCGCCGCTTTGGCACCGTGCTCGAGAACGTGGTGATGGATCACGACTCGCGCGCGCTCGATTTCGATGATCAGTCGCTGACCGAGAACACGCGCGGCGCTTATCCCATCGAGTTCATCGACAACGCCGTGCCGTCGGGCGCCGGCGGACATCCGAAGAACATCGTGATGCTGACGGCCGACGCCTACGGCGTGCTGCCGCCGATCGCGCGGCTGTCGGCCGAGGGCGCCATGTATCACTACCTGTCGGGCTACACCGCGAAGGTGGCCGGCACGGAAAAGGGCGTGATCGAACCGAGCGCGACGTTCAGCACCTGCTTCGGCGCGCCGTTCCTGCCGCTCAATCCCAACGTCTACGCGAAGCAGCTCGGCGAGCGCATCGCGAAGTACCAGGCGCGGGTGTGGCTGGTGAATACCGGCTGGTCCGGCGGCCCCTACGGCGTCGGCAGCCGCATGAAGATCGCCTACACGCGGGCGATGATTCGCGCCGCGCTGTCGGGCGCGCTCGACGCGGTGGAGTACCGGCGTCACCCGGTCTTCAACATCGAGGTGCCGACGGCGGTGCCGGATGTGGCGGACAGCGTGCTCGATCCCCGCGGGACGTGGGGCGACAAGGCGGCGTATGACGCCCAGGCCGGGAAGCTGGCCCGCATGTTCGTGGAGAACTTCACGACGAACTTTGCCGACGCCGATCCGGCGGTGGCTGCCGCGGGCCCGTCGGTTTAACTTGCGAAGTGACAAGTGAGAAGTCGAAAGTGAGAAGGGAGAGGTTCTTCACTTCTTGCTTTCCACTTTTCACTTTCCACTTTTCACTTTCACTCTAGAATCTAGCCATGCCGTACGAGGCCGTCATCGGGCTGGAAATCCACGCCCAGCTGCTCACGGCCACGAAGATCTTCTGCGGCT
>CAYHCX010000045.1:11574-31479 GCA_964355095.1 uncultured Acidobacterium sp.
ATCGGGCTGGAAATCCACGCCCAGCTGCTCACGGCCACGAAGATCTTCTGCGGCTGTGCCACGGCGTTTGGCGCGCCGCCCAACGCCCACACCTGCCCGGTGTGTGTGGGGTTGCCGGGCGCGCTGCCGGTGCTCAACCGGCGCGCCGTGGATCTCGCCGTCACCGCCGCCCTGGCCCTCGGCTGCGAGGTGCAGGAGCGGTCGGTGTTCGCCCGCAAGAACTACTTCTATCCGGACCTGCCGAAGGGCTACCAGATCTCGCAGTACGAACTGCCGCTCGCGCTGGGCGGCGGGCTGCAGATGCCGGCGTCGGTCGGCGGCCGCTTCGTCAAGCTGACCCGCATCCACATGGAAGAGGATGCGGGGAAGTCCCTCCACGAGGGCTTCGCGGATTCCGATCGCAAGACCTACCTCGATTTCAACCGCAGCGGCGTGCCGCTGGTTGAGATCGTGAGCGAGCCGGACCTGCGGTCGGCCGAAGAGGCGGCCCTGTTCTTCGAGACGCTCCGGCAGATCCTGGTGTGGCTCGGCGTCAGCGACGGCAACATGGACGAGGGCAGCCTGCGCTGCGACGCCAACGTGTCGATCCGGCGCGCCGGCGACAGCACGCTCGGCACCAAAACCGAGGTCAAGAACGTCAACTCCTTCCGGTATCTCGAGAAAGCGATCCAGTACGAGATCGGCCGGCACATCGACGTACTCGATCACGGCGGCCGCATCGTGCAGGAGACGCGGTTGTTCGACGCCGCGCAGGGCAAGACCTATTCGATGCGCAGCAAGGAAGAGGCGCACGACTATCGCTACTTCCCGGAGCCGGACCTGCCGCCGCTGATGGTGGATGCCGCGCGCCGCGACCGCATTTCGGCGTCGTTGCCGGAACTGCCGGAGGCGCGGCGCCGCCGCGTGATCGCCGAGTACGCCATTCCCGACTACGATGCGGCCCTGCTGACCCAGACGCGAGGGGTCGCCGACTATTTCGAAGACGCGGCGCGGCGATCGGGCAATGCCAAGGCCGCCAGTAACTGGGTGATGGGCGAAGTGCTGCGCAACATGAAGGAACGCGCCGTGGGCATTGAGGCGGTGCCAATCTCGCCGGCCGCGCTGGCCGGGCTGATCGGCATGGTCGAGAAGGGCACTATCAGTTCCACGGTGGCCAAGGACGTGTTCGCGAAGATGTACGAATCGGGACGCGCGGCGGAGGACATCGTCGCCGCGGACGGCCTGGCGCAGATCTCGGACACCTCGAGCCTCGCGCCAATCGTGCAGCGGGTGCTGGCCGCCAATCCGGACGTGGTGGCCGAGATCAAGGCCGGCAAGGATCGGAAGTTCCAGTTCCTGGTCGGCCAGGTGATGAAAGAGACGAAGGGCAAGGGCGACCCCAAACTGGTCACCGATCTGATGCGCGCGGCCATCGGGGCCTGAGCGATGTGGCTCCGCGCGGCGGGACTGTATCTTGTCGCCGCGGTGGTCCTGACCTGGCCCCTCGCGACCCAACTCACCTCGCATCTCGGCGCGCTTGAAGGCGCCGGCGATCCGTTCCTCAACTTGTGGATTCTCGGCACGGGCATGAAGGCCTGGATCGCCGATCCGTCCGCGGTCCTCTCGGGCCGGGTCTTCGACGCCAACATCTTCCATCCCGCGTCCGGGTCACTGACCTTCTCCGACCACATGCTGCTGCAGTCGCTCTGGGTGGCCCCGGTCTACGCGCTGGGCGGGAGCCTCGCGCTCTGCTACAACCTGCTGCTGATCGGGTCGATCGCGATCAGCGGACTGGCGATGCATGCGCTCGTCAAGGGCGTGACCGGATCGACGCCGGCCGCGGTGGTGGCCGGCCTGGCGTGGGCCTGCTGGCCATACCGGTCGGCCCACTTGCTGCACCTGCAATTGCAGTCGCTGTATTTCCTCCCGCTCGCGTTCCTGGCGTTGTACCGCCTCGCCGCCGCCCGCCGCAAGGCGGACGCCGCGCTGCTTGGGTCGATGGCGGCACTGCAAGCCGTGTCGTCGGTCTACTACGGCGTCATGACGGCGATCGCGATCGCGACCGCGGCCGTCGCATTGGCGTGGACCACGGGGCAGTGGCGCGGCCGGCGGTTCTGGTCGCGGATGGCCGCGGCCGCGGTCGTCGGCGCGGTGCTCGTGGTGCCCGTGGTGTGGCCGTACTGGCAATCGCAGCAGCGGGAGGGCTTCGGCCGGAACCTGTTCGAGGCCGCCGCGCATGCCGCGTCGCTCCAGAGCTACACGCAGGTGCCGCCCGACAACCTGGTCTACGGGCGCACGGGCGTGCTGGCGCCTCGGGCGCCGGCGCCGGGCGCGCGAGACCGGCGCCACGTCGAACACCAGATGTTCCCGGGATTCGTGTTGCTCGGGCTGGCCGCGTGTGGCCTGTGGCGCGGCTGGCGCAGTGACGCGCGGCCCGTGGTGGTGTCGGCCGCGGTGCTGGTGGTGGCGGGCCTGGTGCTGTCGCTCGGGCCCGAGGGCATTCGCCCGCTCTACGCCTGGGTGGCGGATCACGTCTTCGGCTTCCAGGCCATTCGCGCGCCGGCGCGCTTCGCCGTGATCGTGATGCTGGGGCTGTGCGTACTGGCCGGCGTCGGGATTTCGCAGGCGCGCCTCAAGACCGGCGCCGTCGCGATCATCACGGCGGTGATGTGCCTCGAATATGTCAATGCGCCCCTCGCGTTCGTGGCGGCGCCGCCGGCGTCAACAGCGACGGGGCGTTGGCTGGCGGACCACGGCGATCCCGGGGCGGTGTTATACCTGCCGTTGACGCTGGATCGCGAGAACTCCCCGTTCATGGTGGAGTCGCTTGAACACGGGCGGCCCATCGTGAACGGCTACAGCGGGCAGCGGCCGTCGTTCTATCCCTCGCTCGTCGATGCGTTCGCCGAACCGGCCGGCGCGGATGCGCGGGCGACGCTGAAAGAACTGAACGTGCGGTTCGTGGTGAGTCCCACGGACCTGGCTGGCGCGGGCGGCGCGGCGTCGCCGTTCGTCGAACGGGCCAGGTTCGACGACCGCGTGATCTACGAGGTGGAGTGGACGGCGGCGAGCGAAGCGGCGCTGGACGAGGTGTCGATGGCGGAACCGCCGGCGCCAGGACCGGCGCCGTTCGCCGTGGGCGAGACCGCGGCCTACGACGTGCAGTGGCTCAACGGTCCGTTGGACCTGACCGCCGGCCGCATCACGCTTCGCGTGGTGGCGCCCGACGCCGAGGACCGCGGAGCGGCGGGGGAGTCGCCGGCGTGGGTGTTCGAGGTGTCGGTCGACACCGCGCCCTGGGTGTCACGGTTCTTCGAGGCGCACGACCGCTTCCGGACCTCGGCCGACGCGCAACTGAAGCCGTTGCTGCACCGGCGGTACCTCCGGGAGGGCCGGCGCGCCGTGGACCGGATCTACGCCTACGACCATGCCGGCCGGCGGGTCCGATCCGGCGACAGCCCCGCGGCGGCGCGCGGCCCGGGCGCGCTGTCGCTGCCGCTGCCGCCCGGCGCGCGGGACGCGCTGACGGCGCTGTGGTACGTGCGCACGATGCCGGTGGCGCCGGGATACGCCCTGGCCATGCCCCTCAACGAAGCCGGCCGGAGCCTGGCCCTGACGGTGTCGGTGCCGGTCCGGGAGGCGGTCGTGATTGACGGCGCCAGCATTCCCGCGCTGCGCCTCGAGCCGCGATTCTCGGCGCGGGTGCAGCGGCGCCAACCGATCGAGTCCACCATCTGGCTGAGCGATGACGCGCGACGGGTGCCGCTGATGGTGGAGGTCGCGGCCGGATTCGGCCGCGTGCGACTGAAGCTAGTAGACTACCGTCCGTGATCCAGACGCAGGGGCTCGGCAAGGTCTACGGCCGCGGGATGCACGCCCTTCGCGACCTCAACCTCAAGGTCGACAAGGGCGAGTTCGTGTTCCTGACCGGCCCGAGCGGCGCCGGCAAGAGCACCCTGTTGCGCTTGTTGCTGCTGCAGGAGCGGCCCACCGACGGTGAAGTGATCGTCGCCGGCCGCAACCTCTCGCGGCTGACCCGCCATGAAGTGCAGGCCTATCGACGCACGGTCGGGTTCGTCTTCCAGGATTTCAAGCTGATCCCCACCAAGACCGTGTTCGAGAACGTGTCGTTCGCGCTGCGGGTGCTCGGCCTGCCGGTGGAGCACCAGCGCCGCCGGACCTATCAGGTGCTGAAGTGGGTGGGGTTGCAGCACCGCCTGAACGCCCGGCCGGAGGAACTGTCGGGCGGCGAGCAGCAGCGGGTGGCGATCGCGCGCGCGCTGGTCAACGAACCGCACCTCGTGCTCGCCGACGAGCCCACGGGCAACCTCGACCCGGACCTGTCGCTCGAGATCATGAACCTGTTCCGCGACATCAACGCCGGCGGCACCACGGTGGTGGTCGCGACGCACGATCGCGAGTTGATCAAGTGGGTGGGCCGGCGGGTCGTGCAACTCGAGCACGGCCAGCTGGCCGGCCTGCCGGAGGCGCCGCAATGACGGTGATCGGCTATGCCTTCGAGGAGGCGTTCGCCAGCCTGCGCCGCGCCGGCCGCTCGGCGGCGATCTCGATTGGTACCATTGCCATTGCCTTCGCCACCCTCGGCGGGTTCCTCCTGGCGTCGGTCAACGTGCAACGGTCGCTCGATCGGTGGCTGGAGTCCGCCGAGGTCTCGGTGTATCTCTACGACGACGTCTCGGAGGAACTGCGTGCCGGCCTCGAGCAATACCTCCGGCAGCAGCCGGCCGTGGCGGCGGTCGAGTACGTATCCAAGGAGCGCGCGCTCGAGCGGTTCCGCGCCGATTTCCCCGAGCTCCTCGACGTGGCCTCGTCGCTGGCGGCGAACCCGTTCCCGGCGGCGTTCGAGGTTCGCCTCCGGACCGAGTCCGCGGGCGGTCCGGCGGTCGACGACCTGACCACCGGCCTCGGCGGCCGCGACGGCGTGGCCGATGTTCGCTACGATCGCCGCTGGCTGGCCCGGCTCGTGGCCATTGTCACCACGGCGCGGATCGCGGGCGCGGTGGTCGCCGTCGTGCTGATGCTGGGCGCCGCCTTCACGGTGGCGGCAGTGGTGCGGCTCTCCCTGCATGCCCGCCGCGATGAGATCGACATCATGCAGTTGGTCGGCGCGCCGTTCAGCTACATCCGCGGCCCCTTCATCGTGGAAGGGTTGTTGCTCGGCGGCGCCGGTGCGGCGGTGGCGCTGGCGCTGGTCGGTCTGCTGTACTCCGCGACCACCCGGTGGCTGGGCCCGGATCTCGCCGGTCTGGCCGGGGCCGGATCCCTGCAGTTCCTCGGCGTGAGGGAGTCGGTCGTGATGATCCTGGGCGGGCTGGGGGTAGGAGCCACCGCCGGCACCGTGGCGTCTCGCTCCGCCAAATGAACAATCGGTCAAATTGAAACGGGACGTCCGTGAATGTCGCCCCGTTGACACATTCATCTGAACGCCCTACACTGAAATTCATCAAATATGCCGAGGGCGAGGAACAGAATCCCGCGCTTTCTGATGGCTAACGCCGTACCGGCCTCGGTTTCGGCGCTCTCCGAGTTTTATCGGGAAGAGTTCATCAAGCATCACCAGTGCTTGCAGGAACAGCGCGAGTACTACAGCGCGCAGGCCATCAACAGCGCCGAAGCCGCCCTCCTCAAAATCATCTCCGAAATGGACCGGCTCTCCGAAGAAGCCAACGCCAATCAAGTGGTTGCCCAGTTACTCCGTGAGTTCGATGTCGTGACCGGCCTGTCAGGCTGGGTCGACCCCTGCAAGGTCCACTGACGGTTTCACTCTCAGCGTTCAGGCACGACCTCCAAGCGATTGTCCGCGCCGGTGTCGACGCGGTCAGCGCCGCGTGTGTCGTCGAACGAGCCATGGCCGATCCGTCACTGGCCGAGGTGCTGACCACGCGATCGCTGCACGTGGTGGCCGTGGGCAAGGCGGCCTCGGCGATGGCGGCCGCCTTTGGCGCGGTGCCGCATCTGTCCGTTCAGCACGCGGTGGCCATCGGCACGCACGCCGACGACGGGCTGCCCGCCAACGTCGAGTGGATCGAGTCGGGTCACCCGTTTCCGGACGCGCGAAGCGAACGGGCGGGCCGGCGCGCGCTGGCACTCGCCCAGGGCGTGCACTCGGGCGAGGTGCTGGTCATCCTGTTGTCGGGTGGGGCGTCGGCGCTGATGGCCGCGCCCGTTGAGGGCATCACCCTGGACGACAAGATCAGCACGACCCGCCTGATGATGAACGCCGGCGCCGACATCCACGCGCTGAACACCGTGCGGCGGCATTTGTCGAACGTCAAGGGCGGCCGCCTGGCGGCCGCGTGTGTCGGCATGACCATCACGCTGGCGCTGTCGGATGTCGTCGGCGACGATCTCAATGCGATCGGCTCCGGCCCCGGGGTTGCCGACGGCACCACCTGGAGCGATGCGGCCGCCGCGCTCGAGCGGTTCGGCGGCGGCGATCACCTCGACTCGGTTCGGGCCGTGATTCGCCGCGGGTTGGCGGGCGAGCTGCCCGATACACCCAAGGCCGGCCATCCCTCGCTCGCCCGCGCGACGGCTCGGGTGATCGGCGGCCGCATGGACGCCCTGGCCGGCGCGCGGGCCGCCGCCGTGGCGCGGGGCTACGAGGTGGCGGTCATCGACGAACCCATCGTGGGGGAAGCGAAGACGGCGGGGCCGGCCTGGCTCGATCGGGCCCGCAGCCTGGCGCGCGGCGGGCGCCAGCCGCTGTGCGTGATTTCCGGCGGCGAGACCATCGTCCGCGTGACCGGCGCCGGCACCGGTGGCCGCAATCTCGAGTTCGTGCTGTCGATTGCCGAATTACTGCAGGCGCTGCCCGGCACGTATGCGGCGGCCAGTATCGGCACCGACGGCATCGACGGCACCTCCGGCGTCGCCGGCGCCATTGTCGATTCCACCACCATGACGCGGGCGGCGGCGGCCGGCCTCCCGCCGCCGGGCGCCGTGCTCGCGGCGAACGATTCGTTGTCGTTTTTCGCGCCTCTCGATGATCTGATTCGGCTGGGGCGCACCACTACCAATGTCGGTGACTTACAAGTGATCGTGATTCATGAACCGTGAAGACCTCCTCCGCCAGATGCGGGCCCGCGTGCCCCATCCGGCCACCGCGCGCGAATTGTTCAGCGTGCTCCGCATTGCCAAGGACGACCGTGTCCTCGTCAAGCGCCTGCTGCGCCATCTCGTCGCCGACGGCGAGCTGGTGCTCGTCCGGGGCAAGCTGTATGGCCTGCCCGATCGCATGGACCTGGTAGTCGGCAAGCTCGACGGGCATTCGTCCGGCATCGGCTTTGTCGCGCCCGAGCGGCCGATCGAGGGCCTGACTCGCGATATCGTCGTCGCCGCTCACAACCTGCAGGAGGCGATGCATGGCGACCGCGTGGTCGTCCGTATTGAGCGCTATCGCGAGGATGGCCGCGCCGAAGGCAAGATTGTCCAGGTGCTCGAGCGCGCCTCGAGCAGCATTGTCGGCCGCTTCGACATCGACGCCACCGGCCTGGCGTTCGTCGTCCCGTTCGACAAGCGGCTGACGGCGGAGGTGCAGATTCCCCGGGGCGAGTCGATGGACGCGCAGGCGGGGCAGATGGTCACCGTCACTATCACGCGCTGGCCGACGCCGACCCGCGGCCCCGCCGGACGCATCACCGAGATCCTCGGCGACATCAACGACCCTGGTGTCGACACCGAGATCATCCTCCGCAAGCACAACATCCCGGATGAACACGGCGCGGAGGCCGTCGCGGAAGCCACGCGCATCGGCGGCGCGGTCCGCGACAAGGACCTGGCCGGCCGCACCGATTTCCGCGACCGCACGGTGGTGACCATCGACGGCGAGCACGCGCGCGACTTCGACGACGCGATCTCGATCGAGCGGCTGCCGAACGGCCACTACTGGCTGGGCGTGCACATTGCCGACGTGGCGCACTACGTGCGTGACGGCAGCGCGCTCGACGGCGAGGCCTATGAACGCGGCACCTCCGTGTATTTTCCGGAGCGCGCCATCCACATGTTCCCGCCGGAGCTGGCCACGGGACTGTGCAGCCTGAACCCGCACGTCGATCGCCTGGTGCAGTCGTGCCTGATGGAGGTCACCGGCAAGGGTGAGGTCGTGCGGCACGAGATGCACGACGGCATCATCCGCAGCGACGCGCGGATGACCTACACCGCCGTCAACGCCATCCTCACGGATCGCGACCCGGCGGTGATCGCCAACTACCAGCCGCTGGTGCCGATGTTCGAGCTGATGCGCGGGCTGTTCGAGATTCTCAATGGCCGCCGCCGCCGGCGCGGGTCGGTGGACTTCGACCTGCCCGAGGCGCAGGTGGTGCTGGACGCAGACGGCTTCATTGCCGACATCATCGCGTCGGAGCGGAACGTCGCGCACCGCCTGATCGAGGAGTTCATGTTGCTGGCCAACGAAACCGTGGCCGGGCACCTCGAGTCACACGGCATGCCGGCCCTGTTCCGCATCCACGAGAAGCCGGACCCGCTCAAGGTCCTGCAGTTCGAGGAGTTCGTCAGCGCGTTCGGGTTCAGCCTCGGCGCCTCCGAAGGGCACGTGACGCCGATGCACTTCCAGAAGCTGGTCGACAAGATTCGCGGCAACCCGGCCGAGCGCCCGATCGCGTTGCTGATGCTGCGCACCATGCAGAAGGCGCGCTACGACCCGGCCAACGTCGGGCACTTTGGCCTCGCCGCCGAATCCTACACGCACTTCACGTCGCCGATTCGCCGCTATCCGGACCTCGTCGTCCATCGCCTGCTGCGTGAGCTGCGGCACACCAAGGTCAACGACGAGCGGCGGGCGGAGCTGGAGGAAGACCTGCCGGAAGTCGGCCGTCACACCTCGGAGATGGAGAAGCGCGCCGCGGAGGCTGAGCGCGAGATCCTGCAGTGGAAGAAGGTCCGCTTCATGGCCGACAAGGTCGGCGACGTCTTCGACGGCTACATTACCGGGGTGGCGGCGTTCGGGATGTTCGTCGAACTGGTCGATCACTACGTCGAAGGCATGGTCCACGTCAGCACGATGGCCGACGATTACTACCGGTTCATCGAGCAGTCGCACGCGCTGTTCGGCGAGAACAGCCGGAAGATGTACCGGCTGGGCGACCGGGTCCGCGTCCAGATCGTTCGCGTCGACATGGAGCGGCGGCAGATCGACCTCGGCCTGGAAGACGTGCTCGCGAAAGTCCGCAAGGACGAGCGCGGCCGCGGCCCGGCGCGCAGTTCGGCCCGGCCGAAGAAGGAGCAGCGCAAGGGGACCCCTGAAGAGCGCCGCCGGCGCAAGGCGCAGCGGCCCGGCAAGGGCGAGCGCAAGGCCAAGAAGCGGCGATGACCAACCTCGTTGTCGGCACGGCCGGCCACATCGATCACGGCAAGAGCACGCTGGTCCGCGCGCTCACCGGGATCGATCCCGACCGGCTAAAGGAAGAGAAGGCCCGCGGCATCACCATCGAACTCGGGTTCGCCCACACCACGATGGGCGAGACGCGCGTGGCGTTTGTCGACGTTCCCGGCCACGAGCGGTTCGTGCGGACGATGCTCGCCGGTGTCGGGGGGATCGACTGCGTGCTGTTGATCGTGGCGTCGGACGAGTCGGTCATGCCGCAGACGCGCGAGCACTTCGACATCTGCCGCCTGCTGCGCATCCCGCGCGGCATCGTCGTGCTGACCAAGTCGGACGCCGCCGACGCCGAGACGCGCGCCCTGGTCCGCCAAGACGTCGCCGATCTCGTCACGGGTTCGTTTCTCGAATCCGCGGCGGTGGTTGAGGTCTCGGCGGAGACGGGTGCGGGGCTGGCTGCGCTGCGCGCCGCCATCGCGGCGCAGGCGGCGCTGGTCGGACGCCGGCCCGTTGACAGCGGTGTGCGGCTGCCGATCGATCGGGCGTTCACGATGAAGGGTTTCGGCACGGTGATCACCGGCACGCTGGTGTCGGGCCGCATCGGCATGGACGAGGAGCTCGTGATGTTGCCGGCCGGGCGCCCGGTGAAGGTCCGTGGCATCCAGGTGCACGGCGTGCCGGCCACGGCGGCGCTGGCTGGCCAGCGCACCGCGATCAACCTGGGCGGCATCGAGGTGGCCGAGGTCGGCCGCGGCGAGACGCTCGCCACGCCAGGCACGCTGAGCGTGACGCGGCGCGTCGACGCGGTGGTGGATCTGCTCGAGTCCAGCAAGCCGCTCAAGCATGGGGCGCGCGTGCGCCTCCACCACGGCACCGCAGAAGTGCTGGGCCGCGTCTCGATTGCCGGCGCCGCGGACGGCGAGGTGAAGCCGGGCGGCCGCGCCTTCGTGCGGGTGCGGCTCGAAGGGGCCGCCGTGCTGACGCGCGGCGATCGCTTCATCATCCGCGCCTACTCGCCGTCGATCACAATTGGCGGCGGCGTCGTGCTCGACCCGGCGCCGACCCGGCCCGGTGTGCGCAGCGCCGACGGGCTCGACAGCCTCGTGAAGCTGGACATCGGCCGGGCCGGCGATGAAGCCGATGCGGTGGCGGTCATGGTGACCGCGGCCGGCCTTCCGGGCATCCCGCGCGACGCGCTGATGTCGCGGGCGGGCGTGCCGCCGGCGCGCGTGCCGGCGAGGCTCGAGGCCCTGGCCGCGCGCGGCGTGGTCACGGCGGGGGAGCGCGTGGTGGCGACCCGCCACCTGGTTCACGCGGCGGAGGCGCTGGTGAAACTGGTCACGGCGTTCCATCGCGCCCATCCCCTCAGTGACGGCCTGCCGCGCGAAGAGGCCCGCGAGAAGGTGTCGGCGCCCACCTCCGCCATGGCGTCGGTGGGCAGGCGCGTGGAACCGTCAGTGTTCGAGAAGGTAGTTGAGGACCTGAAGGCGGCGAAGGTGCTCGTCGGCAACGACCGCCTGGCACTGGCCACGCACAAGGTGGCGGTCACGGGTGAAGACGCCCGCGTCAAGGGCGCGATCCTGGCGGCCTACCGGTCGGCTGGATTGAAGCCACCCGATGCCGCCGCCGTCCAGGCCGCGGCCGCCGCTCCAGCCGCGGTGGTGGACAAGATGACGGCGTTGTTGATTCGCGAGAAGGCGCTCGTCCGCCTCGATACCCTGACGTTCCATGCCGATGCGCTGCAGGTGTTGAAGGACGAAATCCGGGCGCTCAAGGTGGGGACGCCGGACGGCAAGGCCACCGTGGATGTGACGGCCTTCAAGGACAAGTACGGAATTTCGAGAAAGTTTGCGATCCCGCTGCTGGAGTATCTCGACCGCGAGCGCGTGACAAGGCGAACGGGTGACGCCCGCCTCGTCATGTAGCGGCTACTTCTCTTCGGAGGAGCCGTCTTTCATGGAACTCTTGAAGTTCTTGATGCCGGCGCCAATACCCTTGCCGAGTTCCGGCAGGCGATTCGCGCCGAAAATGAGAATCACAATCGCCAGAATGATGAGCATTTCCGGCATTCCGATGGGCCCGAACAGGGCAACCACGTCCATGACAACTCCTTGAGGTCGCGAGAAAGCGGCGACCGTGGATGGATTGTAACACCTTGGTGGTGCTGACGTGCTGGTGTGCTGGGGTGCTAACGTGCGGGCCTGAAGAGCACCCCAGCACATCAGCACCATCCCGAAGCCAACCGTCCCCATTCGGCGTCAAATAAGCATGGCGCTGGCTTTGCACTTGTCAGGCCATAACCCGTCGGTCAGAATGGCCGTGGGTCCACTGTTCTGCCCATGGCCGAGTCCACACCCACGCGTCCCAAAGACGACTCGCGAACGGCGTCCCTGCACCTGACGGACCGACCGGTTGAACCGCGTTTTTCGTTCGAAGGGCGCCGGCCGGGTTTCGGCGTCGGCGCCTCCATGGCCGCGCACCTGGCCTTTGGGCTGATCATCCTGCTGGCCCTCCGGTTTGCGCCGCAACCCAACGCCGCGGAGTTTCTGCCCGACGCGCCCATCAACGACATCGTCTGGCTGGCGGTTCCCGGCCCGGGCGGCGGTGGCGGCGGTGGCGGCAACAAGGCCCCGGAGCCTCCCCGCAAGGCGGAGCTGCCCGGCAAGGAAAAGATCACCGTCCCGGTCCAGAAGACCCCGACGCCGGTGCCGGACCCACCCAAGGTGGAGCCGCCGCCGGCCGAACTCCTGATTCCCGCCCAGGCCCTCGCGTCCGCGGAACAAACCCTTCCAGGCGTCATTCAGAGCGTGCCGACCACGACCGAGTCGCAGGGCGCCGGCTCTGGTGGGGGAGCCGGCACGGGCACCGGGCAAGGCGTCGGTTCGGGTCAGGGGTCGGGCCTCGGCGCCGGCTTCGGCGGCGGCACCGGCGGCGGCGCCTATCGGCCAGGGGCCGGCATTACCTTGCCCGTGGTGCTGCGCGAAGTGAAGCCGGCGTATACCGCCGACGCCATGCGCGCCAAGGTCCAGGGCTCGGTCTGGCTCGAATGCATCGTCATGCCCGACGGTTCGGTCGGCGAGGTGAAGGTGACCCGGTCGCTCGACCCGATCTTTGGCCTCGATCAGGAAGCGATCAAGGCCGCCAAGATGTGGAAGTTCCGGCCCGGGATGCGCCAGGGCGAGCCGGTCCCGGTGATCATCACGATTGAGCTGACCTTCACGCTCCGGTAGCATGCGCGCATGACGCGCACCGTGCCGGCCCTGATGTTTGCCTGCCTGCTGATTGCCACGCCGGCCTTCACGCAGTCCACCTATCCCGCCCCGGTTGACGGCGACTTCGTCGCCCGCGACTACCTGTTCACCAGTTCATCCTGCTGCCGATTACCGACGCCACCCGCGGGCACGGCACGCACTCGATTCCGGCGATCTGGGGCGGGGAACTGGTAAAATTCATGGCAGGCCTCAGATAGGCCACGGAAAGACAGCCACGGATTGAACACCGATTAGACGCAGATCTAGAACATCAAACAAGCCGGCCATTCTCGACACGGGTCGGTTTGCAGCGATTTCATTGGTCCAACAAATCTGTGCTTAATCTGTGTTTAATCTGTGGCTGTGATCGTGATCTGTGGCCGCTTTCTGCGGCTGTGATCGTGATCTGTGGCCGCTTTCTGCGGCCTGAAGGGTTAGATTCACGTTGACGGTTGCCACGCCCAATCCCACGCTTGCGGCCGAAGTCGCGCGACGGCGCACCTTCGCCATCATTTCCCACCCGGACGCCGGCAAGACGACGCTGACCGAGAAATTACTCCTGTACGCCGGTGCCATCGAGCTGGCCGGCGCCGTGCGTGGGCGCAAGTCGGAGCGCGCGGTGGTGTCCGACTGGATGGACATCGAGCGTGAGCGCGGTATCTCGGTCACGTCCGCGGCGGTCGAGTTCGACATCGGCCAACATCACCTCACGCTGCTCGACACCCCTGGCCACAAGGACTTCAGCGAAGACACCTATCGCACGCTGTTTGCCGTCGACGGCGTGGTCATGGTGATCGACGCCGCGAAAGGCATCGAGGCGCAGACGCGGAAGCTCTTCGAGGTCTGCAAGCTGCGCAAGCTGCCGGTGCTGACGTTCATCAACAAGCTCGATCAGCCCAGCCGCGATCCGTTCGACCTGCTCGACGAGATCGAGCGCGTGCTCGGCATTCACGCCGTGCCCATGAACTGGCCGATTGGCAGCGGTGACCGGTTTCGAGGGGTTTTCGACCTTCAGGACGCGGTGGTGCACTTCTACGAACGGAAGGGCCGTGCGCAGGAGGCGCCCGTGCAGGTGTCGTCGGCGCACGATCCGCGGCTGGCCGAGTTGCTCGGGCCGCAGGCCTGGCAACACTTGATCGACGAAACCTCGCTCGTGAGCGGCGCCGGAACGGTGTTCGACCACCGGGCGTATCTCGAGTTTCGCCACACGCCGGTGTTCTTCGGCAGCGCGCTCTCGAACTTCGGCCTCGAACCGCTTCTGAAGGCGCTGACCGAACTGGCGCCGCCGCCAACGGCGCGCAACAGCGATCTGGGCCTGATCGATCCCGTGTCGCCGCACTTCAGCGGGCTCGTCTTCAAGATCCAGGCGAACATGAACCGGCGCCATCGCGGTCGCATCGCGTTTCTGCGGGTGTGCTCCGGGGTGTTCGAGAAAGACATGGTGATTACCAACGCGCGGCAGGGCGCCGAGATTCGGGCCTCGCGTCCCTATCGGTTCTTCGGCGGCAAGCGAGAGACCATCGACCGGGCCTATCCGGGGGACGTCGTCGGCCTGGTGAATCCCGGTCAGTTTGGGATCGGCGACACGCTCTACGCCGGCGTCGCGCTGAAGTACCCGCCCATCCCGCGTTTTCCGGCGGAGCACTTCGGCATCGCGCGGCTGCACGACGGTGCGCTTCAAGCAGTTCGATGACGGCATTCGGCAGTTGGAGGAGGAGGGCCTGATGCAGGTCCTGTATCCCACCGTCGGGCGCAGAGAGCCGATTCTCGGGACGGTCGGTCCGCTGCAACTGGAGGTTCTGAAGGCGCGGCTGGAGAACGAGTACAACGTCGCCTGCGACGTTGACTCGTTGCCCTACAAGGCGGCGCGGTGGGTGGCGGGACCGGCCGACAAGATTGCCGCGATGTCGGCATCGACCTCCGGCACCCGCGGCACCACCGACCGTGAAGGTCGGCCGGTGGTGCTGTTCGAATCCGAGTGGGCGCTGGAGTACTGCATCCGCAACAACCCAGACGTTCAGTTCCTGGCCGTCATGCCCTGAGCCTCAAGGCGTCCGGATTTCCACCTTGTAGAAATAGCAGCCGCCCGGGCCGGCGTTGGCGTAGGGACTCACAAACAGGATCAGGTATCCGCCAAACGGGGCTTCGACGTCGATCGACGGATTGAAACCGCCGCCGCTGTCATCGTCGGCCTCGTCGTAGCCTTCGGCCAGTCCGTCCGGCGACCGTTCTCCAAACCGCATGAACGTGGCCGAGGCGACCGGGTCGAAGTCCGCGGAAAACGTGATCGTGACACGGGTGCGCTGGTCGACCCATCCCAGATAGTGGGTGCCGATGGCGGCTGGCGGAAGGCAGTGCCGGCCGCTCGATGACAGCCCGGAAATGGCGGTGGGCAGGGCGGCAGTCGGTGCCACCGTCGCGGCCTTGGCCGGCTTGCCCTCGGGCGCCTGCGAACCGTGAACCTGCGCGAATGTGAGCGTGGCGGTGGAGAAGAGGAGGACGACTAGGAAGCCGAGTAGACGACGCGACATGGGTACCTCCTTGGGGTGGCAGTGATTTGTCACCTGAACTTATGGAAGGTTCGTGCCAGTGGCCGGCCACGTTCTGACGGCCTGATTCGCACGATTGTCTTTCAACCAGGGGAGACAGAGTGGGGAGCCTGCCGGTGGCGCGGGGAATTATCCGCAGCCCAAGAAGAACAAAAAGGCCCGGCGGGGCGCTCCCCACCGGGCCTTCTTGCTTCAGATTCTCAAATCACAAGATCACGAGATCACGAGATTCGAGCGTTAGTACATCCCGCCCATGCCGCCGCCGCCCGATTCCTTCTTCTCTTCCGGAATGTCGCAAATCAGCGCGGCGTATCTCGAGTGTCGCCACACGCCGGTGTTCTTCGGCAGCGCGCTCTCGAACTTCGGCCTCGAACCGCTTCTGAAGGCGCTGACCGAACTGGCGCCGCCGCCAACGGCGCGCAACAGCGATCTGGGCCTGATCGATCCCGTGTCGCCGCACTTCAGCGGGCTCGTCTTCAAGATCCAGGCGAACATGAACCGGCGCCATCGCGGTCGCATCGCGTTTCTGCGGGTGTGCTCCGGGGTGTTCGAGAAAGACATGGTGATTACCAACGCGCGGCAGGGCGCCGAGATTCGGGCCTCGCGTCCCTATCGGTTCTTCGGCGGCAAGCGAGAGACCATCGACCGGGCCTATCCGGGGGACGTCGTCGGCCTGGTGAATCCCGGTCAGTTTGGGATCGGCGACACGCTCTACGCCGGCGTCGCGCTGAAGTACCCGCCCATCCCGCGTTTTCCGGCGGAGCACTTCGGCATCGCGCGGCTGCACGACGGTGCGCTTCAAGCAGTTCGATGACGGCATTCGGCAGTTGGAGGAGGAGGGCCTGATGCAGGTCCTGTATCCCACCGTCGGGCGCAGAGAGGCGCCCGCTATCCACTCTTGCACTCAGGTCTGAACACCCAGGCGGCCGTTGACGCAACACCCAGACTTAGTTACCATTTTCGGCGTGTCGAACCAGTTGACCCGCCTGCGCTTGCTCCTCGGCGTTCCCTTACTGGCTGTGGCATTCTTCGCCACGGTGTTGACCTCATCTGCACAGACACCGCGAGTGGTCGGGTGGTCGTTCCCGGGCGTTGAGGTGCAGTGGTTCGCGATCGCGGCGGACCTTGATGCGGACGGCGCGGAGGAGCTGGTGGTCGCTTCGATTGACAGCACCGCCATCCTGGCGGTCTCGCCGCCGACGCCCATCTACGTCCTTTCGAATCGCAACGAGAAAGTGGTCGATCGCACGCTGGATTTGTTCGAAACCGCGCCCTTGAGCTGGTCGGTGCGGACGTTCCTGGCGGGCGACTTCAACGGCGATGGGCAGCTCGATCTCTACCTCTGCACGGCGGGTCGGGAAACGGCGGATCTGTCCCTCCAGACCACGCCGCGTACGCCCGGTGTGTGGGGGGAACAGGACATGGTGTTCTTCGGCGGGAGCGGCCGGTTGATTGATCGCACTTCGACGCTGCCGCAGTCGATCGACTACAGCCACGGCTGTAGCGCCGGCGACATTTACAAGAGCGGGCGTACCGCTGTCGTGATTAACGATGTGGCCGGCCCGTATGCCCCGTATCGGGCCTCGTCAGCCGTGCTCGAATGGAATGGTTCGCAATTCGATGTGAGGTACCCGTTCCCGGTGTTCACCGGCACGCGAACAGGGAAGCCCTTTGGGTTTTACACGGTGACTGCGGACTACGATAAGAACGGCTACGCCGATGTGATCGGCGATCAGGATGTGCTGTGGGGGGGCGCTGCGGGGCCGGCCTCGCGGCCGCTGCCGCCGAACGCGCTGGTGACGCCAACGTTCGGCAACATGCAGGGGAACGCCGTTGCGGATTTCAACGCTGATGGCTATCCAGACGCCGTGAAGATTCTCAGCACCACGCCGGCGACCGGCCTGAGCGGTGCGCGATTCGTGCTTTATACCGGTGGTCCGACCGGCATCGTCGAGAAGCTCGACGCCTTCCCTTCCATCCAGACCTATCTCGAAAACGACTTCGGGCTAAGCGTCAGCGTTCTCGACGTCAACTTCGATGGGTTCATCGACCTAGCCACGCTGGGATTCGCCTACAACCAAACCAGGCCGCGTCCGGCCCAACCATCGCCAAGCGCGGTATGGTTGAACGATGGCACGGGCCGCTTCACGCTGGCGCGCCTCTCGGATCGCTTGACTGAGTTCAGCGTGTGCGGTGGCGCGCGTGGCGCCTTCCACAGTTCATTCTTCCTGAAGACAGCCGATCCGCTCGCTTACAACTTGATCATCGGCGGCTGCTTCCCCGGTTCTGCAAAAACGGTCTACACGTCTCGCCTAGTCACGCCTGCAAGTCCGGTGGTGTTCACGAGATGAGCGGAGTCAGGAGTTGATCCGGTCGTCGATCGACGACAGCGTCAAGATGACCGAGCCGAGGCCCACCTACATCTTTGCCGTGGGCAACGGCGTGATTACCGGATCGGACGGATTCCTCCGCTAAAAAAGAACGGCCCGAGAGTTGTTCACTCCCGGGCCGATGCAATCTTTTAGGCACCGTAGGCACCGTTAGGCACCCCAGGCACCGGCAAGAGGCGCCTAGTACATGCCGCCCATCCCGCCGCCGGGCATTCCGCCGCCGCCCGCCGATTCCTTCTTCTCTTCCGGAATGTCGCAAATCAGCGCTTCCGTGGTGAGCAGGAGGGAGGCGATGGACGAAGCGTTCTGCAGCGCGTTGCGGACGACCTTCGCGGGGTCGATGACGCCGGCCTTGACCAGGTCCTCGAACACTTCGGTGGCGGCGTTGAAGCCCTCGTCGCCCTTGCCGTCCTTGACCTGGGCCACGATGATCGAGCCTTCGAGGCCGGCGTTGGTGGCAATCCAGCGGCAGGGCTCTTCGATCGCGCGCTTGATGATGGCCACGCCGATCTTCTGGTCGCCTTCGAGCTTCAGGCCGTCGAGCGCCTTGCTGGCGCGAATCAGGGCCACGCCGCCGCCGGGCACGATGCCCTCTTCGACTGCCGCCTTGGTCGCGTGCATCGCGTCTTCGACGCGCGCCTTCTTCTCCTTCATCTCGGTTTCGGTGGCTGCACCGACCTTGATGATGGCGACGCCGCCCACGAGCTTGGCCAGGCGTTCCTGGAGCTTCTCGCGGTCGTAGTCGGAGGTGGTCTCTTCGACCTGGACGCGGATCTGCTTGACGCGGCCCTCGATGGCCTTGCTTTCGCCCGCACCCTCGACAATCGTCGTGTTGTCCTTGTCGATGGTGACCTTCTTGGCCTTGCCGAGATCTTCGAGCTTGATGTTCTCGAGCTTGACGCCGAGGTCCTCGGTCAGGGCCTTGCCGCCGGTCAGGATGGCGATGTCTTCGAGCATCGCCTTGCGGCGGTCGCCGAAGCCCGGGGCCTTGACGGCCGCGGCCTGGAGCGTGCCACGCAGCTTGTTGACGACGAGGGTCGCCAGCGCTTCGCCTTCGATGTCTTCAGCGATGATCAGCAGCGGGCGGCCGAGGCGCGCCACCTGCTCGAGTACGGGGAGCAGGTCCTTCATCGAGCTGATCTTCTTTTCGTGGATCAGGATGACGGGGTTCTCGAGCACCACTTCCATGCGCTCGGGGTCGGTCACGAAGTAAGGCGACAGGTAGCCGCGGTCGAACTGCATGCCTTCGACCACGTCCAGCGTCGTCTCGAGGGTCTTGGCTTCTTCAACGGTGATGACGCCGTCCTTGCCGACCTTCTCCATCGCCGCGGCGATGATGTCGCCGATGGTCGGGTCGCTGTTGGCGGAGATGGCGCCAACCTGGGCAATCATGTTGCCCTTGACCGGCTTCGCCATCTTCTTGATCTCGGCCGTCATGGCCTCGACCGCCTTCTCGATGCCGCGCTTCAGTTCCATCGGGTTCGCGCCGGCCACCACGTTGCGGGCGCCTTCACGATAGATGGCCTGGGCGAGCACCGTGGCCGTGGTCGTGCCGTCGCCGGCCGTGTCCGAGGTCTTGCTCGCGACTTCGCGCACCATCTGGGCGCCCATGTTCTCGAGCGGATCCTTGAGCTCGATTTCCTTGGCCACCGTCACGCCGTCCTTGGTGATGGTGGGGGAGCCGAACTTCTTGTCGAGGACGACGTTGCGGCCCTTGGGGCCGAGGGTGACCTTGACCGCGTCGGCCAGCTGGTTCACGCCGCGGAGGATCGCCTGGCGGGACTGTTCGCCGTAAATAATCTGCTTAGCCATGTGAATGAATCTCCGTCCTTACTTCTTTTTCCCGCCCTCGATCACCGCCAAGACTTCGTCTTCGCGCATGATGAGGTAATCCTCGCCGTCGACACGCACTTCCTGGCCCGAGTACTTGCCGAACAGGATGGTGTCGCCTTCCTTGACGTCGAGCGCAATGCGCTTGCCGTCTTTGTCGGCCTTGCCAGCGCCAACGGCCGTCACCTTGCCCTGCTGCGGCTTTTCTTTAGCCGAGTCGGGGATGATGATGCCGCCAACCTTCTGCTCTTCTTCCTCGGTGCGCTGCACGAGGATGCGGTCGTGGAGCGGTCTTAAAGCCATGTGTTGCTCTCCGTCTCTAACGTTAGCTGGTTATGTGGATCGTGACG
Source organism: uncultured Acidobacterium sp. (assembly GCA_964355095.1). Lineage (GTDB taxonomy): Bacteria > Acidobacteriota > Vicinamibacteria > Vicinamibacterales > UBA2999 > 12-FULL-67-14b. The sequence continues at coordinate 31,285 of CAYHCX010000045.1, forward strand.
TTTCTGGCACTCGACGGCTCTGTCAGCTAGCAGTCGATGCGAACGACTGCTAATGATAGCGGAGGACGGGATGGGGCGTCAAATCGCGGGCGTCTGCCCGCGATTTTGGGCCGGTTCGGAGGGCGGAGGCTTCAGCCTCCGCCTGGCGACGGCTAAAGCCATCGCCCTCCGAGGGGCCTGGCGACGGCTAAAGCC
>CAYHCX010000046.1:0-9718 GCA_964355095.1 uncultured Acidobacterium sp.
CGACGCCTCGGGCCGCCCCGCCAGCGTCGAGGTCGGGACCTCGCTGCCGACGACGTTCTCGTACGATGCGTTCGGCCGGCTATCGACGCAGACCCAGGGCGCGCGCACCACCAGTTTCACGTACGACGAACGCGGCTACGTGTCCGAGATCACCGATCCGCTGGCGCGCACGGTTCACTTCACCAACGACGGGCTCGGTCGCCGCACCGAGCAGACCTTCCCGGATGCCCGCATCGCGTCATTTGCCTTTGACGGCAACAGCAACCTGACGTCGCTGACGCCACCCGGACGTCCCGCGCACGTGCTGTCGTACACCCCGGTCAATCAGTTGGAGCAGTACGCGGCTCCGGACGCGGGCAGCGGGGCGGCGTCGACGCGTTATGAGTTCAACCTCGCCAAACAGCCGACGCGCGTGACCCGCGCCGACAGCCAGGTGATCAACTGGACTTACGATGGCGCCGGCCGGCCCACGACGCTCTCGACGCCGACTGGCGACACCACTTACGCCTATCACGCGATGTCGGGGCAACTGACCGCGATCACCACGCCGTCGACGACGCTGACCTATGCCTACGACGGGTCGCTGCAAACTGCCGAGACCTTCGCCGGTCCGGTGAACGGCGCGGTCAGTTGGAGCTACGACCACAACTTCCGGGTCACCAGTGAGCGCGTGCGCGCCGCCAACGAGATCACCTTCGCCTACGACGCCGACAGCCTGCTGACCCGCACCGGCACGCTCACCTACACCCGCCGCGCCAGCGACGGCCTGTTGCTGACGGCGGCGATCGGTGCCACGCCGACCACCACCACCTTCACCTACAGCGGCTTCGGGGCACTCGCGACCGAAGAGACGCGCCGGGGTTCGACGATGTTCTATCGCGGCGAGTACACCCGCGACGATGGCGGGCGACTGGCGAGCCGCACGGAAACGATCGGCGGCGTCGCGACGGTCGAGGCCTACGGCTACGACCTGGCGGGCCGGCTGACGGGCGTGTCGCGCGGCGGCGCGCCCGTCGCCGGCTACCGCTACGACCTGAACGGCAATCGCACCAGCGTCACCACCCCCGCTGGCACCGCGGCCGCGACCTACGACGAGCAGGATCGGATCCTCACCCTCGGCGGGCGGACCTACACGCACACCGTGCACGGCGAGGTGGCGAGCTGGACCGAAGCCGGCGCGACCACGACGCTCAGCTACGACGTGCAGGGGAATCTGCTGGCCGTCGGCTTGCCGACAGGGACGTTGGTGCAGTACGAAGTCGACGGGCGCAACCGCCGCCTCCGCCGGCTGGTGAACGGTGTCGCGACCCACGGCTTCCTCTACCAGGGCCAACTGCACCCGATCGCGGAGCTCGACGGCGCCGGCACCCTCGTCAGCCGCTTCGTCTACGGCGCCCGCGCGGTGGCACCGGAGTATCTGATTCGCGCCGGCGTGAGCTACCGCCTGGTCACCGATCATCTCGGCAGTGTCCGCCTCGTCGTCAACACCTCCACCGGCGCGATCATCCAGCGCCTCGACTACGACGCGTTCGGGCAGGTGACGACCGACACCAATCCCGGCTTCCAGCCCTTTGGCTATGCGGGTGGTTTATACGACCCGCTCACGGGTTTCGTGCGCTTCGGCGTTCGCGACTATGACCCTGCGACCGGGCGGTGGCTCTCCGCTGAGCCGCTAGGTTTTGAGTCGGGGAACGATATCAATCGGTTCGTGTATGTCCGATCGGATCCGATCAACCGAGTAGACATCAATGGACTCTGGTCGATTTCGGCGTCGCTGTACACCGGACTTGGCGGCGGGATCAGCTTTGGTCAGAACCCGACTGGCCGTTTCTTCCTCACCTTCCGGTACGGCTCTGGCGCAGGGGGCGGAATCAGCTTCGACGTTGATGGAAAATCACCTGGGTACGCGGCGGCCGGTTGTGGCCCCGTTGGTGTGAGCATGGGCGTTTTCGCGCAAGCCGGTTATAGCGTAGCGTATGCGACAGGACAGGTCGGAGTTCAAGCCGGAATCACTGCAGAGCCAGGCCAAGCCAACCTGTACCTCGCCGCAACTGCGAAATTGCTGCAACGAAACATCAAGAACTTCGGGCTATCGTTCGGAGCGTCGGCCGGGGTTGAAGTTGGTCTTAGATAGGTGGGAGTCATGAACCGCACAGTCGCCATCGGGGCTGCATGTTTAATTGTCGCCGTATTGTCCTACGCGGCTGTCCATCGTTATTTCATTAGCGACGAACCATACAAGGCTGCGGTGGCGTTCATTTCCACCCACCCGACCGTCGTGGCGGAGGTCGGCGCGGTCCAGAACGTGGGACTCTCATGGCTCGCGAACTTCAGTATTTCGGGTTCTGGTGGCGAAGCGGGCATCGAATGCCCGATCACGGGAGAGAAAGGTCAAGGAAGAGTCGCCCTTAACCTGAAGCGCGTCGGTGGAGCCTGGCGGGTCACCGACGCCCGCCTGGTGACTGGAGACGATCGTCGCGTGCCTCTGCAGGTCTCCCCCTAGTTTCACAAGCTCGGCTCGCTTCGGCACGCGGGATTACGCCCCCCGGCTGGACGATGGCTGAGCAAGGACCGAGCCCGATCTTGTTCAGGAGTTGACCAAGGCGGCCATGCGAGTGCCCACGACGATTCTGCCAATCGTGGCAGGCTCACTGGACCCGGCTGCTTGGAGTCAACGTCGATGACACTAGGGGTGATGGTCTTGCTCGGCATCGGGATCGGCGTACCGTTCGTGCTGCTCGAGAAGCGCTTACTCCGAAAGGGACTGTCGACTCGGCCCTCTGCCGTGCCGCCGCCGAATACCCTCGCCGCAATCGCCGCGGGATATGTCGGATGGGCGTTGATTCAATGGCTTGGCACGCTTCCGGAGGCCGATACGATCAACGACCGGTCGTTCGCACAGGCTGGCTTGGCTTACGCGCTTGTGCATATCGATGTTTTGATGTTCGTTCTTGGCACGACCCGCCACCCCGCAGCGACGCGATTGAAGTCCTTGTGGGACTGGCGCGCAAGCCTGCGCACACGCCGCGTCGCTGGTATCGGCCTGGCGCTGGCCGCCACGAGTCTGCTCGTTGCGCCGGCCCGCTTCGACGCACCCGCCATTCGGCTGCTCGCGGCAACTGCCGGGATGGTTGCAGGCGGCTTACTCCTGTGGCGGGCGCGGAACAAGAGACGATAGCCGCGACACGGGCGACCACCAACACGAGCGCAACGGTAAGACATCCTTTGCGGTTTATGAGGGTCACGGCATTCCTCACGTGTGCGGTGCTGTGCTCGCTGCAAACTGCCGAGACCTTCGCCGGTCCGGTCAACGGCGCGGTCAGCTGGATCTACGACCACAACTTCCGGGTCACCAGTGAGCGCGTGCGCGCCGCCAACGAGATCACCTTCGCCTACGACGCCGACAGCCTGCTGACCCGCACCGGCACGCTCACCTACACCCGCCGCGCCAGCGACGGCCTGTTGCTGACGGCGGCGATCGGTGCCACGCCGACCACCACCACCTTCACCTACAGCGGCTTCGGGGCACTCGCGACCGAAGAGACGCGCCGGGGTTCGACGATGTTCTATCGCGGCGAGTACACCCGCGACGATGGCGGGCGACTGGCGAGCCGCACGGAAACGATCGGCGGCGTCGCGACGGTCGAGGCCTACGGCTACGACCTGGCGGGCCGGCTGACGGGCGTGTCGCGCGGCGGCGCGCCCGTCGCCGGCTACAGCTACGACCTGAACGGCAATCGCACCAGCGTCACCACGCCCGCGGGCACCGTGGCCGCGACCTACGACGAGGGGATGTCGTAAAGTTCGGAATAGCGGCCTTCTCTGCTATACTTTCTCCTCGGCTTTGGGCCGAATTTCGCACGAGACAGGCGCGTAGCTCAGCTGGTTAGAGCGCCTCCCTGACACGGAGGAGGTCGATAGTTCGAATCTATTCGCGCCTACCAGCCTTCGCCCTCGCCTTTGAAGAACTTGGCGAGGGCTACGGCTCGGCTTCGCCAAGTGGCCAAAGGCAGAGCGAAGGCTGTCGCGCCGTAGCTCGCGAAAGTTCGGCGAGCGAAGGCGGACCTGCATTTCCATGAACCAAGTCACAGTCACCCTCCCCGACGGATCGACGAAGCAAGTCGAGGCCGGCGCGCCCGTCAGGGCTGTCGCCGAGGCCATCTCGCCACGCCTGGCCGATGCCGCCCTGGCGGCGTTTGTCGGCGACAAGATGGTGGACCTCACCTGTCCGCTGACCGCCGACGCCACCGTCCGGATTGTGACCGACAAGAGCCCTGAAGCCCTCGAGCTCTATCGCCACTCGACGGCGCATCTGCTCGCGGCGGCCGTCACGGCGCTGTTCCCGAAGGTCCAGTGCGGCATCGGGCCGCCCATCGAAGACGGCTTCTACTACGACTTCGTCGTTGAGCGCCCCTTCGTGCACGAAGACCTCGAGGCCATCGAAGCGAAAATGAAGGAACTGGCGGCGCAGGACCTGGTCTACGAGCGACAGTCGTGGCCGCGCCAGGAGGCCATCGACTTCTTCACCAGGCGCGGCGAGCCGCTCAAGGTGCAGCTGATCGCGGAGAAGACGGCCGGCCAGCCGGAAGTGTCGGTTTACACGATCAAGGACAAGGACACCTTCCTCGATTTCTGCGTCGGGCCGCACGTCCCCTCCACCGGCAAGCTCAAGGCCTTCAAGCTGACGACCACGAGCAACGCCTACTGGAAGGGCGACGCGCAGAACCAGCCGATGCAGCGCGTCTACGGCACCGCCTTCTTCTCGCAGAAGGAACTCGACGAGCACATCACGCGCCTCGAGGAAGCCAAGAAGCGCGACCACCGCAAAGTGGGCAAGGAACTCGGCCTGTTCACGTTTCACCCGTGGGCGCCGGGCGCCGGCTTCTGGCTCGGCAAGGGCACCACGCTCTACAACACGCTCGCCGACTACATGCGCGGCCGCCTCTTCCCCGCCGGTTACGACGAGGTCAAGACGCCCATCGTCTACAACAAGGCGCTGTGGGAACTGTCGGGGCACTGGTCGCACTACCGCGAGAACATGTTCCTGGTGAAGTCGGCCGACGGCGAGGAAATGGGCCTCAAGGCCATGAACTGCCCCGGCCACTACCTCCTGTACGCGAGCGAGAAACATAGCTACAAGGAGATGCCGATCCGCTTCCACGAGCAGACGCCGCTGCATCGCAACGAAGCGTCGGGCGTGCTCGGCGGCCTGACGCGCGTGCGCCAGTTCTCGCAAGACGACGCGCACTGCTTCGTGATGGAGACGCAGATCGCCAGCGAAGTGGAAGCGCTGCTGCGGTTGATCAAGGGCATCTACGGCGACTTCGGCCTGGGCTACACGGCCAAGCTGTCAACGCGGCCCGAGAAGTACATCGGCGAGATCGCGTTGTGGGATCGCGCCGAGGGCGCGCTCAAGGAAGCGCTCGAGAAGGCCGGGCAGGCTTACACGATTAACGCCGGCGACGGCGCCTTTTACGGTCCGAAGATCGACTTCGACATCACCGATGCAATTGGCCGGAAGTGGCAGTGCGGCACCATCCAGCTGGATTACGTGGCGCCCGAGCGGTTCGACCTCAAGTACACCGGGGCCGACAACGCCGAGCACCGGCCGGTGGTCATTCACCGCGCTATTTTCGGCAGTTTTGAGCGGTTCATCGCCATCCTGATCGAGCACTTCGCCGGGGCCTTCCCCCTGTGGCTGGCGCCGGTGCAGGTCGTGGTGCTGCCAATTGCGGACCGCCACCGGGACTATGCCAAGGACGTGGCCGGCACCCTGGAGGCGGCCGGGCTCAAGGCCCGCTGCGACGACCGCCAGGAAAAGGTGAATTACAAGATTCGTGAGGCCCAACTCCAGAAGATCCCCTACATGCTGGTAGTGGGCGACCGCGAGGCGGCCGACCGGGCCGTGGCGGTCCGGAGCAGGGCCAAAGGCGACCTGGGCGCCAGGCCCCTGGAACAGTTCCTGACCGACGCGCTTGCCGAGGTCCGGTCTAAAGCGCTATCCTAGTAATCTTTGTCGCTGGAGGAACCTTATCGCCTTCGATAGATCTCGCCCGACCCGTCGTGACGACCGACTCCGCATCAACGAGCGGATTCGCGTGCGTGAAATTCGCGTAATTGACGACGCGGGGCAGCAGCTGGGCATCATGCCGCCGCCCCAGGCCCTGATTCTTGCCCGCCAGAAAGGCCTCGACCTGGTCGAAATTTCGCCGACCGCGGTTCCGCCTGTCTGCCGGATCATGGACTACGGCAAGTATCAGTACCAGGAGCAGAAGCGCTCCCGGGAAGCCAAACGGCACCAGAAGGTGATCGAGGTCAAGGAGATCAAGTTCCGTCCCAAAGTGGACGAACACGATTACCAGTTCAAGAAGCACCACATCGAGCGGTTTATCGAAGAAGGCGACAAGGTCAAGGCGACCATCTTCTTCCGCGGCCGCGAGATGGCGCATCCCGAGATTGGCCACCGGATCCTGATGCGGCTCATCAAGGACCTGGACGAGGTGGCGATGGCGGAAACCATGCCCCGGCAGGAGGGCAACCAGATGCACACGATCCTGACGGGCAAGAAGGGCCAGCCGAAGCCGGCGGCCAAGAAGACCGACGTGGCCGAGACGGCCGCCAACGAGTAGCGCCAGAAGGGCGGAACTTCAGTTCCGCCCAGACGGTTTAGGGAATAGAGAGCATGGCTAAGAAGCAGAAGCTGAAGACCCACCGCGGCGCGGCAAAGCGGTTCAAGAAGACGGGCACCGGCAAGATCGTGCGCGGCGCGGCGTTCAAGCGCCACATCCTCACGAGCAAGACCACGAAGTCGAAGCGGCACGCGCGTGGTTCCAAGGTGGTCACGCCGGGCGACGCCCGGAAGATCAACCTGATGTTGCCGTATAAATAGGCGGCCTGAGGCTTGAGGCCTGGGGCTTGAGGAAAGAAATTCCAAGCCTCAAGCCCCAAGCCCCGCAGTTCGGCGCGTCGCGGCAGCGGTTTGGGGCATTTTCGCTGCGACATCAGGCGCCCGCCAGGGCATATAGCTGCTGGCTCAAGTCCGGTTACCACCGGCCCCCAACATCGCACACAGGAACAGTCATGCCTCGCGTCAAACGCGGAACCGTACGTCGCCAGAAGCGTAAGAAGCTCTCGAAGATCACCAAGGGCTTCTTCCAGAACAAGAGCAAGCTCTACAAGTTCATGAAAGAGGCCGCCGAGAAGGCGGGCGTCTACGCCTACGTCGGGCGCAAGCGCAAGAAGCGTGACTATCGCGGCCTGTGGATCATCCGCATCAACGCCGCCGCGCGTGAGAACGGCCTCTCCTACAGCGTGTTCATGCGCGGCCTCAAGGCCGCCGGCATCGAACTGGATCGCAAGAGCCTCGCCGAACTCGCCGCGCGCGAACCGGCGGCGTTTACCAAGCTGGTCGCACAGGCGAAAGCCGCAATTCCGGCGGCGTAAGGGAAACCGGGTTTCTTTTTTTGGACCCGTTTTGCAGCCGCCCCTGAGTCGAGAAAAAAAGAAACCCGGTTTCTTTTTTCCATGACGCCCATCGATACCTCCATCGGTCCAGATCGGGCGCGGGAACTGTTCCGCGCCGAGTTGGCCGATGTCCGTACGGATGCCGAGCTGCAGGCCCTGCGCACCCGCTGGGCCGGCCGCAAGGGCAGCTGGGTGTCGGCCTTCATGGAGGCCCTCGCCACCGCCACCCCCGAACAGAAGAAGACCTTCGGCCGCGGCGCCAACGAGCTGAAGAAGGAAGTGGAGGCCGCGGTCGCGGAACGCGAAGCCGCGCTCGCCGCCACCCGCCGGCCCGCGCATGCCGTGGACATCACGCTCCCCGGCCGCGCGCCGCGGCTCGGGCATCGCCATCCCCTCAGCCTGATCCGGGATGAGGTCGGCGCCATCTTCACGCGCCTCGGCTACCAGGTGCTCGAAGGGCCCGAGATCGAAGACGACTACCACAACTTCGAAGCGCTCAACATGCCGGAGGAACACCCGGCGCGCGACATGCAGGACACGCTGTATCTCGCGACGCCGCTGCACCCGGCAGAGGGTTTACCCACCGAAGCGCGCTCGCGCGCGAAGGTGGGACAGCCCCTGACCCTGCTGCGCACGCACACGTCGGCCATGCAGATCCGCCACATGGAGCAGCACGATCCTCCCGTGCGGCTGGTCGCCATCGGCCCGGTGTATCGCAAGGACAACCTCGACCTCACGCACACTCCGATGTTCCACCAGGTCGAAGGCCTCGTGGTTGGTAAAGGCGTAACGCTTGCGGATCTCAAGGGCACGCTGGCAGCCATGGCCGAGGCGTTGTTCCCTTCGATTCGCGACGCCGAAAACGGCGTCGCTCACTCAGGGCGGGCGGCGATCAGGTTCAGGCCGAGCTTCTTCCCGTACACGGAACCGAGCGCCGAAGTCGACATCCAGTGCATCAAGTGCAAGGGCGCGGGCTGCGCCATGTGCAAGCGCACGGGCTGGATTGAGATTCTCGGCAGCGGCATGGTGCACCCGGCGGTGTTCGAAGCGGTGGGTTATGACCCCAACGAGATCACCGGCTTCGCCTTCGGCATGGGCGTGGAGCGCGTCGCCTTGCTCAAGTGGGGCGTGGAAGACATCCGCCTGTTCTACGAGAACGACCTGCGCTTCCTGGAGCAGTTCGGGCTATGAAGGTCCTGCTCTCCTGGATCCGCGAGTTCGTTGACGTGCCGGAGTCGGCCGAAGAAATCGGCCGGCTGATGTCGGTACGCGGCCTCGCGCTCGAAGGCCTCGAGCCATTCGACTCGCCTGCCGGCTCGCTCAGGGCAAGCCACGAGCAGGACGTGGTGATGGACTTCGACGTCACCGCGAATCGTCCCGACTGCCTGTCGATGATCGGCATCGCCCGCGAGATCGCGACCGCGTACAACCGTCCGCTGCGTTCGGAGGGCGTTCGTTCGGAGGGCGATGGCTTGAGCCATCGCCAAGACGCAGCGGGGGCTGAAGCCCCCGCTCTCCGAACGTCAAGGTCTGGTTCAGGCACCATCCCGGTCACCATCGAAGACCCCGCCCTGTGCGGCCGTTATGTCGGCGCCATCGCCGACGTGAAGGTGGGACCGTCGCCGGACTGGATGCAGGCGCGCCTCACGGCCTGCGGCATCCGCCCGATCAGCAACATCGTCGACATCACCAACTACGTGCTGCTCGAGCTCGGGCAACCGATGCACGCGTTCGATCTCCACAAGCTCGGCGGCCGGGCCATCACGGTCCGCACCGCGCGCCAGGGTGAATCGATCAGGACGCTGGACGGCAAGACCCGCGCGCTCAGCGCCGGCGTGCTGGTCATTGCCGATGCCGAGCGGGCCCAGGCCATCGGCGGCGTGATGGGCGGCGCCGACTCGGAAGTCAGCGACGCGACCACGCAGATCGTGTTCGAGGCCGCCTGGTTCCAGCCCGCCTCCGTGCGCACGACCAGCAAGCAACTGGGCCTGCGCACCGAAGCGTCGATGCGCTTCGAGCGCGGCATGGACGTCACGGCGCCGGCGCGCGCGATGGCCCGCGCCTGCGCGCTGCTCGAGAAGATTGGCGCCGGCAAGGCGACGGGCGTGATCGCCGATGTGTTCCCGCAGCCGCCACCGCCGCGCCAGCTGGAACTCGAACGGGCGCGGATCAGCGGCCTGCTCGGCATGGATGTGCCGGACCAGGAGGTCACGCGCATCCTGGCCTCACTCGGATTCGAGACGGCCCCCCATAA